>DATFOS010000149.1:0-3001 GCA_035265325.1 Acidimicrobiales bacterium
GCGGTCGGCGACGGCATCGACCACCGAGCCGTCGCGCAGCCAGACGTTGCCCTGCCCACGATCACCCTCGAGCCGGAGTCGCCCGGTCTTGGTCGTGGTCGCCAGCAGCCGCAGGACGTCCGGCAGCGAAAACGTGTCGAGGGATCCTTGCAGCGCCAAAGCTGTACCTCCGAGTGATCGGCCCAACTTCCCCAGCGCGACCACCAGCCTAAACCGTGCGTCCACCGCGCGCCCAGCGGCGGACACACCACCCTCCCGTGTCGGCCGCCACGCCAGGTCGCCGTCGCCCGGGAACCGCCGTCCGAAACGCGGAGGGGGACGGTCTCAGCCGGCCGTGCGAGGAGTCCGGCGGGCCAGCTCCGCGACGGCAGCCGCTGACATGGCGTCGAGAGCGGGGTCCTCGCCCGTCCACCGCCTGAACTGGTGTGCAGCCTGGTGGATCAGCATGCCGAGGCCGTTCATGGTGACGGCGCCCCGGTCACGCGCCGCGGCGAGCAGGGGTGTCGTGGCCGGCTGGTAGATGAGGTCGACCACCACCTGGCCGTGGTGGATCGTGGCCGGGTCGAGCGGCAGCGGCTCGGGCGAGCCGTTGGTGGAGGTGACGATCCCCATCCCGAGCGACGTGGCGTTGACCACGAGGTCGGCCGCCCCCAGGTCGCGGTGGTCGCCGACCCGGCCCCGTGGGCCCGCCAGCGCTGCGGCGCGAACGGCGGGCTCGGGGGAGCGGTTGACGACCGCGATGTCGGCCGCGCCCACCTCGCCAAGCGCCCGGGCGACCGCGCGGCCGGCGCCGCCGGCCCCCACGACGACGCATCGCAGTCCCGCCGGGTCGAGCCCACCGTCGAGCCGTAGGGCATCGACGAACCCGGCGCCATCGGTGTTGTCGCCGACCAGCCGATCGCCGTGCCAGTAGACACAGTTGACCGACCCGAGCTCGGCCGCGACCGGTGTGCGCTCGTCGACGGCGCCGTGGGCGGCCGCCTTGTGGGGCATGGTCACGGAGAGCCCCGCGATGCCGAGCGTCCGGGCGGCGGCGATCGCAGCGGCTCCCGCGCCGTCGGGCACCTCGAAGGCCAGGTACACCCAGTCGGCGTCGGCGGCGGCGAAGGCCGCGTTGAGAACGGTCGGCGACAGTGAGTGGCGCGCAGGCGACCCGATCAGGGCCGCCAGCCGGGTCGACCCGCTGATCACCCGCGCGCAGCCCCGGCGCACGGGCCCGGCGGCGTCACCCGCACCCCAGACCCGCCGCCTCGCACTTGTTCTTGGCGTCGACGAACTCGTCGTAGTCGGCGGTGAACACGTGGGACCCGTCGTTGGCGTCGGCGTCGAGCACGTAGTACAGCCAGTCACCGTCGGCGGGCGACAGCGCCGCCTCGATGCTGGCCCGACCGGGCGACGCAATGGGCGTCGGCGGCAGCCCCTGGCGGTTGCGGGTGTTGTAGGGCGAGTCGGACGCCAGGTCGGCCTCGGTGAGGGTGCAGCCGGGCTCACCCTTGTCGAAGCAGCTCGTGGCGTCGATCTGCAGCGGCATCTCGGCGGCCAGCCGGTTGTAGATCACGCGCGCCACCTGGGGGCGGTCCTCGTCGACCCGCGCCTCCTCCTCGACCAGCGACGCCACGATCAGCACCTGGTACGGCGTGTAGCCCAACTGCTCGGCCGTGGCCTGCACATCGAGCTCGGTCAGCACCGAGTCGAGCTGGGTCACCATGCGCTGGATCACCACCGCCTCGGTGTCGCCCTTCTCGACCTCGTAGCTCTCGGGGAAGAGCGTGCCCTCGAGCGACGCCTGGTCGCGGGGCAGGAAGGCCGACCGCGACTCGGGCGCCTCGAGGGCGGCGTTGAGCCTCTCGGCCGTGAAGCCCTCGACCCCGTCCTCGGGGTCGGTAAGCCGGGCCATGGTCTCCGCCACGGTGTAGCCCTCGGGCACCGTGACGAGGACGGCGTCGGGCGGGAGCGCCCCCTCGTCGAGCGCGTCGATGGCCTCGGTGAAAGACGAGTTGAGCTGCATCTTGTAGTTGCCGGCCTGGAACGACCCGGGGTCGCGCACGCGGATGTACCAGTCCCACACCGTCGCGTCGCTGATCACGCCGGCGTCGGCCAGCTCCTGGCCGACGTCGCTGGTCGACGAACCCTCCGGGATCTCGACGAGGACGGTTTCGCCCGGCTCGCCCGCCGGGTCGATCCTGCGCTGGACCCACGACCAGGCGAACCACCCCCCGACCGCCACGGCCAGCACGAGCACCGCGAGCGTTACGAGCACGGCCCGGCATCCCCGCCGCCGACGCAGATCGCCCTCCTCGCCCTCGCCCTCGTCGTACTCGTCGTAATCGTCGTCGTAGTAGCTGTCATCGCCGTAGGGGTCGTCGGGGTCGCCCTCGCCGCCGTAGGCGTCGGGGGCGTAGGGCGGCGCCGGCTGCGAACCGGTCGCGGCCAGCCCGGGCCCGGCGGGCCCCGGGACGTAGCCCGCGGGCGGGGTGCCCGGAGGCAGACGCGGGTCGCCGGTCGCCGCACCCTGGCCACCCGTCTGGGCCATCTCCGGACCGTAGCGGCCGCGGCGCGTGTGCGGATCGGCACGCCATGCGGGCGGCGCGTAGCTCCCGCGGCCGGGCGCGACGGACTGCGGAGAAGGCGCCGCTCGGTCGTCCAACGTCGGCGCGGGGCCCCGGACTGGTGGGGCGCCGGGCGCGCCCGGCTCGTCGACCGCACGCGGCGAGGGCGCCGGGGCGTCGGCCGCCCTCTGGCGCCGGCTCGACGAGCGCCACCGCGACCCCCGTCGCTCCTCCGGGGCACCGCCCCGGCTCCAGAACTCGTCATTGACGTCGCGGTCGTCGTCCCTGCGACGGATGCGGCGGCGAGGCTCAGGCGGAGCTGGGTCGTTGTCGTCTGGAAACGGCATGCACGATGCGGGGCGGTGCGGCGGCGGGCGGAATCACCCCCGTGGCCGGCCCGCGTCCAGCCACGATTGGAGGATCACCGTAGCAGCGACCTGATCCACCACCCG
>DATFOS010000150.1:0-69689 GCA_035265325.1 Acidimicrobiales bacterium
CGGGGGCGAGCGGGCTGCGACGTCCGAGCGGGCGCGGGAGGGGGTCGAGCACCTCCAGGCGGCGGCGCGCGAGCTGATCCAAGCGGCGCGGGCGCTTCTCGACGTTGCCGAGGACCTAGTCGAGGACCCGGAGACCGTCACCCAGTTCGTCGGCGCCATCGGCAGCCTCGGCTCGCTGGTGCGCGACGCCACCGGCATGGGCGGGCGGGCGCCGACCGCTCGTCCGGCCGGGCCGTCCGCCGGCGGAGCCCGCCGGCACGGCGGCAGTGGCGACCCCGGCTCGGACGGTGCACCCGGCGATGCAGGACTGCAGCGCATCCCCGTCCGGTAGTGGGCGGAGGCCACGTTCGGCGGCGTTCGCAATCACCGTCTGACCAGCACATCGTCAGCTCACGAGCGCGCAGAGGCCTCCTCGCGTACGATCCGGTGAACCTGCGACTCGAGAACCTTGAGGGGGCGCCGTGCCGGCATTGACCGAAGCCGCGATCCGAGAGTTGGCCTCGATCAAGGGAAAGTCGGCGCCAGTCACGTCGTGTTACCTCGACGTCGACGGGCGCCGCCTCCACCGCCGGCAGGACCTCGAACACGAGGTCGAACGCGTCCTGCGCGACGCCCGTAGCCGGTTCGACAGGGACGCCTCGGTCCAGCGGGACCTCGACCGCATCGAGGCGCTCGTGCGCCGCGGCATCGACCGGTCCCGCGTGCGCGGCCTCGCCGTCTTCGCCTGCTCGGCGGCCGGGATGTGGGAGGTCATGGAGCTCCCGGTCCGCGTCCACAACCGCATCGTGGTCAACAACATGCCCGCCGTCGGCCAGCTCGAGGCCGTCCTGCGCGAGCACGAGCCCATCGGTGTGCTCATGGCCGACCGCCAGCGCGCCCGCATGTTCGTGTTCGAGATGGGCCGACTGGTGGAGCGGTCGGAACTGTTCGGCCAGGCACAGCGCGAGAGCGACAAGGGCGAGCGTGACCGGGGCGTCGACCCGGCCCAGCAGGACGAGGGCACCCGGCAGCACCTCCGCAACGCCGCCAACGTCGCCTTCGACGTGTGGCAGCAGCACCGGTTCGAGCACCTGGCCCTGGCCGCCCCGGACGGGCTGGCCGGCGACCTCGAGGCCAGCCTCCATCCCTACCTGCGGCGGCGGCTGTCCGGCCGACTCAACGTCCCCATCGGCGCCGCCTACGGCGAGGTACTCGCGGCGGCGCAGGCCATCGAGTCCAAGGTGGAGCGCCAGCGGGAGGCGGTCCTCGTCGACAAGCTGCGCGCCGCCGTCGGGGCCGGGCGGCTCGGCGTGGCGGGCCTGCCCGCGGTCGTCGACGCCCTCGCCGGCCACCGGGCGCAGACGCTGCTGGTCTCCCAGGGCTACGTCGAGTCGGGGTGGCGCTGCGACGGCTGCGACGTGCTCGCCGTCATGGGCCGCCGCTGCAAGCGCTGCGGCGGCGAGATGATCGAGGTCGACGACCTCGTCGAGGAGACGGTCGAGGAGGCCCTGGCCCAGTCGTGCCAGGTCGAGATCTGCGTGGGCAACGCCGACCTCGACGTCCTCGGGCGCATCGGCGCGCTGTTGCGCTTCTGACGAGACCCTCTGCCGGGCCCGACACGCCACCCACGACGCGCGCCATGGCCGGCATGCCGGCGCCCGTTCGTCGACGCGCCTATGGGTGCAGTTCCGCGTAGCGCTTGCGGCAGGCCACGATCTCCGCCTCGGCGGCGGACACGCCTTCCCACCCGCGCACGCTGGAATGCTTGCCTGGCTCGAGCACCTTGTAGACCTCGAAGAAGTGCGAGATCTCGTCCGGCAGGTGCGCCGGCAGGTCGGAGATGTCGCTCATGCCCTCGAAACGGGTGTCGTTGGCCGGCACGCACAGGATCTTGGCGTCGGGCCCGGCGTCGTCGGTCATCCAGAACACGCCCACGGGCCGGGACCGCACGTAGCACCCGGGGAACGTCGGCTCGTCGAGCAGGACCATGGCGTCGAGCGGATCGCCATCCTCCGACAGCGTGTCGGGCACGAACCCGTAGTCGGCCGGGTACGCCGTGGCCGTGAACAGCCGCCGATCGAGGCGGAAGATGTGCGCCTCGTGGTCGAACTCGTACTTGTTCCGGCTGCCTCGAGGGATCTCGACGACGACATCGATCTCGGTCACGACCAGCATGATGAGGGTTGACGGCTACTGGACGCCAGCCAGCAGGACGTGACGCTTGCCGATCCTGCGTTGTGTGGCTTGGCCATCACTGCCCGGGTGAGCCCCCGCGCAACCCGACCATTCGCCGGGCCGCCGCCGGGCCGACAACGCCGGGGACGCCCTACGTAGCGAGGACTACCGTGGGCGCATGGAGTTCCGCCGCATCACCGGGTTGCCCCCGTACGTCTTCACCATCATCGATGGGCTGAAGGTGGACGCCCGGCGAGCAGGCGTCGACGTGATCGACCTGGGCTTCGGCAATCCCGACATCCCTTCGCCGCAGCTGGCCGTCGACAAGCTGTGCGAGGCGGCGCACAACACCCGGAACCACCGTTACTCGTCCAGCCGGGGCATCCCCAAGCTCCGCATGGCCGTGGCGGACCTGTACCAGCGTCGCTTCGGCGTGGCCCTCGACCCCGAGCGCGAGATCATCTCGACGATCGGGGCCAAGGAGGGCTTCTCGCACCTCATGTGGGTGCTGCTCGGCCCCGGCGACGCCGCCCTGGTGCCGGCGCCGTCGTACCCGATCCACATCTGGGGGCCGCTGTTCGCCGGCGCCTCGGCGCGCGAGATCCCCATGTCGAGCGACGGCGACTTCCTCGCCCGGGTGCGCGAGGCGTACGACTACTCGTGGCCGAAGCCCCGGGTGATCGTGCTGAGCTTCCCGCACAACCCGACCGGCGCCTGCGTCGACCTCCAGTTCTTCCAGGACGTCGTCAACTTCGCCCGCGAGCGCGATGTCGTGATCGTGCACGACAACGCCTACGCCGAACTGGGCTACGACGGGTATCAGCCGCCGTCGATCCTGCAGGCCGACGGCGCCAAGGAGTGCGCCGTCGAGCTCTACTCGATGACGAAGTCGTTCTCGATGGCGGGCTGGCGGACGGCGTTCCTCGTCGGCAACGCCGACGTCGTCCAGGCGCTCGCAAAACTCAAGTCATACCTCGACTACGGCACGTTCCAGCCGATCCAGATCGCCGCGACCGTCACGCTCAACGAGGCCCAGGACGTCCCGCAGGAGGTCCAGGCCGTCTACCAGCGTCGGCGCGACACCCTCATCGACGGGCTACACCGCCTGGGCTGGTCGGTGCCGCGGCCGCGGGGTTCGATGTTCGCCTGGGCGCCCATCCCGGCGCCGTACGCCGAGATGGGGTCCGTCGAGTTCGCTTCGATGCTCGTGCGCGAGGCCCAGGTCGCCGTGTCCCCGGGCGTGGGCTTCGGGCCGGGCGGCGAGGGCTTCGTCCGGTTCGCCCTCATCGAGAACGAGCAGCGGATCCAGCAGGCCATCCGCAACCTGCGCCGCTCCCTCACCAAGCTCGGCTGACCCGCCGTCCGGGCCGGTTGCCCGCCGCCGGCCGGCGGGATCGCCGGCCGGGCGGGCCACCCGGACGACGGTGGAGGCGTGTGACCGGTCGACCGGGCCGGTACCGCCCCTCGTCGGCGCCGACCCGTCGACCGCCGAGGTCAGCTCCGGTCGCTCGTGCTGCCGGAGTGACCGGTGGCCGCTTCGTCCAGCCCTCGCTGGACACCCACCGTGAAGCTCGTGAGCAGGGAGTACACACTCTCGGCCCGCTCGGTCCCCTCGGCGTCGCCGTTGCCCGCTCGCGGCGGGACCGGGCTCAGGCCCGGCGGAACGGACGCCTCCGGCGGCGGCGTCGGTCCGCCTGCCCGCCGGTCGGGCGCAGACCACACCGAGCCGGCGTCGCCGGCCGGCGTGTCGCCGAACACGCTGAAGCCGAACGATCCGGTCACATCGCTGGGGCCGGCCGGGGCACCGGGACCACCGGCTCCGCCGGTGCCTCCCGGACGGGTGGCGCCGTTCTGGGCGCCCCACGGGCCGGGCCCGCCCGCGCCGGGGGCGACGCCCGGGTCGCGGTCGCTGCGGGGGATCAGGACCGGCCCGTTGGACGGCAGGTGTGCGCCCGGGACGCGGCGGGCGAGCCCGCTGGGAGTCTGGCCCTGCTCACCGCCGCCGGCGGGCGTCGCGGCGGGACCGCTCCGGCCCCGCGAGTCGGCCTCGCGCCCGTTGGCGACGCCGGTGCCCACCGGGCCGCCGAGCCCGCTGCCCGGACGGGTGAGGCCCCGGCGGCCGGGGCCACGCCGGGCCGCCAGCGGCGGGGGTGCCGTCGTGTCGGGCGCCGGCGGGATCCCGTCGGACGGCCGGTCGCCCCAGCCGGCGGCGGCCGGCGGCGCATCGGCCCCGCCACCCGCGTCGGTCCCGGCACCGGTGCCCGGCGCCGCCGGGTGCGACGGGACCGCGCCCGGTGCCCCCGGGCCGCCGGGCGTACCCATGCGGGCGCCCGGCGGCGGGAGGGCCGGGGAGAGGCCGACCGGACCGGACGGCCGCCCCGGGCGCCGGTCGGCGCTGCGGCTGGCCCGGCTCAGGGCGTCGAGCAGCTCGCCCTGCGGCACACTGGCGCTCGGGCCGCCCTGGCGGGGCGTGCGCTTGGTCAGGCCGCTGGCGGTCCGCCCGGTGCGGCCGGAGTCGGTGCGCGTCGACAGCGGCTCGGGGCCGAGCGTCCCGCCCGGACGGTCGACGCCGGGCCCCCCACCGCGGGCCGCCGGCTCCCTGGCCCGCCCCGGCCACTCGCCGTCGCGGGGTGCGCTCGGTGCACCGGGGCCCGCGGGGGACCCCACGGCGCCACCCGCACCGGGACCACCGGCCGTGCTCGGATCGCCGTCGGGCGCGCCCGGCTGCGGTTCGTGCCCGGGCGGCGCCCAATGCGAGCCGAACGACTCGCCGGACTCCGCCGGGCCCACGCCGTTGCCCGTGGCTTCGCCGGCGTGGGTGTCGTCGGGCCCGGCATCCGAGCCCCATCCCTGTCCCGGCGGAACGGCGTGCGCCCCGGTACCGGGGACGCCCCCGGCTGCGGGCCCGCTCCCGTAGGCCTCGGCGAGGTCGCCGAACGTCGACGTCCCCGGGGGCGGTGCCACCGGCCCGACGGTCGGCGAGGACCCCGGTCCGAACGGCAGCGCGGCCGTGGTCCCGGCGCCCGCGCCCGGCGTTGCATCGACCGTGCCGGCCCCGCCCATCTCGGCCGTCGGCCCGGCGCCTCGCTCGCCGGGCACCATCCCGGCGAACGGTCCCGTGGCCACGGCCCCGGTCATCCCGGGCGCCGCTGCGTCGGGCCCAGTCGGCCCGACGGCGGCAGGCACGACGCTGGCCCCCGCCGGGCCCGTGGGCCCCGAAGCGGCGCCGGTCGGGCCGGTGCCCTCCGGCACGGGCCTGGCGCCGGCGGGGACGGCACCGTGGAGGAACGCGCCTTCCCCGCCGCCGACGCCCGGCATGGCGCTGGCGGCAGGAGTGGCGTCGGCGGCCAGCAGCGACGGCGGCAGGTGGATCATCGCCGTCACGCCGCTGCCCGGGGACGGCTCCAACCGCACTGTGACGTCGTGGCGGGCCGCCAGGTTGCCGGCCACGTAGTGGCCCAGGTACTTCGACGGGGCGATCGTGAAACTCTCGCTGCCGGCGAGGCGGCGGTTGGCCCGCTCGATGTCCTCAGGAGCCATGCCGAAGCCGTTGTCGATGATGGCGAGCGTGTAGCCGTCGGGGCGATGGCGCCCGCGGACCTCGACGTTCTGGTCCGGCGGCGAGAACGTCAGGGCGTTCTCGACGAACTCGGCGCAGAGGTGGGCGAGGTCGGCTGCCGCCGAGCCCACGACCATGGCCGGCTCGACGCCGAGCACGGTCACTCGCTGGTAGTCCTCGACCTCGCCCAGGGCGGCGCGGATCACGTCGGTCAGGCGGACCGGAGCCGACCATCTCCGCGGCGGGTCGATGCCGGCCAGCACGAGCAGGGACTCGGCGTTGCGCCGCATGCGGGTGGCGAGGTGGTCGAGCCGGAACAGCGAGGCCAGGGTGTCGGGGTCGGTCTCGTTGGACTCGAGCTCGGTGATGAAGTCGAGCTGCCGGCCGAGGAGGTTCTGGTTCCGTCGGCCCAGGTTGACGAAGGAATCGGCGATGTTGCGCCGCAGGACGGCCTGCTCGACGGCCAGCTCCAGCGCCGTCTCCTGCACGGTGTTGAGCGCCTCGGCGACGTCGCCGACCTCGTCCCGCGTCTTCACCCGGACCGGCGCCATCTCGGGCACCTCGACGTCCTCGCCCAGCGGGGTGTTGAGGATGCTGCGCACCGCGTTGGGCAGGCGATCGCTCGCCATCGTCTTGGCCTGCCGGGTGAGCGAGCGCAGCGGCCGGGTCAGGGACTGCGACACGAGCCACGTCGTAGCAAGGGCGAGCAACACCGCGGCGCTGGCGAGCAGGCCGTAGCGGAGGAAGCGGGTGTCGGCGTCCGACCGCACCTGGTTGGTGTCGTCCCGCAGCTGCTCGGCGACCTCCCGGCCGAAGACCGTGTAGCCGAACTCACCGGACTCGGAGCCCGTCGAGGTGTTCAGCGTGGTGAGCATGTCGGGGTCGTCCCCGCGCAGCGCCTCTTCGATGAGCTCGGGGTAAGCAGAGATGTGCTCGGTGGCGAACAGCTGGTCGGCCAGGTCGCGGTAGGGGCCCTCGGCCTTGGCGTCGATGGCATCGGCGTTGCGTTGCAGCTCGCCGAGGACGGCGGCGAGGCT
Organism: Acidimicrobiales bacterium; assembly: GCA_035265325.1. Lineage (GTDB taxonomy): Bacteria > Actinomycetota > Acidimicrobiia > Acidimicrobiales > VFJN01 > DATCLS01. Next base: position 6,751 of record DATFOS010000150.1, read on the forward strand.
GGCGATCTCGGGGGAGGTGTCGATCCCGTTGGACTCACCCTCGAAGTTGGCCCGCAGCAGCTCTCGGAGGATGCGCGCCGTGGTGTCGGACTGCCGGGCACTCAGGTCGGCCAGCTCCGCGCCCCGGCGCAGGTCGCGGTTGGCGATCGTCGGGAGGATCTGGGCGTTGGCGTCGTAGACGACGTCCATGATCGCCGAGTAGCCGTCGAAGATCTCCCGGGCGACGGGGTTGGACGCCAGCTCGCGTGGCCCGTCGTACTCGGCCGTCTGACGCCGCAGGCCCTCCAGGCCGCCGAGGGCCTCGATCACCGGGGCATATGTCTCGGCGACGAAGCCACCGCGGTCCTGGACGGCGGACCGGAAGTCCTCCACCGACACGTCGGTGTTGGCCGAGGCCTCCTCCTTGTTCTCGACGGACAGCGCCACCAGGTCCTCGGACCCGAGGATGTAGGTCGCAGCGATGTTGCGCTCCAGCTCCAGCTGGATCAGCACGCTCGGCGGGCCGAGCGACACGGCGGCGAGCTCGGCCTGGTTGTGCACCCGGTCGTTCTCGTTCTTGGCAGCCAGCATCTCGAGCGCGGCGACCACGACGAGCGCCAGCACGGGGACGAGCAGCGTCGCCCCGAGCTTCACCCGGATGGGAACCTTCTGCACTGAACGTCCACCTCCCGTCGAGGTGCGCCACCCACCGGTCTCGGGCGGCGCCGCGGCGTGCCACCGGCAGGCGGCCGCCCCTCACGAAGCAGTGATCGTAATCAGTTCAACAGTTCCGTAATAACTCGGCGTGTGCGCGGGACGTGACGCCCCTGGACGGGACGTGTTCGCCGTGCACTCAGTGTGGTGACCCCAGTACGGTCAGGGGCGATCGGACGACCCCTCCTCCCGACTGCGAGCGTCGTCGAGCCCACGCTGGACACCCGCTGTGAAGCTGCTCAGGAAGCCGTAGACGTCGCTCGCGTCGGCGGGCGAGCCCTCTGGGGCCTCCTCGGCGGTGTCGGACGCGTCCTGCGAGCGGCGTTGGAGGCGCGGTGCCTTGCGGTTCGGCATCTGGGCGCCGCGGACCCGGCGCGTCAGTCCCCCGGACGTGGTGCCGCCCGCCTCGTCCCGGCCGAACACGTCGCCGCGGCCCCCGGCGGCATCGGCCTCGGACCAGAAGTCGTCGTGGGCGTCACCACCACCCCCGCCCGGCGCCCCGCCCGGGGCCCCGGCGTGCGTGGATCCCCCACGGGCGCCGGCGGGCGCTCCAGCCGGGCCACCGCCCGGTGCGTCGAGCAGCCCGGGCCGCACGGTGATGGTGCCGGGCACGCCGGGCGCCGGCGGCGGGCCGCCCACGGGCGGCGCCATGGGCCCACCGGCCGGACGCCCGTAGCCCCGGCCGCCCGTCGGGTACCCGCCGGCCCCGGCTCCACCGCCGGGACCACCGGCCCGGCCGTAGGCGTCGGCGCCCGGGCCTTCCGGGCCTCCCCACGCACCCGGGCCGCCGCGTCCGGCACCGCCGGCTGGTCCAGCGGCGGCTCCGGCCCCGCCCGGCCCCCGGCCCGCGCCCGGACCGGCCGGCTCGGACAGATCGTTCCGCCCCCAGGCGCCGCGGCCGGCATCGACCGGGCCACCCTGGCCGGCCGGGATGCCTGCGGCCGGACCGGCGGGCGAACCGGCGCCCCACGCCCCGGGAGGAGGACCGCCGGCGCCGGCGGGATCGTCGAGGGCGGGCGGACCGCTCGAGCCGCCGGGGCGACCGGACCCGCCCGGGTCCGCTGGGCGACCGGGGCCGATGGGGCCGCCGTCGCGGGCGGTGACGGCGCCGGCGGGCCAGCCGCGACCGTCGTCCGCCGGGCGGTTCGGGTCGCCCTGGTACGGGCCGGGAGTGCGGCGGACGGCGCCCGTGGTGGGCTCGTCGGCGGGGCCCCTGCCGGGGTCACGGCCCGGCCAGCCCGAGGCGCCCGGACCGGCGGGGCCGCTGCCCGGGTCACCGCCCGGCCAGCCGGAGCCGCTTTGCCCCGGCGCCCAGTTGCCCGGGGCGCGCGGTGCGGCGGTGTCGGGGCCGTAGCGGGTGGGGATCGCCGGGGTCGACCCGGTCGGGGCGCCGGCCGGCCCGCGGCCCCACCCCTGGCCGGGACGGGACTGGGCGGGCCCGCCGGATCCTCCGGCGTCGACGGCGCGATGGCGGCCGCTGGCCGACTGGAGGTTGGCCGTGTGCCGGGAGAGCGAGGCGAGCAGGTCGTCGCTCGGCACGTTGACGACCTGCCCCGGCTCGCCGTCACCACGGCGGGCGCGCTTGGTGAGGCCGCTGGCCGTTCGGGCGGAGTCCGAACGGACGTTCGGGTTCTCGCCACTGCGCCGGGCCGAGCTCACGCTGGCCAGCCCGGCGATGCCGGCCCCGGCGGGGAAGGACGGCAGCCCGTCCTCGGGGCCGGCTGCGCCGGCGTCGCCGCCGCGCTGACCAGGGCCGCCACTGCCGGCCCCGCCGGTCCCGGGAACGCCGAGGCTGCCGGGCCCGGCGTCGCTGTCGCTGCCCTCGCCGCGATCGGCACCCCGATCGGCGGTGCCGGGCGTGTCCGTGCCACGCCGAGCACCGCCCAGCAGGGAGGCCCACCCGCCGGAGCCGGCCGGCGCGGCCGTCCCTGCGCCCGCCGGCGAACCGAGCGCCGGCAGCGGACCGGAGGCGTCGAGCGGGCTCTGCCGCCCGGGCTCACCGGACATCCCGCCGGCCCCGCCGCGGCCGGGGGTGCCGCCGGGAGGCGCCGCGAAGTACCAGTCGCCCGGCGACGGCATTCCGGACCGCCCCTCCGGAGGGGAGGGTGATCCGCCGCGGGCGGCGGGGGCGAGGGGTGCGGCGTTCTCCGGCCGGCCGGTGCGGCCGGCCCCGGTCCCGGACCAGTCGCCGGGACCGGTGGGGGATCCGAGCGTTCCGCCCGGCGTACCGGGGACGCCGCGGCCCCGGTCGGCGCCGCCGGTGTCGGCGGGCGTCTCGGGGCGACCGGGGGTGCCGGCGCCCGGAACGCCGCCGGGGGTGCCGGTGCGGCCGAACGGGGCGGGGGAGCCCGGTGCGACCGGGCTTCCGGCACCCGGGGTGTACGGCGCGCCGTAGTCGCCGCCGTCGGCGAGCCCGGACCGGCGGGGCATGTCGCCGGCCGGGTCGCCGAAAGGCGCGGCGGGGGCATCGGCGCCGAGGGACGCGGCGGGCGCGAGCGGGGTGCCGTCGGGCGTGCCGCCGTGCGGCAGCGAGCCGGGCCCGCCGGACGGGGTGTCGCCCCCGCCCGTCGGGGCCGAGGCCGGGGCCGGGGTCGAGGAGGACGGAGCGTCGCCGACGGGGTCGGGAGCGAAGACGCTCGTGCCCTGCGCCGGGCCTGCGGGGGCCGACGGAAGGGCGAAGGGGGCGTCCGTGTCCCCGTCCGGCTGGCGGGCGGCGGGCGCACGGCCGGCGGCGATGTCCCCGGTGCGCGCCGCGTCGGCTGCGCCGGCGGCGGCCATGGCGGCGTGCGCGTTGGCCTCGCGCGGGTGGGCCGGGGTGCTGTCGGGGACCGCGTGGTCGGCCGTCAGCAGCGTCGACGGCAGCTCGATCGTGGCGGTGACGCCGTGGCCCGGGGTGGGGCCGAGCCGCAGGAGGATGCCGTGGCGGGCGGCGAGGTTGCCGGCCACGTAGTGGCCCAGGTACTTCGACGGGGCGATCGTGAAGCTCTCACCCCCGGCGAGCCGCCGGTTGGCCTGGTCGAGGTCGTCGGCCGACATGCCGAAGCCGTTGTCGATGACCGCGAGCGTGTAGCCGTCGGGGCGGCCGCGCCCCCGGACCTCGACGTCCTGGTCGGGCGGCGAGAACGTCAGGGCGTTCTCGATGAATTCGGCGCAGAGGTGGGCGAGGTCGGCGGCGACCGACCCGAGGATCGTGGCCGGCTCGACGTTGCGGATCGTGACCCGCTGGTAGTCCTCCACCTCGCCCAGCGCGGCCCGGATGACGTCGGCGAGCCGCACCGGCGCCGCCCACTTGCGGGGCGGCTCGATACCGGCCAGCACCAGCAGCGACTCGGCGTTGCGCCGCATGCGGGTGGCCAGGTGGTCCAGCCGGAACAGCGACGCGAGCGTGTCGGGGTGCGTCTCGTTGGACTCGAGCTCGGTGATGAAGTCGAGCTGCCGGCCGAGGAGGTTCTGGTTCCGCCGGCCCAGGTTGACGAAGGAGTCGGCGATGTTCCGCCGGAGGACCGCCTGCTCGACGGCCAGCTCGACCGCGGCGTCCTGCACGGTGTTGAGGGCGGTGGCGACGTCACCGACCTCGTCCCGGGTGCGCACGGTGATCGGTTGCGTCTCCGGCACCTGGACGTCGTCGCCCAGCGGCGTCTCGAGGATCTGGAAGACGACCGACGGCAGCCGGTCGGTCGACATCTCCTTGGCCTGGAGGGTCAGCGCTCGTAGCGGCCGTGTGATCGACCGGGACACCAGCCAGGTCACGACCACCGCGACCAGCGTCGCCAGCACGGCGAGGATGAGGTAACGCCGCAGGTGTGAGTCGGCTGTCCGTTGGACGATCCGGGCCTCGGCCTGCAGGGTCTCGTCGACCTCCTGCCGGAACACCGTGTAGCCGTACCTGCTCGGGTCGGTGCCGGTGGAGGCGGTCAGGATGTCCTCGATCGGGACCGACCCGGTCTCGACGGCCTCGGCGACCAACTCGGGGAACCGCTGGATGTCGGGATCGGCCAGCAAGTCCTCGGCCAGCGGGGCGTACTGGCCCCGCGACTTGGTCGAGATCAGCACCTCGTTGGACCGGACCAGCCCGAGCAATCGGGAGATGTCCGTGACCTCGGGCGCCTGGTTCAGCCTGTTGTCGCCGGTGATCGTGACCACCAGCAGGTGCCGGACGATCCGGGCGATCAGGTCGGTCTGCCGGGCGGTCAGGTCGATGAGCTCTGCGCCCCTGCGCAGTTCGGTGTCACCGATCGCCGGGGTGACGTGGAGGTTCGCCCGGAACATGTCGTCCATGACGACCGAGTAGGCGTCGAAGGCGCCGATGGCCTGCTCGACGTTGCCGAAGCCACGCGTGCCGGGCGCCTGGTCCACCTGCGTGCGGATCGCCTCGATGCCTCCGAGCGCCTCGAGCGCCGGACCGTAGGCGGCCTCGACCTGCCGCCCACCCGCGGCGATGTCCTCGCGGAAGGTGGCGAGGGCCTCGTCGGTGGCGACCCGCGTCTCGGTCACGTCCTCGACGGGGAGCGCGACGAGGTCGGCGGCGTCGAGGAGGTGGATGGCGGCGGCGTTGCGCTCGTCCTCGATGAGGCTGAGGACCGACGGCGGGCCGGCCGCCCGCGTGGCGAGGTCGGCCTGGGTGTGCACCTCGTCGGCCGCCGCCATGCTGTCGGCCACCTCGAGACCCGTGACCACGACCAGGGCCGCGAGCGGCACCACCAGCGCGCCCGCGAGTTTCATGCGAATGGGAACCCGGCGCACTGAATGTCTCCGTGATGAGAAGGGGGAGGCGTCGACGTTGACGGCGTGCCACGGGCGCGCCAGAGCGACCTGGACTAACGGTCCCGGACGCACGGCCGGAGCTCATCCCCAGCGGCCGACCGTGCGTGGCGATGGCCGCAATCAAGTCGTCATCATCGCGGATGCGGCCGGGGCGCTCCACACCGGTGGACGGCTTTCACATGCTTGTCCATCTGTCGTCGCCGAGCGCACACAGATCGAACGCCGTTCGGAGTGCCGTGCCTGCGTGCCGGTGGCGTCCGCCCCCGGGGAACTGTGGGTGTGGGGTTCCTGGGTAGGTCGTGTGCCGGCGACAGGGCGTGGCATGGCCGTGGGGTGGTCGCCCCGGGACGCGTCGCCGCCACGGCCGGCGGTTCGCCGGTGTTCACTGGCCCGGACCGTGCTCCCGGCCGCCGGCCTCGTCCAGGCCCCGCCGCACGCCGGTCGTGAAGCTCGACAGGAACCCGTAGACGTCGTCGGGGGAGTAGGACGGGGCGTCGCCGGGCCGGGAGCCGCTGTCGGGCGGGGCGGGCTCGCCCCGACGGATCATCCGTAACGGCTGCGCCGTCGGCAGGTTGGCGCCGCGCACCCGGCGCGCCAGTCCCCCAGGCGTGGTGCCGGCGGGCGCCACGGGCCCGGTCCCGGCGGGCCCGGTCCCGGGGCCTCCGCCTCCCCCGCCCCCACCGCCGGTCGTCCCTCCGGCGGCGGCGCCGCCGAGGCTCACGCCGGACGGTGCGCCACCGGGGCCGTACGTCGCCCGGGGCCAGTTCCCTCCTGGCGGTGTGACCGGCGGGAACCCGGGCGCGCCGGCGCCGCCGGCACCGCCGGCACCGATCCCACCCGGATCGCCGAATCCAACGAGGTCGCCGGGTCCGCCGGATCCGCTGTGTCCGCCCACATCGCCGAGCCGGCCCAGATCGCCGGGCGGGCCCGTTCCTCCGGCTCCACCCGGTTCGTGGCCTCCGAGTACGCCGGGGCCCGCCGAATGGCTGCGTCGGCCGGCACTACGGAGGCCACCCCGTCCGCCGAGGTCGTCGGGATCGCCGGGATCGCCGGGATCGCCGGGTCCTTGCGGTCCGGCCACATCGGGCGCCGGGCCGAGGTCGTTGCCGCCTCGGGCGAGGAGACGGCCGGGGTTCCGGGGGTCGTCGTGGAGGCCAACGCTCGATGGGCCGGCGGGCCCGAGTGCCGGGACGCGGGGGTCGCCGGCCGCCGGGTCGTCGGCGCGGTAGCGGTGCAGGTCCCGGATAGGCCCCGGGATGGCCGTGTCGCCGCCTCCACCCACTCCGGTCGGGTCGGCGTGGCCGATTTCGCTCCCGCTCCCGTAGCGACCACCTTGGCCAGGGTCGACGCCACGGCCGTACGGGCCGTCCGCGTCGACACCGCTGTACGGGTCGGCGCTTCGGCTGGCGGGGCCCGCCTGGGCGCCGGCGCGTTCGTACGTGCTGCCCTGGCGGTACGGGTCGCCGGGGTCGGCGTCGCCGCTGCGGTGGTCGCGTCCTCGGCCCTCGTGGCCGTGGGGGGCGCCGAGGCCGATGCCGGGGCTGCCGACGGCGAACGGCTCGGCGGGGGAGTGGCCGGGGTCGTTGGGGTCGCTCGCCTCGTGGCCGTAGGGGGAGCCGGCGGCCGCGGCGGCCGGGACGTCGAGCGGTTGGCCGGCGTCGTGGCCGGTGGCAGGGGCGACGGCGTCCCCTGCGCGGCGGCGGGAGGGGAGGGCTGGGCCGGGCGGCGACCCCGCCGGACGGGAGTCCTCGGGGGCGGGTGGGGGCAGGGCGTCGAGCGACGGGAGGGAGGCGAGCGCGGCCAGCGTGGCATCGGCCTCGGGGCTGGGCGCCGGGGCCGGCCGTCGCGGCCCGCCGGGGCCGCCGAGACCGCCGGGGCGCGGGCCGGTCCCCGCACCGATGCGGCGGGGGAGGCGGCCGGGACCACCGGCGCCACCGGGCTGGCCGCCACCGGGGCCGCCGGGCTGGCCGCCACCGGGGCCGCCGACCACGTGTCCGCCGCCCGGTCCGCCGACGCCACGACCCGCACCCGGCCCACCCGGGCCGCCGCCGGCACCGGAACCGGCTGCACCCGCACCGCCGGCGGCCGGCGCGTGGGAGGAGGCCGGACGGGCGCCCAGGCCGGCACCCGACCCGCCCGTGTCGGGACCGCCCGCACCGGGACCGCCTCTGTCGGAGCCCCCCAGCGCGGCGCCCGGGCCCGTACCGCCGTCTGGGCCCGCACCCGCTACGCCAGCGCCGGCGCCGCCCGTACGGGCGCGCAGGTCGGCACCGGCGGCCAGGTCGGCACCGGCGTCTGGCCCCGCACCCGTTGCGTTCGCGCCGGGGCCACCCGCTCGGGCGCGCAGGTCGGCACCGGCGGCCAGGTCGGCACCGGCGTCTGGGTCTGCGCCCGTTGCGCTAGCGCCGGGGCCGCCCGCACCCGCGCGCAGGTCCGCACCGGCGGCCGGGGCGGCGGCCAGGCCCGCATCGGCGCCTGGGCCCGCACCCGGCGCGCCGGTGCCGGCGTCGCCCGCGCGGGCGCCGCCCCCGCCAAGGCCCTGCGCAGGGAGCCCGTTCACGCCGGCACCGAAGCCCGTCGAGAGGCCGCTGTTGGCGCCGAGGGAGCCGAACGGACCGTTGCGGGCACCGGTGTCGCCAGGCCCCCCGCCGCTGGTGCCGACGGGGCTGCCGGCGCCGGTGGGGCGTCCGTCCGGGCCGACGGTGCTGGGACCGGTGCCGACGGGGCTGCCGATGCCGGTGGGGTGTCCGTCCGGGCCGACGGTGCTGGGACCGGTGCCGACGGGGCTGCCGGCGCCGGTGGGGTGTCCGTCCGGGCCGACGGTGCTGGCACCGGTGCCGACGGGGCTGGCGGCGCCGCCGTCGGCGCTGCGCCTGCGCTCACGGGTCGCGGCGGCGGCCATGCCGCTGCCGGCGAAGGTAACGCCGGCCCCGACCGCGTGGGTGCCGTGGGGGTCGGTGATCGGCTCGCCGGTGGGAGCGTCCGTGGTCAACAGCGTGGCGGGCAGCTCGACGGTGGCGGTGACGCCGTTACCGGCGGACTCCGCCAGCTGGACCCGGATGCCGTGTCGCGCCGCCAGGTTCCCCGCCACGTAGTGGCCGAGGTACTTGGAGGGGGCGATCGTGAAGCTCTCGGTCCCGGCCAGGCGCCGGTTGGCCTGGTCGAGGTCGGTGGGCGACATGCCCAGGCCGCGGTCGATGATCGCCAGCACGTAGCCGCCGGAGGAGCGGGCCTGGCCGCGGATCTGGACGTCCTGGTCGGGCGGCGAGAACGTCAGGGCGTTCTCCACGAACTCGGCCACGAGGTGCGCCAGGTCGGCGGCGGCGGAGCCCAGCACGGTGGCCGGCTGCACATCGCGGATGGCGACCCGCCGGTAGTCCTCGACCTCGCCGAGGGCGGCGCGGATGACGTCGGTCAGGCGGACCGGGGCCGCCCACTTGCGGGGCGGGTCGATGCCGGCGAGCACCAGCAGCGACTCGGCGTTGCGCCGCATGCGGGTGGCCAGGTGGTCGAGGCGGAACAGCGAGCCGAGCGTGTCGGGGCTGGTCTCGTGGGACTCGAGCTCGGTGATGAAGTCGAGTTGCCGGCCGAGGAGGTTCTGGTTGCGCCGGCCGAGGTTGACGAACGAGTCGGCGATGTTCCGCCGGAGGACCGCCTGCTCGACGGCCAGCTCGAGCGCCGTGTCCTGCACGGTGTTGAGGGCGGCCGCCACGTCGCCCACCTCGTCGCGGGTGTGGACCGTGACCGGCACGGTCTCGGGCACCCGCACGTCGTCGCCCAGCGGCGTCTCGAGGATGTCGAGAACGGCGTCGGGCAGGCGGTGGCCGGCGAGGTCCTTGGCCTGGCGGGTCAGCGACCGCAGCGGCCGGGTGATCGAGCGGGATACCAGCCAGGTGAGCGTGAGGGCGGTGGCCAGGGTGGCCAAGGCCAGGACGATGAACCAGTTGTCGCGGGAGCTTGCCGCCCGGTTCAGCTCGTCGGCCCGCTCGCCGAGGGAGTCGGCGATGAGGCTGCGCAGGCCGGTGTAGCCCTCGTCGGCGGGCACGTACACCGTGGCGAGGAAGTTGGGGAGGTCGGTGGTGCCCGTCGCGATGGCCGCGTCGACGAGCGCGTCGACGTCCTCGTTGAGCTGGGTGGGGGCGTGCTCAGAGATGATCGGGCCGTACCGGGCGTTGGCGAGCACCAGCGCCTCGACGCGGCTGTTGAAGCTCGCCTGGAGCGCGGCCAGCCGCCGGATCTCGTCGGGCTGGTCGATGCCGCCGGTGGACACCGTGGACACCAGCGTCGAGCGGGACAGCTCGGCCAGGTCCTCGACCTGGCGGGTCGTGATGTCGACCAGCTCGACCCCGATGCGCATCTCGGGGTCGTCGATCGTCACCGCCACCTCGGAGGTGGCGTCGAGGAACGGCGTGACCAGCTCGGAGTACCGGCCGAACACGTCGTCGGCCAGCGGGATGTTGGTCAGGTCGTGCGGCTGGTCGCTGCGGTCCACGTCGGCCCGCAGGGCCTCCAGCCCGGCGACGGCCTCGAGCGCGGGGCCGTACGCGTCGGCGGCGAGGCCCCCGACGTCGCCCACCTCGGCCCGGAACCGCTCCAGGGCTTCGTCGGTGTTGCGGCGGGCCGTCTCCTGATCGGCGACCGGCAGCGGCACGTCGCCGGCGCTGCCGATGAGGTCGAGGATCGTCCAGGCGCGCTCGTCCTGGAGCGCGGTCACCACGCCGGCCGGGCCGATGGAGATGCGGGCGAGAGCGGTCTGGCCCTCGATGTCGGCGACGTCGTCGGCGGAATTCCGCACCTCGAGGGCCGTCACGGTGGCCAGCGCCAGCAGCGGCACGGCCAGCGCCAGCGCGAGCTTCATGCGAATCGGGACCCGGCGCACTGGCTCTCCTCTGACGCGTCGTTGAATCAGGGCCATGCAGCTACGGAGAGAGGTTCCGTGGGCTCGGTCCGTCATCATCGCGCATGTCCTGGGGCGCGCGTGCACGTGCCGCCGCCCGAGGCGGCGGACACGCGTCGTTATCCCTGGTCAGCGCCGTGCGGCGCCCGGGCCGGTGGGGCCGGCCGTCAGGAGCGCAGCGTCAGCGGGCGTGGGCGCGGGCCTGCGCCTTGGCGACGAGGCTCTCGAGGAGAGTCAGCAGCACCATCTTCACCGAGTCCTTGCGCCGGGCGTCGCACTCGACGATGGGGGTGTCGTGGCTGACGCCGAGCGCCTCCCGGATCTCCTGCGTGGGGTAGCGGGGCGCGCCGTCGAAGACGTTGATCCCGATCACGAAGGGGATGGCGTTGGCCTCGAAGTAGTCGATGCCCGGGAAGCTGTCGGTGATCCGGCGGGGGTCGATCAGCACGACGGCGCCTAGGGCGCCGAGGCAGATGTCGTCCCACATGAAGCCGAACCGGTCCTGGCCGGGCGTGCCGAACAGGTACATGACCAGCGTGTCGTCGACCGTGATGCGGCCGAAGTCCATGGCGACGGTGGTGGTCGTCTTGCCCTGGATGTGGCTCGTGTCGTCGATGCCGGTGGACGCCGAGGTCATGGCCGCCTCGGTGCGTAGCGGCTCGATCTCGGAGATGGCACCCACGAACGTCGTCTTGCCCACACCGAACCCACCGGCGATGACGAACTTGACGGACGTGATGCGCGTGGCGGTGTTCTCAGCTGTGGACTGCACGTCGCGGAACCTCTCGGACTGTGGTGTCGGGCGCCACTAGATCGCCCTGACCCGTTCGATCATCTTGGTGAGCATCGACAGCTCGATCTCCACAGGATCGGTGTGGTGCACGTCGAGCAGGCCTGCGGATATGAGGTCGTCGGCGAGGATCATCACGACCCCGACGACGAGGTTGAGGTGGGCGGCCACCTCGGCGACCGATAACGCCCTGTGGCACTGGTCCAGGACGAGTTGCTGCTCGTCCGGGAGGTAGGGCGGGATGTTGGCGCTCTTCGTCTGAAGGAGCGTCTCTACGCGAAGGTCACGTCTCTGGGCGCGGGTCCGCCCCCCCGTCATGATGTACGGCCGGACCAGATCGTGACCTTCGTTCATGCGACGACCCCGGCCTTCAATTCGGCGACGAGCGCCGGGGTCAGCACCTGGCCGGCGCGCTCGACGAGCAGAGTCGTCTGGTAGCCGACCAGCCCGATGTCGCAGCTACGCGTGGCCACCACCCCGAGGCAGCTCCCGTCCGAGATCGACGAGACGAAGAGGAAGCCGCCGCGCATGGCGACGATGATCTGTTCGAGACCGGCGAAGTCGAAGCACCGCGAGGCACCGTGGCCGAGGCTGACGAAACCGGAGATGATCGCGGCCAGCTGCTCGGCCGAGGCTCTGTCCAGCGAGCTGGACGCGGCCATCAGCAGGCCGTCGGACGAGACGGCGACGGCGTCGGTCACACCTGCGGTCTGGTCGACGAAGCTGTTGAGCAGCCAGTTGAAGTTCCGTGCCTCGTCGCTCAGGCTCATTGCTCATCCTCCGGGTTCCTCGTGTCGCTGCGAGCCTCGTCGAGGCCGCGCTGCACGCCTGCGGTGAAGCTGGACAGGAAGCTGTACACGTCCTTGGCAGGGCCACCTTCACCGTTGGTGGCCCCTCCGTTGCCGTTGGGGCCACCGCTGGACGCACCGCGATCGCCGAGACCGTATCCGCCGGTGCCGGTGCCGGCATTCTCGACGTTGCCCCGGCGCAGCGAGACGGGTGCTGTGGACGGCAACTGGGCTCCTCGGACGCGGCGTGCCAGGCCGCCTTCTGTCACGCCACCGGCGCTGGGGTCGGACGGCGGGCCGGCTGGGGCCGGGCCGCCAGGGTAGGGCGTCGCGCCGCCCGGGCCACCCGGCCGGCCGCCCCCGACGGCCCGCTGGGGGCCGGTGGTGAGCGACGACAGCGTGGACCACAGGTCGGCGGGAGCGCCGGTCCGGGCGGGACCGGGGGCGGAGCCGGGGGCCGGACCACCAGCGGGCGGGTAGCCGGCACCGGCCGGAGCCGGTGCGGCGGGGGCAGGACGACCGGGGCCGCCGGGGCCGGCGGGCTGGCGGCGAGGCAGGCCGCCGAGGCCGGGCGCCGGGGGCGGGCCGGCCGGGGCCGGGGGCGTGGGGGCGGGGCCACCGCGGCGCGGCGGGGCGCCGGACGTCGGGCTCCCCGGTGGCGCGTACGGGTTGCCGGCGTGGGCCGCCGGCGTGGCCGCCGGGCCGCCGCGGGAGGGGAGCGGTGGGGCGCTGCGGCCGCCGTTGCCGCGCGCCGGGGCGGTTGTGCCGGGGACGGCGTCGCCCGGCCGCCGGTTGGCGTACCCGCTGAGCGTGGCCAGCAGGTCGTCGGCGGGCATGTGGGCCGCCGGGGCGTCCGCGTTACGCGGTGCCCGCTTGACCAGGCCGCTGGCGGTCCGGGCCGGCTCGGGGCCGGCCATGCCCAGGCCTCCCTCGCCACCGGCGGGCACCGCTGCCGGAGGCTCGCCCAACGTCAGGGGCGCCGGCTCGACGGGCGGGGTGGCCACCGCCCGCGTGCCGTGCGGGTCGGTGATGGGGTCGCCGGTCGGCGCCTCGTTGGTGAGGAGCGTCGGCGGCAGGTCGACGGTGGCGGTGATGCCGTTGCCCGGCGAGTTCTCCAGCTGGAGGTGGATGCCGTGGCGGGCCGCCAGGTTGCCGGCCACGTAGTGGCCCAGGTACTTCGACGGCGCGATGGTGAAGCTCTCGGTGCCGGCCAGGCGGCGGTTGGCCTGGGCCAGGTCGGCGGCGGGCATGCCGAGGCCGTTGTCGATGATCGCCAAGGTGTAGCCGTCGGGGCGCTGCCGGCCGCGGATGTCGACGTTCTGGTCGGGCGGCGAGAACGTCAGGGCGTTCTCGATGAACTCGGCGCAGAGGTGGGCGAGGTCGGCCGCCGCCGAGCCGAGGATCGTGGCCGGTTCGACGCCCCGCACCGTGACCCGCTGGTAGTCCTCGACCTCGCCGAGGGCGGCGCGGATGACGTCGGTGAGCCGCACCGGGGCCGCCCACTTCCGAGGTGGGTCGATGCCCGCAAGCACGAGCAGCGACTCGGCGTTGCGCCGCATGCGGGTGGCCAGGTGGTCGAGGCGGAAGAGCGACGCCAGCGTGTCGGGGTCGGTCTCGTTGGACTCGAGCTCGGTGATGAAGTCGAGCTGCCGGCCGAGGAGGTTCTGGTTGCGGCGACCGAGGTTGACGAAGGAGTCGGCGATGTTCCGCCGGAGGACCGCCTGCTCGACGGCCAGGTCGAGCGCCGAGTCCTGCACCGTGTTGAGGGCGTCGGCGACGTCGGCCACCTCGTCCCGCGTGCGCACGGTGACCGGCTCGATCTGCGGCACCTCGACGTTGTCGCCCAGCGGCGTCTCGAGGATGTCGAGCACGGCGTCCGGCAGCCGGTGCTCGGCCATCTCCTTGGCCTGCCGGGTCAGCGACCGCAGGGGCTGCGTGATCGAGCGGGACACCAGCCACGTCACCACCAGGGCGACGATGACGGCGAGGGCGGCGAGCGCCAGGTACCACTGCTGGCGGGTCTGAGCCGCGTTGTTGAGCTCGTCGGCCTGCTGGTCGATGACCGTGGCGAGGTTGGCCGGGTAGCCGTAGAGCGAGTAGTCCTCGGGGATCGAGACGGTGGCCAGCGTCTGCTCGAGGTCGACCGTGCCGTCGGCCAGCGCCGTCTCCACCAGCGGGATGAAGCCCGTGGCGTCGGACTCCTCGTTCATCTGGACGGTGGCGTCCTCGAACACCCCGGTGCCCAGCGAGTTGATCGTCTCGCGGGTGTTCATCAGCTGCCCGTAGGCCGCCGACATCTCGGCGACCTCGGTTGGTTCGTCGACCGTGCCCGGCGTCGTGCCGTCATCGTCGGGGCGGGCGAAGTCGAGCAGCATCAGGCGGATCAGCCGCGCCACCGTGTCGGTCTGCCGCGTCGCCATGTCGGTCAGCTCGGCGCCCCGCCGGAGGGTGGGGTCGTCGACCGCCAGCGCCACCCGCGTGTTGGTCTCGAACAGATCGTTGACGATGGCCGTGTAGTCCTGGAAGACCTGGTCGGACACGTCCGTGACCTCGGGCTCGAGGGACCGCTCACCGTCGTAGCTGGTGACCTGGTCTCGCAGGGGAGCAATGCGCTCCTCGAGCTCGTCGAGGACGGGCAGGTAGGCGTCGGCGACGTTGCCGCCCCGGCCCTCGACGTCGGACCACAGCCGCTCCAGCGCGGCGTCGGTCTCGGCGATGCCCTCGTCGAAGGTCGCGATCGGCAGCTCGAGGAGTCCGTCGCCGGTGGCGCCGATGATGTCGGCGGCACCGTAGTTCCGCTCGTTGAGCAGGTTGTTGATCAGGCCGGCGGGGCCGATGGCGGCGGTGGCCAGCTGCGTCTGCTCGCGGACCTCGTCGGCCTCGCGCGCGCTCTGGAGCACCTCGAGGGTGGCGACGATGAGCAGGGCGGCGATCGGGATGGCGAGCGCAGCCGTGAGCTTCAGCCGGATCGGGATGCGTTGTGGCACGGCAGGGTGTCCTTGTCAGGTTCAGCCGACGGGGCCCGGATGCGCCGCCACTGGCGCAGCACCGGGGGTGTGGTCGGGCCCGTCGGGCAGAGAGAGGCGAGTGACCGTCCCGAGGTCGGCGGGCAGGCCGATGGCCCAGCCCAGCGTCTCCGGGTCGTCGGTCAGGAGCACCACCGAGCGGTGCTCGGAGGCGGGGACCAGCTGGTCGAGCAGGTCGGAACGTTGGCCGGACACCTCGGCGAACGGGTCGTCGAGCACCACCGGGCCCTCGCCGCCGCCGACCATCTCGAGGACCGCCCCGGCCAGGTCGTCGTCGCCGATGTCGTCGGTGGGCACGACCTCGAGGTGACCGTCGAGGGCCTGCTGGGCGTCGTCGATCTCGCGGCGTGCCTCGTCGAGTTCGTCGTTGGCCTCGGCCAGGGCCGCCTCGGCCCGCCCGACCTCGGCCGCCAGCGTCTCGCGCAGGTTGGGCAGCTCGGTGAGCGGGTCGTCGGCGGGACGCGGGCGCAACGGGGGCGGGAGCGCCTCGGCGATGCGGCGGAGGCGCCGGCGGGCCTCGCCGAGCGCGCTGTTCGTGCGCTCGACGTCGATCTCGGCCTCGATCACCGCACGCTCGGCGGCGGCGAGGACCGTGTGGTACTCCTCGTTCGAGTGGTCGAGGGCGTCGGTCACCGCCGTGATCTGCGTCCGCAGCTGCTCGGCGGCGGCGATGCGCTGGAGGCGCCGCTCGTCCTGCGAGGCCCGGTCGACCAGCTCGCTCTCGAGCAGCTGGACCCGGGCGGAGGCCTCGTCGACATCGGCGTTCGTCGCCTCGGCCATCTCGATCACCCGCTGGGCGTGCTCGGCGGCCCGCTCGTCGTCCTCGTCGAGCGCCACCAGCTCGCGGTCGAGGCGCTCGACCTCGAGGGCGCACTCCTCGCGGGCGTCGATCTCGGCGTCCTGGTCCTCCAGCACGCCGATGGCGGCGTCGCGGATCCCTACGCCGACCGGGTGGACGCCGAGCCGGGACAGCTCGACGGCCAGCGCCCGCGTGCGCGCGGCCGGGACGATCGGGTGGGCGTGGAGCAGCTCGGCCACGTTCGTGCCCGGGTCGCACCCCAGCACGTCGCTCGCCTCGCGGCGGATGCGGTCGCGCCGGACCCGCAGCGCCGTGACGATGGGCGGCGGCTCGGCGGCGGCGCGCAGGGCGGCCAGCGTCTCCTCCGCCACGCGGCGGGCGCGCAGGGCGTCGAGCAGCTCGGCCTGGGGCTCGCCCTCGGGGACCGGCCCGGCGAGGATCACGTCGAGGTACGTCTCGAAGCCGTGCCGGCGGAGGACGGCCTGCTCGACGTCGCGGGCGTGCTGGAGCTGGGCCAGCGCGTCCTCGTAGTCGCCGGGAGCGTCGAGCTGCTCCTCGGCGGCGAGCACGCCCTCGTGGGCCTGCTCGATCTCCTCGCGGCCGTCGGGGCCCTGCCCGCCCGGGCGCCCGGACTCCTCCAGCTCGAGGATCAGGTCCTCGATCTGCTCGAGTCGGGCCTCGGCGGCGTCGAGCTCCTCCGGGGAGGGCGGCACCGGGAGAGCGCGCTCGATGCGCGTCAGCTCGTCGTCGACCTCGGTCCACTCGCGGGCCAGTTCGCGGGCGACGAGGTCGGGCTCGCCGATCTCCGTCTCGGCGTCGAAGGCCTCGAGCGCCAGACGCAGCGGCTCGATGTCGACGAGGGGTGACTCGATGCGGGCGACCAGCTCGGCGCGCTCGTAGTAGACGTGCTCGCGGGTGGCGGCCCGGCCCGCGGCGGCCTGCTCGATCGCCTGCAGCGCCTCGTTGGCCTCGGACTGGGCGTTCTCGGCGGCCCGCAGCTCGTGGCCGGCGACCTCGAGCTCGCGCCGCAGGGAGGGCTCGTCGAGCTCGGCGGCCTCGAGGTAGCGGAGCTGGTGCGAGGCGTCGTCGATCATCTGGGCGGCGGCGGCCCGCTGCTCCTCGACCAGGGAGAGCTTGTCGTGGGCGGACTCGACCTCGGCGCGCTGGGCCTCGAGCTCCCGGACGCCCTGGGCCGCGGCGGTCCGCAGCTCGGTGGACCGCTCGACGAGCGCCTCGCAGTCGGCCAGGTGGGCGGACATGCGCCGCAGCCGGGCGGCCGCCTCGTCCCGCCGGTTGATCGTCGCCGCCTGGGCCTCGCGCGCCCGCCGCAGCTGTGCCGTCAGCTCGCCGCGCAGGCGCTCGTGCTCCTCGATGCGCCGCAGTGCCGCCTCGCGGGCGGCGTCGAAGAACTCGCCGGGCCCCTTGACCGCGGCCGGGCCTCCCGCCGCCCCGATGCCGTCGTTGGCGAGGGCGAGGGCCAGGTGCTGGGCCAGCGCGGCGCGCTCGTCCGCGCCTGCCTGGAGGACGGTGAGCCTCGCATGCAGGCCCGGCGGGATCACTGCCGAGCGGGTGTCAGTTGGCGTGTTCACAGTGGCGGCGGAGGCGTCATCACCAGGCCGGGGGCCCCTCCCCCAGCTGGCGAGGGCCAGGTCATGACTGGTGCGACGGAGGGCATTGTCGCGCGCATGCACTCCTCGCGCTCCATCTTGGGGGTCGAACGAGCGTTCAGGACGAAGGAACGCTAGCGAAGTCTGCCCGATGAGCGATCATCACGGGTTCGTGCCCATGGCGCGCTGCGGTCTTGCGGTCACGGGCCGTGCTCACAGGGCCGTCCAACTGCCGAAACCGGCCGTTCACCGGCCCGGCGTAGGTTCCGCGGCGTGGCGACATTCGTGATTCGCGTGTGGCTGCCCGACCGGCCCGGTGCACTGGGCCAGGTGGCGAGCCGTATCGGTGCCGTCCGGGGGGACGTGGTCGGGATCGACATCCTCGAGCGGGACGGGGGGCAGGCCGTCGACGAGCTCGTCGTCGAGCTGCCCGACGACGAGGTCATCGACCTGCTGGTGGCCGAGGTGCGCCAGGTCGACGGCGTGGCCGTCGAGGAGGTGCGGCCGCTGGCCGACGCCCTGCACGACCCTCGCCTCGACGCCCTCGAGGCGGCCGCCCAGCTCGTCGGGGCGCACACGGTCGACGAGCTGCTGTCCTCGGTCGTGACCCACGCCCGGCGGGTGGTCGGGGCCAATTGGGTGGCGGTCGCGTCGCTGGGCGACGAGGGGCCGGGCGGCAAGCCGGTCCTCGTCGCCGACGCCGAGGCGCCCTCGGGCGGCTGGCTCGAGGCGTACCTGGCGGGCAGCCGCCACGCCGGTGGGGCGAAGGATGTGGTGTGGGCGCCGCTCCCGTCGAGCGGCCTGGCCCTCGTGCTGGGCCGCAACGACATGGCGTACCGGGCCCGCGAGCGCCGTCAGGTGGCCGCCCTGGCGCGCGTGGTCGACACCCGCCTGCGCGAGCTCGACCGCGGCGGCGACCCCGACGACGACGCCGAGCCAGGCCGGGGCGCCGAGCCGCGCGACCCCTTCGGCCGTCCGATCGCGTAGCTCACCCCGCCGCCCACCCGCGCGATCGCTCCACCGCCCGGCGCCAGCCGTCGTAGGCGGCGGTCACGGCCCCGGGGTCGGCGGCCGGCTCGAAGCAGCGGTCCAGCTCCCACCGATCGGCGAGGTCGTCGGCGCTCCACACGCCCTCGGCCAGCCCCGCGACGTAGCCGGCGCCGAGCGCGGTGGTCTCCTGCACGACCGGGCGCGACACCGGCACGCCCAGCTGGTCCGCCTGCACCTGCAGCAGGAGGTCGGACGCCGAGGCGCCGCCGTCGGCGCGCAGCTCGGCCACGGGATGGCCGGACGCCGCCGTCATGGCGTCCACGACGTCGCGGGTCTGGAACGCCATCGACTCCACGACCGCCCGCGCCAGCTGCGCCTTCCCGGTACCCCGGGTGATGCCGACGAGCGTGCCGCGCGCGTACGGGTCCCAGTAGGGGCTGCCCAGGCCGGTGAAGGCGGGGACGAGGTAGGCGCCGCCCGTGTCGTCGCAGGCGGCGGCCAGGGCGTTGACCTCCGCCGCCTCGCGGATGAGCCCGAGGCCGTCGCGCAGCCACTGGACGGCGGCGCCGGTCACGAAGATCGAGCCCTCCAGTGCGTAGGTGGCGCCGGGGCGGCCCTCGATCGTCCACGCCACCGTGCCGAGCAGCCCCTCGACCGGCGCCGGGCAAGCCTCGCCGACGTTCATCAGGACGAAGCTGCCGGTGCCGTAGGTGTTCTTCGTCATGCCCGGCTCCAGGCACGCCTGGCCGAACAGGGCCGCCTGCTGGTCGCCGAGGATGCCGGACACCGGCGTCCCCTCGGGCACCGGGAGGCCGGCGGCCACGGTCCCGAAGCGGCCGCCCGACGGCCGGACCTCGGGCAGGCACGACGCCGGCACGCCGAAGATGGACAGCAGCTCGTCGGACCAGCCCAACGTCCGGATGTCAAAGAGCATCGTCCGGGCGGCGTTGGAGGGCTCGGTGGCGTGGACGCCGCCGTCGGGCCCGCCGGTGAGGTTCCACAGCACCCAGCTGTCGACGGTGCCGAAGGCGAGGTCGGGCCCGGCCTCGACGCCGCCCGGCCCGAGCAGCCACTCGAGCTTCGTGGCCGAGAAGTAGGGGTCGAGGACCAGCCCGGTCGCCTCCCGGACCAGCGGCTCGTGCCCGGCCGCCCGCAACTCGTCGCAGCGGGCGGCGGTGCGCCGGTCCTGCCACACGAGCGCCCGGTGGCGGGGTTCGCCGGTGCTCCGGTCCCACACGACCGTGGTCTCGCGCTGGTCGGTGATGCCGATGGCGGCCACCGCCTCGCCCCCCAGGTCGTCGACGAGTTTCGCCAGTGTCGACGTGACGGTCCGCCAGATGTCGGCCGCATCGTGCTCGACCCACCCGGGCCGGGGGAAATGCTGCGCGAACTCGGCGTAGGCGTACCCCGCCGGCGTGGCATCCTCACGGAGGGCGAGGCAACGGACCCCCGTCGTGCCGGCGTCGATGGCGATCACCACGGCCATGGGCGGCGACGGTAGTGGACCTCGGCCCGACGTCCGTCGGGCCACGAACAGGCAGACCAACGAACAGGGATCAGGCGAAGACATGCGCGTGGCGATGCTGACCGGCGGCGGGGACTGCCCCGGCCTCAACGCAGTGATGCGGGCCGTGGTCCGCAAGGGCGAGACCGTCTACGGCGACGAGCTCATGGGGTTCCGCGACGGGTGGCGCGGGCCGATCGAGGGGCACCTCGAGCCCGTGTCGGTCGAGTCGTTCCGCGGCACGCTGCCGCGCGGCGGCACGATCCTCGGCTCGTCCCGCACGAACCCCTACAAGGTCGACGGTGGCCCCGAGAAGGTGAAGGCCACCCTGGCCGAGAACGGCATCGACGCCCTGGTCGCCATTGGCGGCGAGGACACGCTGGGCGTGGCGTCCCGGCTGGCCGCCGACGGCGTCGCCGTGGTCGGGGTGCCCAAGACCATCGACAACGACCTGTCCGCCACCGAGCTGACCTTCGGCTTCGACACCGCCGTCCAGATCTGCGTCGACGCCATCGACCGCCTGCACACGACCGCCGAGTCGCACGACCGCGTCATGGTCGTCGAGGTCATGGGCCGCCACGCCGGCCATATCGCCACCTGGGCGGCGATCGCCGGCGGCGCGACCGAGTGCCTCATCCCCGAGCGTCCCTTCGACATCGAGGAGGTGTGCGAGGTCATCCGCCGGCGCCACTCCCGGGGCCGCTACGCCTCCATCGTCGTGGTCGCCGAGGGCGCCACGCCCAAGGAGGGGACGCTGTCGGTCGCCTCCGGTGAGATCGACGCCTTCGGCCACGCCCGCCTGGGCGGCATCGGCGACACGCTGGCCCGGGCCATCGAGGAGCGCACGGGGTACGAGACCCGGACCATCGTCCTCGGCCACGTGCAGCGCGGCGGCACCCCGACGGCGTTCGACCGCGTCCTCGCCACGCGCTTCGGCGTGGCCGCGATCGAGGCCGTCCACGACGGGGCCTTCGGGACGATGGTGGCGCTGCGCAGCGGCTCGATCGTGCGCGTCCCGCTCAGCGAGGGGACGGCCGAGCTGAAGCTGGTCGACCCGGCCGTCTACGAGGTGGCCGAGGTCTTCTTCGGCTGAGTGCGTCGCGCCCGCCGCGCCGCCGCCGTCCTCCTAGAGGACGACGGCGGCGACGGCCGCGGCGATGACGAGCAGGAAGATCAGGGTGCCGATGGCGGTCGTCAGCTTCTGCTTGCGGGCCGCCTTGGCCTGCTGGGCGGCCCGCTGCTCGGGTGGGACGATGCCGGGCGGCAGGTCCTGCGAATAGCCGCCGCCGTAGCCGGGCCCCTGGCGGAAGCCCTGCCCGGACGGGCCGGATCCGTACCCCGGCGGCTGGCCGTGGCCGGCGCCGGGGTACGGTGTCCCGGAGCCCGGCCCCGACGGCTGGCCGGTCGGCGCCTGGCCGTACCCGGGCGGCGGCCCGTAGCCCTGGCCGGACGACGCCTGGCCGTACCCGGGGCCCGAGGGCTGGCCGGACGCCGGCTGGCGGTCCCCGGGCCGCGGTCCGTAGCCCTGGCCGGACGCCGGCTGGCCGTAGCCGGGCGGCGGCCCGTACCCGTGGCCGGACGACGGCTGCGGCTGCGGCCGGGGCGGCGCCTGCGACTGCGGTCGGGGTGCCGGCCGGGGCGGCGCCGGCCGGGCCGGGGTGGCGGGCTGCGGCGCGGCCGGGCGGTACCCGGCCGCCGGCGACGACGGCGACGGCCGGCCCGGGGAAGGACCGGAGGGTGGGGGCGGCAGGTGGCGCCCGCCCGAGCCGGTCCCGCCCGACGGCGGGGTGGCGGGCGGCGGCCCCAGCGGCCGGCGGGTGTCCTGGAACACCACGGTGGCGTCCGGGTCGGGGTTGGTGGGGCCGGCGGCCGCTGCCGGGGCGGCG
Source organism: Acidimicrobiales bacterium (assembly GCA_035265325.1). Lineage (GTDB taxonomy): Bacteria > Actinomycetota > Acidimicrobiia > Acidimicrobiales > VFJN01 > DATCLS01. Next base: position 28,495 of record DATFOS010000150.1, read on the forward strand.
TCGAACACGCTGCGCCCGGGCATGGACGGCTCGGGCGCCGGCGGCGTGGACGGCGGGACGGCCACGGTGCCGGCCGTGGGGTCGTGGCGCGGCGGGGCGGTGATGCCGGCGGGCGGCGGGGGCAGGGCGGCGCCGCCGCCGACGGCCTGCGTCGAGCGGGTGTGGGCGTCGACGGTGGCCACGCCGGCGGCCCGGGTGGCCACGTGGGCGGCGCCGAGGGCGATGGCGTGCTTGGGGTGGGCGTCGACGGCCACGGGCCGCCCGATACCGGCGGACACCAGCTGGCCCACCAGCGGGATGCGCGATGAGCCGCCCACCAGCAGCACGTGGTCGACGTCGGCGGGCCGGACCTCGGCGGAGCGCAGTGCCCGCTCCAGCGCCGTGACCGTCTCGGCCAGGGTGGGGCGGATCATCTCCTCGAACTGGTCGCGCGTGAGCCGCACGTCGGACTGGACGTTGGGCAGCAGGACCGGGATCGTCGCCTCGCTGTCGGAGGACAGCGCCTCCTTGGCCTGCGTGCACTCCAGCCGGAGGCGGGCCACGGCGGCGATGGCGGCCTCGTCGTCGGGGTCGAGGTCCTCGAGGGCGCCGTCGAGCGACTGGGCCACGTGGGCGAACACGGCGGCGTCGAAGTCGATGCCGCCCAGGCGCTCGATGCCGTCGGGCGTGCCGAGGAGCGTGAAGCCGCCGTCGGCCTCCTTGCGGAGGGCGGCGGCGTCGAACGTGCCGCCGCCCAGGTCGTAGACGGCGACGACCGCGCCCGGGTCGACCCGCTCCTCGCTCGCGTAGGACACGGCCGCAGCCTGCGGCTCGGTCACCATCGTCACCGTGGTGAGGCCGGCGACCTCGGCGGAGGCGGCGAACAGGTCGAGCTTGTACGAGCCCCAGTTGGCCGGGTGGGTGAGAGCCAGGGTGTCCGGCGGGCGGCCCTGCTGGCGGACCACGGTCTCGTAGGCCCAGCGCAGCAGGTTGCCGGTGAGGACCTCGGGCCGGGCGGCGGCCCCGCCCAGCGTCATCGGCGTGGGGTCGCCCAGGCGGCGCTTGAACTCGCGGGCGATCCGCTCGGGCGCGGTCACGGCGTGGCGCTCGGCGGCGTCGCCCGCCAGCAGGTCGCCCTCCTCGCGCAGGTACAGCACCGACGGGATCGACGGGCCCCGCTGGCCCAGCGGCACCACCTCGAGCCGGCCGTTCTCGTGCACGGCGGCGCAGGTGTAGGTCGTCCCCAGGTCGACGCCCAGGTGGTAAGTCATCGGTTCTCCTCCGGGGCGAGAAGCGTGTCGTAATCGGCGCAGTCCACCGGCCCGTTCGTCTCGCGTCCCTCGCCGTCGACCGCCGGCCGGGCCACCCCGTCCACCTCGAAGGTCACCCGCTGGACGGTGCCGAGGCTCGTGGCCGTGCAGACGATCTGGCCGAAGGCCAGGCGCAGGGCCTCGCCCTCGACCTCGAAGATGCCGTAATTGAGGCTGATGTTGAGCACCGAGCCGTCCTGGCGCTGCGGCGGCGAGGTCAGCTGGGTCGTCTCGGGGATCGACGTGATCAGCCCCTGCTGACGCTCGCTCGGGCCGGGCGGGTCCTCCAGCAGCGTGTTCAGCAGCTCGACCTCGGTGGCCGGGCCGGGCACCGTGCGGTTGGCCCGGACCAGCTCCGTCTCGCCGTCGAGCGCCTGCGTGAAATACACCTCGACGACCTGGCCCGGGCGGGGGTCGAGCACGTCCTCGGCGCTGGTGGTGGGGCTGTCGTCGATCGAGTCGTCGGTGGCGGCCTCGTCCGGCGGGATGATGCGCGGCTCGTCGTCGGTGTCGACGCCGCAGCCGGCCGCGGCGAGCGTTGCGACGGCCCCCACGGCGAGCAGCCCAAGGAGGCGGCTCACGGAAGCTGGTCCGGGAACTCGGTGGTGTCGTCCCACTCCGGGGAGTCGCCCTCGCGGTGCTCGGACGGCAGCGCCACCACGAAGCGGGCGCCCGGGGTCCCGTCGGCCTTGTCCTCGACCCACACGCGCCCGCCGTGCAGCACGACGTGCTCGCTGACGAGGGCCAGGCCCAGGCCGACGCCGTCGACGTCGCCGCGCTGGCGGGCCGACGTGCCGCGGTTGAAGCGCTGGAAGATGCGCCGGCGCTCGGCGGCGGGCACGCCCGGGCCGTCGTCCTCGACGGCAATGAGCACGTCGTTGCCCTTGCGGCGCAGCTCGACCCGGGTGGCGCCGTCGCCGTACTTGGTGGCGTTGTCGAGCAGGTTGGCGATGACGCGGGACAACCGGCGCTTGTCGGCCCGGACCACCACTCCCGCCAGCTCGGCGTCGATGTCGAGCGGGATGTCGGCGTCGGTGGACGACCCCACCGACTGCATCACCAGCTCGGCCAGCCGGACCTCCATGAGGTTGAGCGAGGTCGACGAGGTGTCGAAGCGGGTGATCTCGAGGAGGTCGGTGACAAGCTGCTCGAAGCGCTGGAGGTCGGCGGCCAGCAGGTCGACCGCCTCCTTGGCGCGGTCGGGCATCTCGTTGCGCCCGTTCTCCAGCACGTGGATGGACGCCGCCAGGGTCATCAGCGGCGATCGCAGCTCGTGGCTCACGGTGGAGGCGAACGTGGCGTCGCGCTCGATGCGCTCCTGCAGGGCGCTCGCCATGTCGTTGAACGAGTTGGCGATGGGGGCCAGGTCGGGGTCCTCGGTGTGCTCGAGGCGGGTGCCGAGCTTGCCGCCGGCGATCGACTTGGCCGCCTCGCCGACGTTGGAGAAGGGACGCATCACGCGGCGCGACGTCCACCAGCCCAGGGCGGCGCCGGCCAGCGTGGTGGCGACGGCGGCGCCGATGAGCGAGACACCGAGGGCGTCGAGCGTGTTCTCGACCTCGTCGAGCGACGTGACCTCGAAGTAGGCCGAGTCGGACAGGGCCAGCGGGATGCCCACCGCCAGCTGCGTCTCACCCTCGTGCTCGTAGCGCATGCGAGCCTGCTCGCGCCGCTGGATGACGACGTCCCGGAGCGACATGGGCAGGGCGTCGCGGCTGTACTGCGGCGTGGTCAGGTACCAGGCGCCGTTGAGCCGCAGGATCGGGTTGGACCCCGCCGCCTTGACGAGGGACGAGAGGGCGTCGGTCGGGTCCTCGAGGACGGGGGAGACCTGCTGCTCCATACGGGCGGCGTTCGTCCGGGCCTGGGCGGTGGCGTTCTGCTCGAACTCGGTGAGCAGGTTCTGCTGGGTCAGCGCCCACGTGGTGATGCCGACCATGGCGGACAGCAGCATGGCGCCGACGCCGAAGGCCAGCGTGATCCGCGTCCGCAGGCCGAGGCGGGGGAGCAGCCGCGGGCGGTCGTCGAAGTAGCGAAGCTTGGTGAGGCGCAGCCGCCGGAGCGTCCGGAGGCGGTCGACGAGGCCGGGCGTGCGGAGGACGGCGACCCCGTCAGCCCTGGAGCTTGTAACCGAGCCCACGGACGGTGACGACGTGGCGGGGGTTGGCGGCATCGGCCTCGACCTTGGTGCGCAGGCGACGGACGTGGACGTCGACCAGCCGGCCGTCGCCGAAGTACCCGTAACCCCACACCCGCTCGAGCAGCACCTCGCGGCTGAACACCCGACCGGGGCTGCTGGCCAGCTCGACGAGCAGCCGGAACTCGGTCTTGGTGAGGTGGATCTCGATGCCGTCGCGGCGGACGACACCCTCGTCGGGCACGATCTCGAGGTCGCCGAAGCGCAGGTGGGCGCTCGTCGGGTCGGAGCTGCGGACCCGGCGGAGCATGGCCCGGATGCGGGCCGACAGCTCCTTGGGGGCGAACGGCTTGGTGAGGTAGTCGTCGGCGCCGGCCTCGAGCCCGGCGACCACGTCGTGGGTGTCGGCCCGCGCCGTGACCATGATGATCGGCACGTCGGAGCTGCGCCGCAGGTTGCGGCAGAGCTCGAACCCGTCGATGCCCGGCAGCATGATGTCGATCAGGACGACGTCGGCCGGTTGGTGGTTGAAGGACTCGAGCGCGATCTCACCGGTCTCGGCCTCCTCGACCGACCAGCCCTCGTCCTCGAGCGCGAGCTTCACCGCCGTCCGGATGCGCTCGTCGTCCTCCACCGTCAAGATGCGGGTACCCACGGCCACGATGGTGCCTCATCGGGCGGCCCCGCGCGGACCGAGCGGGCGGAAAGGTGCCAGGTAACGGCGACTTTTCCGCCCGCGGGGCGTTCCGGGGTCAGGCCGGGCCGCCGAGGGCCTCGGGTTCTCCGGTCTCGTCTGCGTCCTGGTAGGCGACCAGGAGGGCCTCGCGGCCGGGGCCGCGGCCGGTGCGGTAGTGGAGGCCCTCGGCCAGCCCGGTGCCGAGCGAGCGGCACGCGGCCAGGGCGGCGGCGCCGTCGTCGTCGTAGTCCTGCAGCGCCCGGAGGTCGATCTCGACCCGCTCCGGCTGCTGGGACTCGATGGCGTCGAGTGCGGCACGAAGGAGGGACTGCCCCGCGACGGCGTCGAGGCGGTGCTCGACGGCGATCACGACGGTCGAGCCCTCCGTCGACACCCGGATCGAGGCGCCCTTGCCGTCGAGGCCGGCTGTTGCGGCGGTCATCCGGACGAGTGTGACGGCGGATCGTGACGGCGAGTGGTGCGAGACGGTTGCAGTCGGGTGACAGATGCCCGGCCAGAGATCGTCACGGCCCGTCACGGGCCGCCGCCAGCACGCACGGTCGACAGGACGTCACGGAGGGGGCCGGCGATACCCGGGGCGGCCGCCAGGACCGAGGCCGGCCGGACCGGCCCGCCGTCGAGCCCCGACAGCTCGACGCCGGCCTCGGCGGCCACGAGCGCCCCGGCCGCCAGGTCCCACCAGGCCAAACCCTTCTCGTAGTAGGCGTCGACCCGCCCGCAGGCGACCGAGCAGAGGTCGACCGCGGCGGCCCCGAACCGGCGGATGTCGCGCACCTGGGGCAGCAACTCGACGAGGACGGCGGCCTGGTGGCGCCGTCGCTCCGCTGCGTAGCCGAACCCGGTCGCCAGCAGCGCCAGGCGGAGGTCCGTCTGGCGCGAGCAGGCGATCGGCCGGCCATTGAGCCAGGCGCCTCCGCCACGGAGAGCGGTGAAGAGTTCGCCGTGCACGGCGTCGAGGACGGCGCCCGCGACGACCCCGTCCGGGCCCTCGGCGGCGATCGAGACCGCCCACCCCGGCAGGCCGAACAGGTAGTTCGTGGTGCCGTCCAGCGGGTCGACCACCCAGCGCAGCCCGCTGGTGCCGGCGACGGCGCTGCCCTCCTCGCCGACGATGCCGTCGTCCGGGCGCTCGGCGAGGAGCGAGGTGACGATGAGGGCCTCGGCCGCCCGGTCCATCTCGCTCACCATGTCGGTGGCGCTCGACTTGGTCTCCACCAGCTCGCGCGTGACGCGGAAGCCCGTCAGCAGGAGGTCGCCGGCCTCGCCGGCCACCCGGGAGGCGAGGTCGAGGAGGGCGGCGTCATCGGTCATCGGGCCCGGACGGTACCGTGCCGCGGGATGACCCCCACTCACGCCGTCGACCTGCGCAGCGACACCGTGACGCGCCCGACGCCCGCCATGCGACGGGCGATGGCCGAGGCCGAGGTGGGCGACGACGGGTTCGGCGACGACCCCACGGTCAACCGCCTCCAGGACGCGTTCGCGGCGCTGACCGGCAAGCCGGCCGCCCTGTTCCTGCCGTCCGGGACCATGGCCAACCAGGTGGCCCTGCGGGTCCTCGCCGCCCCCGGGACCGCGGTCGTCGCCGGCCGCCGTCAGCACGTCGTGACCCACGAGGGCGGCGCGTTCGGAGTCAACCAGGTGGCCCAGCTGCACGTGGTGGACGACGACGACGGCACGCTCGACCCGGCCGAGGTCGCCTACCTGGCCGAGGCGGCCGGGCACCGCTGGCCCCGTCCCTCCGTCGTGTGCGTCGAGAACACCCACCTGGCGTCCGGCGGCCGGCCGTGGCCGCTGGAGCGCCTGGCCGCCGTCGCCGCCACCGGCGTCCCGGTCCACCTGGACGGCGCCCGGCTGTGGCACGCCTGCGTGGCCACGGGCGTGCCGGTCGCCCGCTACGCGCAGCACGCCGAGACGGTCACGTGCTGCCTCTCCAAGGGGCTGGGGGCGCCGGTCGGCTCGCTGCTGTCGGGGCCGGTCGACGTGATCGAGCGCGCCCACGCCGAGCGGAAGCGGCTCGGCGGCGGCATGCGCCAGGTCGGCATCCTCGCCGCCGCCGGGCTGATCGCCATCGAGGACCGGGTGGAGCGCCTGGCCGACGACCACGCCCGGGCCCGTCGCCTGGCCGAGGCCGTGGCCGAGCGCTGGCCGGACTGCGGGCTCGACCCCAAGGACGTCGAGACCAACGTGGTCCTGTTCCGCCACGACGACCCGGTCGGGCTGCTGGCCCACCTGGCGGGGGAGGGGGTCGGCGCCGTCACCCTCGGGCCCCGCCTGGTCCGCCTGGTCACCCACGCCGACGTGGACGACGCGGGCATCGACCGCGCCGTCGACGCCCTGCGCCGGGCCCCGGCCTGACGGCCCCGCCCGCCACCCCCGCTGATGGCCTCCGAGCCGCTGGCTAGCGGCGGGGCTCGTCCGCGCCCTTGCGGTACTGGATCACGCGCCACTCGCCCATGGCACGCAGGGCGAGGACGGCCACCACGGCCACGCCGCCGGCGCCGATGACGGCGCCCACCAGGGCGGACAGGCCGCTCACCGTGCCGCAGTCGCCCGTGCACTGCAGGTCGACGAGCGACCAGCCGATGAGCCCGCCACACAGGCCCCCGACCAGGATCGACACGAACGCCACGGCGCGGGCGAACGTCGAGGGCAGGGCGGTGGGGGCGTAGTCGTCGCCGTCCCGGGGGACCGGCGAGCGCGTCCGGGGCGGCTCGTCGGGCATCGCGGCCATCGTAGGGGTGCCGACCGGCCCTCCCGGACGGTGGCCGGCACTGCGCCCGACGGCGCCCGGTGCGCTCAGGCGAGGTAGCCGGCCTGGTGTGCGGCGATCATGGCGGCCGACTCGGCGTAGGTCGTCGGGCCGTAGGTGCGGGCGGGCGGCAGGGCGGCGCGGACCTGCTCGACCTCCTCGGCGCTCAGCGTGCACGTCCCGGTGATGGGCTCGACGCCGTAGAGACGGGCCGAGGAGAGGCCGAAGATCTTGGCCTTGACCTCGTCGGTCAGCGCCGGGTAGCCGTGCCGCTCCTGCAGCTCGTCCGAGATGGAGAAAGTGCGCATGGCCTGGATCTGGTCCTGCGGGGTGCCGAACCAGATCGAGTCGGTGCCCCAGACGACGCGGTCCTCGCCGACGTAGGTGAGCAGCTTGCCGAGCACGTGGGAGGCCATCGTCGGGTCGCGCATGACGAACCACCACGTGCCGCCCAGCTCGGCGTAGACGTTCGAGTTGGGCTCGACCCCGGCGTCCTGCAGGGAGCGGACGAGCCGGTCGACGCCCTGGGGCTCGGGCTCGTCCGGCTCGTAGGGGCCGACGCCGCCGGCGCCGGGCTCGAAGCCCGAGTGGTACACGACGAAGTTCACGTCGGGGTTACGGGCGGCGGCCGGGCCGATGTCGCTCGGGTCGGCCAGCTCGGGCGTCGCGCCCACGATCGACGAGATGCCCTTGTGGGTGCAGATGATGTTCGGGCCGATCTCCCGGACGTGGTCGATGAACCGCTGGCCGATCTGCGGGCGGGAGGGGTCGTGGTCGTCGAAGAAGAAGTGATTGTCCGGGGGCGTCATCGTGTAGATCTTCCAGGCGGCGATGTCGTAGCGCTCGCGCAGGTCGTCCATGCCCGCCAGCGCCGCCTCGATCGGGCCGTGGTGGGGGTAGGCGCCGCCGTGCATCAGCACCCGTCCCTCGCAGCCGATCCGGGTGGCGGCGTCGATGGCGAACACCATGTCGTCCGGCTGCAGGCCCTGCAGGTTCTGCGCGGGCAGCGCCGAGAGGATCGCCATCGACGTGTCCGACCGGACGAACATCTCCCGGAAGTACGCCTCAGCGGTGAAGCAGGCCCTGCGGTCGCTCGCCTCGGCCCCCTCGGCGCAGCTGGCCTGGGGGAAGACCGCCGTCCACTCGCCGCCCTGCTCCTCCAGGTCGTAGTTGACGTAGTGCGTCTGGACGTCGAAGACGAACTCCTCGCCGCCCAGCTCCTCGAGGGCGGCGCCGCTGTCCTTCGTGGCCTCCTCGGACACGTCGTACGATCCGCCCGGCGACTCGTCGCGGTCGGCGGCCTCCTCCTCCGAGCAGGCGTTGAGGACGAACAGCGTGGCCGCCGCCCCGCTCACGCCGCCCAGGAACCGGCGCCGGGACACGCCGAGGCGTCGGGCGTGATCGTCCGCCATGCGCTGCGTGCGGCGGATGACCTCGCGCACCAACGGGCTGTGCGGGAGCGGGTGGAACTCGCCGTTCGACACCGGGCCGAACTTGATCGGTAGCTGGTGGTCGTCGTCTCGCACGGTTCCCCCGGGTCGCACGCTCGTGGCCCGCCCCACCGCGGACGTTACTCGCGGTAGCCCGGGAAATCCCGGCCCGGCCGTCGTGGCGCTGAACGAAGGCTCGCTGGCCGACCCCCGGGTCAGGGTCCTGCACGACGACGCCTTCACCTGGGCGGCGACGCGGGCCCGGGGCGACACGCCGGAGCGGCCGTTCGACGTCGTGGTCGTCGACATGCCGGACCCGGAGAGCCTCGACACCGTGCGCCTCTACTCCGAGGAGATGTACCGGGCGGTCGCCGCCCTGCTCGCTTCGGACGGGCGGATGGTCGTCCAGGCCGGCTCGCCCTACTTCGCCCGCCAGGCCTTATGGTCGGTCGAGGCGACGGTGGCGGCGGCCGGCCTGCGGACGACGCCGTACCACGTCGACGTCCCGAGCTTCGGGGACTGGGGCTTCGTGGTCGGCGCCCCGGGCGACTTCGCGCCCGCGCTGGACGAGGCGGTCACCCCGCGGTTCCTCACCGCCGAGGTCGTGGCGGCGGCGCAGGCGTTCGGCGCCGACGCCGGGCCGGTCGACGTCGAGGTCAACACCCTCGACGACCCGGTCCTCGTCGACTACACGGAACGGGGCTCGGCCTACTAGCGCCCGTGGCGGGGGGCCGCCCCCGACGGGTCAGCGGCGGCGGCCGTCGCCGTAGCGCCAGACCACGCCGGTGTCGTCGTCGAGCCCGGTCGATACGTCGGGCAGCTCGCCGTCGCGACCGGCGCGGCCGCCGGCGCCGGCGACGGCCTGCTCGAGCAGGCGCAGGCCGAGGGCCACGAACGTGGTGGCCAGCGCCTCCGGGCCCGGCGCCCACGCCGGCCGGGGCGGCGGGTTCCTCTCGGACAGCCGGGCCGTCGCTTCGACCAGGGCGTGGAACCCGTGGGCGAAGGCGAGGCGCAGGCGCCAGTGGGGGTCGACGCGGCTCAGCTCGGCGCCGAACGGCAGCCGGCCGAGCATCCCCACGAACCACTCGCCCAGCTGCGGGTAGCCGCGGTGCGGCCCGACCGACCGCAGGACCCAGCTGGCCGGCTTCCCGCCCGTTCGCGCCGTGTGCCACGTCCGCACGCCGTCGGCCACCGCCCGGTCGAGCACGGTCATGCTGAACAGGACGTGGGCGAAGTCGTCGACCGGGTCGCCGTAGCCTCGGGTGCCGCGGGGGTCGAGCAGCGTGAAGCGCCCGCCGCCCGGCCCGGACGCCAGCAGGTCGGCCAGGTCGAGCTCGCCGTGGACGGGGTACGAGACGAGCCGCGGCCACAGCTTCCTCAGCAGGCCGGCGTCGCGCTCGATGGACTGGAGCAGGGGGACCAGCGGGCGGCACACCCGCCCGTTGATGCGCACCGGCGGGCCGTCGAGCAGCTCGCGGGGCACGTGGCGCTGCAGGATCCACAGCCGCTTGCGGACCAGCGCCAGCTCGGGCGGCCGCAGGGTGGTGGCGGCGTGTCGCCGGGACCGGGCATAGCCGTGTTCGGTCAGGGAGGTGAACACCCGGTGGAGCCGGTCGCGGGCGTCCCCGCGGGCGGTCGCCGGCGCCACCGCGGGGCTGCCGGCCACGTAGGGCATGGCGTAGGCCGCCCAACCCGGGCGCTGCCACTGGCCGAGGACGTCGACGTACAGGGCACCGATCGCCGGCACCTCGTGGTGGACCCGTCGGATCTGGGCCGGCTCGCGTAGGAACGAGTCGATGTCCTGCCCGTCGGCGATGCCGGCCCCCTGCTGGAGCACCTTGACGGCGAGGTCGCCCTCCGGAGTGACCACGCGCCAGACGCGGGCCGGCGAGGTGCCGTGGGGCAGCGGGTGGACCGATGACGCCCGCAGCTCGCGGGCCAAATGCGGCGGGAAGCTCGTGGCGGAGCCGCCCGCGTCGGCGACGACGGTCGTGGCGGGCAAGGACACAAGCCTAATGAACCGTCGGAACGTGACCGCGCCGAATCGACTACGGAGAGTGACATTTTCGACCGCTGAAACGGCTGACGTCCGCGGTGTCCGTTCGGCTACGCCAGCGGGGTGTTCGCCACGACGCCAGAACCGACCTACACGGCCGTCATCGTCACCAGCGTGCACAGCGGGGCCGACGTCGCCGCCTACGACGCCTGGCCGGCGGTCGCCCGATCCGGTCCCGGTGACCGGCTTGGCAGGGGTCGAACGGCGGCATCTTGCGGCAGACTGACCGGATGCGGGATTGGCTGGTCGGAGGGGGGTTGATCCTCGGCCCCGAGGGGCTGCTGCTCGTGCGCAACCGGCGCCGCAACGGCTCGGTCGACTGGAGCCCGCCCGGCGGCGTGATCGACGACGGCGAGACCCTCATCGACGGGCTGTCGCGCGAGGTGGCCGAGGAGACCGGCGTCGTCGTGTCCGGCTGGAAGGGTCCCATGTACGAGGTCGTGGTGGAGGCCCCGGGCCTGGGCTGGCGGCTGAGGGTCGAGGCCCACATGGCGGTCGACTTCGCCGGCGAGCTGGCCATCGAGGACCCCGACGGCATCGTCGAGGAGGTCATGTTCGTCGCCCCCGACGCCTGCGTCGGCCGCCTCGACGGCTGCCACCCGTGGGTGGCCGAGCCCCTCGCCGCCTGGCTCGCCGAGCGGTGGGACGACGGCCGCAGTTTCCGCTACCACGTCGACGGTGCGGACATGGCGGGGGCCGTCGTCACGCGGCGGTGAGCCCCTCCCCGACGGGCCCGGAGGCGGCTGGACCGGGTGCCGGTGCCGCCCGCACGATCCTCCATGTCGACATGGATGCGTTCTTCGTCTCCGTCGAGCTGTTGCGCCGGCCCGAACTGCGGGGGCGGCCGGTCGTCGTCGGGAGCCGGGGATCGCGCGGGGTCGTGGCGGCGGCGAACTACGAGGCCCGGGCCTACGGCGTCCACTCCGCCATGCCCAGCGTGCGGGCGGTGCGGCTGTGCCCGCACGCCGTGTTCCTCCCCGGCGACCACGACCACTACGGCGAGGTCAGCGCCCGCGTCATGGCCCTGTTCCGGGCGCTCACCCCGCTCGTCGAGCCGATCAGCCTCGACGAGGCGTTCCTCGACGTGACCGGCGCCCGGCGGGCGCTCGGTGACGGGCCCACACTGGCCGACCGCATCCGGGCCGACGTCCTGGCGGGGGAGGGCCTCAGCTGCTCGGTCGGCGTGGCGCCCAGCAAGATGCTGGCGAAGATGGCGTCCGAGGCGGCCAAGCCGACGGCCTCGCCGGGCGGGCCGGTGCCGGGGCGGGGCGTCGTCGTCGTCGAGCCCGGCGAGGAACTGGCGTTCCTCCACCCGCTGCCGGCCCGGACGCTGTGGGGCGTGGGCCCGGCCACGCTGGGCCGGCTCGAGCGCTTCGGCGTGCGGACGGTGGGCGACATCGCCGCCCTGCCCGAGGCGACGCTCGTGTCCGCCCTCGGGGTCGCCAACGGGCGCCACCTGGCGGCCCTGGCCCACGCCGTCGATCCCCGGCCGGTCGTGCCCGAGCAGCCGCCCAAGTCGATCGGCCACGAGGAGACCTACCCGACCGACCACTACGAGGCCGACCCGCTGCGGCGGGAGGTGGTCCGGATGTCGGACGCCGTTGCCGCCCGCCTGCGCCGGGCCGGGCTGGCCGGGCGGACGGTGACGCTCAAGGTCCGCTTCGGGGACTTCCGGACCATCACCCGGTCGAGCACGGTCGCCGAGCCGCTCGACGACGGCCCCGCCGTCGCCCGGACCGCCCGGGCGCTGCTCGACGCCATCGACGTCGCGCCGGGGGTGCGGCTGCTGGGCGTGAGCGTCTCGGGCCTCGTGTCGGGGGCCAACCGCCAGCTCAGCCTCGACGAGGCCGCGAAGCCGGCGTGGCACGAGGCCAGCGGGGCGGTCGACGCCATCCGCGAGCGCTTCGGGGCCGGCGCCATCGGGCCGGCCTCGACCGTGGGACCGGACGGCGTCCGCGTCAAACGCACCGGACAGAACCCGTGGGGGCCCGACCGGAACGGGTAGCAGACGCACGCTGCCATCTGTTTCATCGATCTGCCATCCCAGCGCGTTGTCGTTCCTGCCACCCTGTGGAACACTTGCTGGGCCGGTCCGGTCAGCCGGGGTCTAAGGGGTTCACGTGCCGCTATCCGAGGACGAAGAACGCATCCTCCAGGAGATCGCCCAGCGGTTCTACGAGGACGATCCTTCGTTTGCCCGCGAGGTCAGCGAGACGACGCTCTACCGGCACACGGTCCGCCGGATGAAATGGTCGATCGTCGGGCTCGTGGCCGGGGCCGTGTTCCTCGTGGCCACGCTGTCGACCTCGTTCTGGCTGTCGTTCGCCGGGTTCCTGTTCATGCTGGCCTGCGCCCTGGTGTTCGAGCGCAACCTGCGGAAACTGGGCAAGGCCGGCATCGACCACCTGTCGAAGACGGTGCGGGCCAACGGGTTGCGTGACGCGCTCGGTGGCGCCGGCCAGCGCATGCGCGACCGGCTCAACCGACGCAGCGACGAGGAGTAGCCGGGTCCACGCCGGGCCTTCCCCACCACGCCCCCGCCCCCGAGGCGGGGACGTTGCGCGTCCGGCCCCGGCCGGCCCGGGCCGACCCCCTCGGCGGCGAGCCGGGGGCGGGTCAGCGGGCGCCGACGAGCGGGCGGGGAGCCTGGACGCCGGCGGCGGCCGAGCGGCGGTGGTGGGCAGCGCGCCGGCGCCACAGCTCCCGCACGTCGACCCAGCGCAGTAGCCGCCAGTGCCACGGCATCGAGCGGCGGGCCGCCGCCACGACCTCGCGGCCGGCGCGTACGGCTACGTCGGCCTCCTCGGGGGAGGGCTCGACCTCGGCGTAGGTGGCGCGCTCGAGCAGCCCGGCCAGGTGGTACACGGCCGGTGTCACAGGCGGGAAGGCGTCCGACAGCTCGGCGGCCGCCTCGCTGACCGTGTTCGACGGCGGGATGCGGACCCGGGCGCGCTCGGCGGCCGCCAGGGCGTCCTGCCAGGCCAACCGGACGCGCCCGCCCGGCGTCGTCGCGCGGCGCCGGCGCAGGGCCGCCGCCAGCAGCAGCGCCACCGGGACCAGTAGCAGGTACGCCAGCCCGATGGCCCCGAGGCCCCGGGACACGACGCGTACGGCGCCGCCGACGCCGCCGCCCCCGCCGTCGTCGGGATCGATGCCACCGGTGGCGATGCCGTTGTCATCCTGCTGGGGGCGGGAGGCCGGCGTGTCGCCCGACGACTGCGGCGGCGGCACGGTCGCCGGCGTCTCGGCCCCCGCTCCCGCGCCGCCGGTGGGGTCGGCGTCCTCCTGGTCGGGCGTGACGCCCAGCCAGCGCTCGGACCGGGGTGGCGCCCGACCGGGCGTGGGGTCGAACGGCACCCAGCCGTAGGGGTCGAGGTAGACCTCGACCCACGCATGCGCGTGCTCGCCGCTGACCCGGTACAGCTCGGGGTCGGACTCGTCCCGCACGCCCGACGTGAAGCCCACCGCCACCCGGGCCGGCAGGCCGACCTCGCGGGCCAGGGCGGCGAACGACCCGGCGAACTGCTCGCAGTAGCCCCGCCGAGTCTCGAAGAGGAAGGCGCTGAGGGCGTCGGCGCTGTGGCCCCGCGGCGCCGTCAGGTCGTACTGGAACGTCCGGAGGTGGGTCTGCAGGGCCAGCGCCCGGTCGTAGGGCGTCTGGGCGTTGGCGGTGAGCTGGGCCGCGAGCTGGCGGACCTCCGGGGCCAACGAGTCGGGCAGGGCGGTGTACCGGTCGCGGATCTCGTCGGGGACCTCGTCGGTGGCGGAGCGCAGCTCCTCCTCCGTCCAGTTCGGCACCGTCGACACGACCTGGTACTCCAGCCCGTCGGACGTGGGGACGTCGCGGTCGACGATCAGCGTCGAGCTGCGCTCGTCCCAGTCGACGGCCCCGTCGCCGGCGTCGATGGCGAGCGGCTCGAAGGCGGCGGGCAGCCACACCTCGGCGAGCGCGCTGATCCGGACCGCCTGCGTGACCTCGTCGACCTGGAGCTGGGGGTCGACGGCGTGGGGCAGCTCGCCGTCGGCGTCGCTCGTCCCGTAGGACGACTTCCAGATCTGCCCGTCGAACTCGTCGAGCGAGGTGAGCCGCCAGTACGACTCGACCGGGCTGCGGACCGTGAACAGCTCCTGGTCGGACTGCTCGACCAGCCGGGCCTGGATGTTCACCATCGGGCTCACGACCACCCGCGGGGCGTCGTCGTCGCCCATGTCGCGCCAGGCGATGAGTGGGTCGGCGTCGGCGCCCGGCAGCTTGGGCCCGGCGATCGCGCCGGCGACCACGGCCACGACGGTCAGCGCCGTCCCCGTGCCGAGGAGCGACCAGCGGCCCCGCGTGCGGTGGCTGGCCGCCCAGGCCGAGCTGCGCTCCTGGTCGAGCGTGCGGCGCAGGAGGACGAAGAGCATGGCGGCGGCGGCGTAGGCCATGGCCCCGGCCACCCGGCCGCCCGGGGCGCCCAGGGCGGCGGCGAAGAGGAACAGCGTCGCCGACGGGAGGAGCGCCTCGAACGTGGCCGAGGCCCGGAACGCAGCCCAGTCGGCCACGTACACCATCACCCACAGCGCCACGGACGCCGCGAGCAGGAAGCCGGTCTCGGGCGGGGCGGGAGCCCGCACGTCCTTGAAGAGCGCCCAGGCGGCGTCGAGGTCCTCGCCGACCGCCTGCCAGGTGGCGCCCGAGGGCATAAACGCCGTGGTCGTTTCGGCGTAGAAGCCCCAGGTCAGCGAGACCACGGCCACGACGACGGCGATCACCGCGCTGACCGGCAGGGACAGGCCCCGGCGCCGCAGCAGCGCCATCGTCACGTGGGCGACCAGCGCCTGGACGAGCAACGCCGGCCGGTACGAGCCGTCGGTGAACAGCCGGTGCATGCCGATGATGGCGGCCACGGTCACCAGCCCGAGCGCGGCCTCGGTGACCAACAGCGCGGACGACCGCCGGATCACCGGAGCCCCCCGGAACTCGTCCCGCCCGGGACCGTCCGGGCCGGGCCGCGGGCCCGGTCCGGACGGTGGAAGGGAGGGCGCTGGCACCCGTGGGGGTGGATGGTGCCGGCCGTCGGCGGGCCGGGCGCCCGGTCGGCCGGCACCTGGCGTGTCGCGAGGGGGGTGGGGGTCATCGGGTGCCCCTCGTGGCGTCGGGGGCGCCGGAGCCGCTCGGGCGGCGGCCGTCCGCCTGGCGGGAGATCACCGGGTCCCAGGCGGGCGCGAACGGGCGGCCGGGCACGAGCACCACGTATGGCACGCCGGGACGGCCGCCCGCCCGGGATCCGGCGCCGCTCCCGCCGGCGGCGCCCGCGGTGGGACCGCCGTGGCCGTTGCCGCCGGCGTGGGCCCCGTTGCCGGTGGCCCACGTCCCGTTGCGGCCGACCCCGTTCCCGTTCGGCGGCAGGCCGCGGGCGGAGGCCCGGGCGGGCGCGGCCGCGCCCCGCCGGTCGGCCTGGACCACGGTCACGGCGCCGAAGCGGCCCCGCAAGCGTCCCAGCTCGGCCATCTCCTCGCCCGTGACCTGGCCGATCAGGACGACGAGGGCACCGCCGCCCTTCCGCCCCAGCGCCTCCACCGTGCGCCTCAGGCTGGCCCGGCCGGAGGACTGGACGACCGCCAGGTGCTCCAGCAGCGCCTGCAGGTGGGCCTGACCGACGCCGAAGCCCGAGTCGGTGCCGTCGGTGGTCATGAGGCGGAGAATGTCGCGCCGCACGCCGTTGGCCACGGCGATCGAGGCGGCGGCGGAGATCACGGCCTCGAACGTGGCGTCGTCGTGGGTCGCCCGCCGGGTGTCGACGAGGATCGTCGTGCGGCCCTGCCAGGGCTGCTCCTGCTGGCGGACCAGCATCTCGTCGTGGCGCGCCGTGGAGGGCCAGTGGATGCGCCGCAGGTCGTCGCCGACGACGTAGGGGCGCAGGGCGTAGAAGTCGTCGCCGGTCCGGCCGAGGGAGTGGGGCTGGCGGGCACCGGCCAGCGGGTCGTGGGCGGCGGTGAACGGCACCGCGAGGACGTCCTCGACCTTCGGGTAGACCGTCACGTCGACCGGCTCGCTCGCCCGCACGGTGGCCTTGGCGAGGCCGAACGGGTCGCCGACCACGACGTCGAGCGGACCGACCGTGAGCAGCCCCCGCCGGTCGGTCGGCAGCCGGTAGCTCGCCACGGTGGCGGCCCGGCGGCTGAGCGGCGGGACGAGCAGCTCGGCGCCGGGCGTCCCGGTGACCGGCTCGTGGAGGCGGAGGACCGGCGTGTCGGTCGCCCGCAGGTTGCGGACCCGCACGTCGACCCGGCTCACCCGCCCGGCGTGGACGCGGGCCGGGTGGACCGTGCGGTCGACCTCGAGCTCGAGGCGGCGGGCGGCGACGTAGAGGGTCGAGAAGCCGACGAGGCCCAGGGCGCAGGCCCCGAACACGTACAGCTCGCTGATGCCGAGCAGGCGGGCGACCACGAGTAGCACCAGGCCACCCGCAAGGACCAGCCACCCCTGCCGCGTCAGCACCTCGTCGCCTGTGCCCTTCCCCGGCTCAGTGCCCGCCCGGCACGGCGACCGACCGGAGGACGTCGGCCAGCACGTCGGCCGGGCCGAGCCCCTGGAGCTGGGCCTCCGGCGTGACGAGGAGGCGGTGGGCGAGGACCGGCACGGCGAGCGCCTTGACGTCGTCGGGCGTCACGTAGTTCCGTCCCTGGGCGGCCGCCCGGGCGCGGGCGACCCGCTGGAGCGCCAACGTGGCCCGGGGCGACATGCCGAGAGCCAGGTTGGGCGTCCGGCGCGTGGCGGCGGCGACCTGGATCAGGTAGGCCTTGAGCCCCGGCGCCACGTGGACGTTGCGGGCGGCCTGGGACATCCCCATGATGTGCTCGGTAGCGACGACCGGCCGCAGGTCGCGGTAGGCGTCGTGGTCGCCGTGTGTCTCGAGGATCTGCATCTCGGCGTCGGCCGAGGGGTACCCGACCGAGACCCGCATGAGGAACCGGTCGAGCTGCGACTCGGGCAGCGGGTAGGTGCCCTCGTGCTCGATCGGGTTCTGCGTGGCGATGACCATGAAGGGGCGGGCCAGGCCGTAGGTGTTGCCGTCGACGGTGACCTGGCCTTCGGCCATGGCCTCGAGCAGGGCGGCCTGGGTCTTGGGCGAGGCGCGGTTGATCTCGTCGGCCAGGACGATGTTGTTGAAGATCGGCCCGTGCCGGAAGTCGAACGTGCCGTCGTTGCGGTTCCAGACCGTCAGGCCGACCACGTCGGACGGCAGCAGGTCGGGCGTGAACTGCACCCGCCCGAACGACGACTCGATCGAGGCGGCGATCGACTTGGCGAGGCTCGTCTTGCCGACGCCGGGCACGTCCTCGAGGAGGAGGTGACCATCGGAGACCAGGCACAGCAGCACCAGCTCGATGACATCGCGCTTGCCCTGGATCACCTGCTCGACGTTGGCCACCACGCTCTGGTAGCAGTCGACGAACGTGGTGCCGCGGGGCGTCGCGGTCTGGATGGAGGCCAACGTGCTCGAACCTTTCGTCTCCGTATGGCGAGCGAGGTCAGGTTAGGCCGACGCGCACCGCAGTCGGGCTCGCACGGTGACGACTTTCCGTGTCCGTGACGAGGGGAGAGGCCGGGATGGGTGACCCTACTGACGTGGTCCTGGCCGTGGATGTCGGGGGCACGAAGCTGGCGGTGGCGCTCGTCTCGGCGTCCGGGGCCGTCCGGGCGCGGCGCGGAACGCCCACCCCGAAGCCGTCGGGGCCGGGGGCGGGGGAGGCGCTGTGGTCGGTACTCACGTCCCTGATCGAGGACCTGTCGGCGGGGCCTGATACCCCTCCTACGGAGGCGGGACCGCAGGCGGGTCACCGGATCGTGGCGTGCGGGGTGGGCTGCGGCGGGCCGATGACGCCGGGCGGGGACCTGGTGTCGCCGCTGCACATCCCGGCCTGGCGGTCGTTCCCCCTGCAGGCCCGCCTGGCCGCGTCGGTCGGCGCCCCGACGTGGGTGGACAACGACGCCAAGGCCCTGGCGCTGGGCGAGGGATGGGCCGGCGCCGCCGTCGGCGTGCCGGACTACCTGGCCATGGTCGTGTCGACCGGCGTCGGCGGCGGGATCGTGCTGAACGGGACGCTGCTCGAGGGCGCGTCCGGCAACGCCGGCCACGTCGGGCACGTGGTCGTGGATCCGAACGGCCGGCCCTGCGCCTGCGGCGGGCGGGGATGCCTGGAGGCGGAGGCGTCCGGGCCTGCCATCGCCGCCGCCACCGGCGCCCCGCCGGCGGCCGCCGGGGTGGACGTCCGCCGGCGGACCGGGATGCTCGTCGGCCGGGCCGTCGCGTCCGTCGCCAACCTCCTCGACCTGCAGCTGGCCGTGGTGGGCGGGTCGGTGGCGCTCGGCTACGGCGACGTCTTCCTTGCCGCCGCCCGGGCGGAGGCGGCGCAGCGGGCCCGCCTGCCGTTCTCGTCCGGGCTGCGCATCGTGCTGCCACCCCGCGGTCCGGACGCGCCTTTGCTGGGCGCCGCCGCCGTGGCCTGGCGGGGCCTCGCCGGGGCCTCGACGGCGCCCGCGGCGCCGGACCGGTGAGTGGGTAGCGTCGGGCCGATGACGAGCGCTCCGCGGTGGGCCCGGGAAGCGGCGGGGGCCGTGGCACGGCGTCCGGGGCTGTGGCCGGTGGCCGTCCGCCAGGCCTTCGTGCTCGCCGAGCCGGGCTGGTGGCACCGGCGCCCGTTCCTGCCGCTACCGCCGGTGGACTACCTCCGTTTCCGCAGCCAGACCGCCTACGGGGGCAGCGGAGACCGGCCGCCGGGGCGCGAGGAGGTCGTCATCTACCTGCGCTGGTGCCGGGACATTCGCCGGGAGCGACGGCCGTGAGACCCGACTGGCCGACCGCCCAGCACATTCCCCGACCACCGTACGGATCGCGTCCGTAACCAGTACCTTTTGCGGTCGATGAGTCGCTCGCTCGTGCTGAACGCCACGTTCGAGCCCCTGTGCGTCGTGAGCGACCGCAGGGCCGTCGTGCTGGTCCTGGGCGAGGTGGCCGAGATCCTGCACGTCAGCGACCGGGTGATGCACTCGGCGCATCTGTCCATCCCCGTCCCTTCGGTGGTCCGGCTCCGCCGCTACGCCCGGGTGCCGTATCGGTGGCGCACGCCGCTCAACCGGCGGTCGGTGTTCGCCCGCGACGGCCACCAGTGCCAGTACTGCGGCGACACCGCCGAGAGCATCGACCACGTGGTGCCCCGCAGCCGGGGCGGCTCCCACACGTGGGAGAACGTGGTGGCGGCCTGCCGGCCTTGCAACGTGCGCAAGCGCGACCGCTACCTGCACGAGACCAGCATGCGGCTCTACCGCGCCCCGGCGGCGCCCTCGGGCGCCAGCCGTCTCACCCTCGGCCTGGGCGCCGTCCCCACGGCCTGGGAGCCCTACCTCCTCCCCGCCGCGTGAGCGCGGTCGGGCCTCTCCACCGCGTCGCGGCGGCCGTGGTCGTCGGTGGGATGCTGATGGGCAAGCGGGCGGGCGTCCGTGTGGGCCCCGGGGTGCAGGCGTGACGGTCGGGCCCGGGGCGTCCGCGGTGGCGAGCGGCGTGGCGGAGACACCCGTGGAGGCCGTCCTGCCCGGGGGGTGGCGGCTGCGGCGGCTCGGCGGGCCCGCGGGCTGGCTGCACGGGTTGGGCGTGCCCGAAGGGACCGGCCGAGAGGTCTGGGCCCTCGAGGCGACCCGCCTCGCGGTCGTCCTGGGCTCGACGCAGGCCACGTCCCTCATCGACGCCGACGTGGCGGCCGAGCTGGGCGTCGACGTCGTCAGCCGGCGGTCGGGCGGCGGGGCGGTGCTGGTCGTGCCGGGCAACACGCTGTGGGTGGACGTGATCGTGCCCGCCGGCGACCCTCTGTGGGACGACGACGTCGCCCGCGCCACCCACTGGCTCGGCGACACGTGGACGGCGGCGCTGGCCGACGTCGGCATCGCCCCCACGGAGGCCCACCGGGGCGCCCTGGCGTGCGGGCGCCTGGGCCGGCTCGCGTGCTTCGCCTCCTTGGGCGCCGGCGAGGTGACGCAGGACGGCCGCAAGCTCGTCGGCGTCAGCCAGCGCCGGACGCGAGCGGCCGCCCGCCTCCAGTGCGGCCTCTACCGGGTGTGGGACCCGGCGCCGCTCGTACGCCTCCTGGGCCTGGACGCCGAAGGGGCCGCCGACCTCGCCACTGCGGCGATGGGCACCGACCGGCCGAACGGCGAGGTGCTCGACGCGTTCCTCGCCCGCCTCCCGCACTGATCGCGACGGGACGGCCGGACCGGCCGCCGGACGGTCAGGACTTGTCGTGTTCCTGCTCGGCGTCGCCCTCGGCGAGGCAGGCTCGCAGGACGTCGACGTCGACGGCCGACTCGAGTCCTGCGGCCCGGGCGGCGAGCCAGAGGGCGCCGCCCACGGGCGGGATGTCGGGCCGCTGCAGCTCGGCACCCGGAGCCACGGCGTGAACCCCGGCCGTGAGCGGCTCGACCAGCAGAGGACCGGCTTTGAACGTCGAGCCCACGAGGGCTACGGGGAACCGCTCGGGCAGCTCGACCCGCCGGATCACCGTGGTGATCTGCGTGGCGAGCTGCTCGCCGGCGTCGCGCAGGATTGCCCCGGCCACGGCGTCGCCGGCGGCCGCCACCTCGGACACGTGCTTGGCGAAGCCTGCGATGTCGGCCTTCTGCAGCGTCTGGTAGACGATCTCGTGGAGGTCGGCGACGTCGTTCATGCCGTAGGCCTCGACGAGGCGGGGGACCAGCGCCGTCCACGGCCCTCGGCCGTCGCGGTAGAAGGTGGCGCGGCGCATCGCTTCGAGCCCGATCCACACGCTGGCGCCCTCGTCACCCAGCAGGTAGTCCCACCCGCCACATCGCCACGTGCTCCCGTCGGTACCCACTCCGAACACGTTGCTACCGGTGCCCGAGATACAGGCGACGCCGGGCTGGCCCCACGTGCCCGATGCCCAGGCGGCGACGACGTCATTGGTCATGAACGCCTGATCGAGACCGCGCAGCGTGGGGATGTCGTCGAGCAGCCGCTTCTGGTTCTCCTCGGTGTCGACACTGGCGACCGCGAGGACCGCACCGGCGAGGTCGGCCGCATCCGCGCCGGCCCGTTGGAGGGCCTCGTCGACCGCCTCGCGCAGGGCGGCGGCCGAGGCGTCGAAGCCGACGGCGTGCGGGTTGGTCGGCCCGGACTCGCCGGTGGCCAGCGTCCCGGACTCGACGTCGAACACGGCGGCCAGCGTCTTCGTGGCCCCACCGTCGAGCCCGAGGACCCAGCGGCCGGCGGAGGGCGGCGGCGCCGCAGGTGTCGCCGAGGGGGCCAGCCGGGAAGGGAGGGGGAGTAGGGTCGTCGGGCCCGAGCCGGACGGCCCTGTCGCGTCCGCCCCGCCAGAGCTGTCAGATTGCACCTGTCACCCTCGCTTCCCCACGACATCGACTATTTGGCGATCGGCCACCCGACGGTCGACGAAACCCCCCAGGGCGACGTCATCGGCGGGACGGTAGTCTACTCGTCATTGCAGGCGGCCCGTCTGGGGTGGCGATCGGCCCTCATGGGCGTCGGTAACGAGGTCGATGTCGAGCCGTTGATCGGCGCGTTGGGCGGCGATGTGTCGGTCGTCCTCCAACCGTCAATGACGACGACGCATTTCCGCAATGTGCCGGTCGGTGACTGGCGCATGCAGTGGGTGCGCGACCCATCCCCGCCGGTGATGCTGCCGGCGCGCCTGCCGCCCGTCCGGGTGCTGCACCTGGCTCCGGTGGCCCGTGAACTCGACCTCGCGGGAGCCGTCACCGCCGGGCACGGGGTCGCCGAGGTGGTCGGCCTGACGCCGCAGGGCCTCCTGCGTCGGTGGGACGAGACCGGGCGGGTGACGCTGGCGCCGCTGTGGGTCGAGCCGGCGGTCGCCGGCCACGTCAACGTCGTGGTGATGTCGCACGAGGAGGCGCCGTTCGTGACGGCGCTGGTCGAGCCGGTCCTGCGCCACGGCGGCCTGGTCGTTGTGACACATGGCTCGGGCGGGTGCCAGGTGATGACCGGGAGCGGCGGCGGCCAAGCCGTCCCCGCCCTGCCGGCCGCCCGGGACGCCGACCGCTCCGGTGCGGGCGACGTTTTCGCTGCTGCCCTGCTCGTGGCCGTCGCCGAGGGGTTCGAGGCAGTGCCCGCCGTGCGGTTCGCCATGGCCGCGGCGGCCTGCAGCATCGAGGGCGTGGGGCCGGCGGCGATCGCCGATCGGCCCACGGTCGTCCGCCGGCTCGCCTCCGCCACCTGACGGGCCATCGGAAGCCCGTCGGTCGCACGCGTCGCCGCATCATCCCTCGTCAGAGGGCTGCACCGGCGCGCCCGGACACCGACCGGCCCGGTGTGGGCGGTTGAGGGAGCGGCCGCCCACGGTGGGGAGGAACGCCTTGAGTGGTGGAGGGAGGTGGGGTACTTTCCCATTCTGTGGAGCGAGGTGGAGCGACGGGGGGCGGTGATCCCGGGGCCGGGGCCGGTGCCGGCGTCGCCGCGCCCGCTCGGCCCCGTGGCCCACGGCTCTTCACCGGCTCGTTCGAGCACTCGGTCGACGACAAGAACCGGCTCGTGTTGCCGTCCGTGTACCGGCCTCGCCTCGCCGACGGCGCCTACCTCGGCCCGCTCGACGGCTTCCTCGGCCTGTGGCCGGAGGACGGGTTCGAGGCGGTGCTGGACAAGTTCGACGACGGCGTCGGCCTCGGCATCGTGTCGGAGGAGGCTCGTGACGCCTTCGAGGCCGCCACCTTCCCGGTCCAGCCGGACAGCCAGGGCCGCATCGCCGTGCCCCGCAAGCTGCGCGAGTTCGCCGAGCTGACCGGCCCCGTCATGGTCGTCGGTGCCCGGCAGCGCCTGGCCGTCTGGGCACGTGACCGGTGGGACCGGCGGCAGGAGTCGATCCCCGGAGGCCCCGACGAGGCCCTCCGCCAGGCGGCGCGGGACCTGAAGCTGTGACCTGCCGGCGCTCCTCGTTCCTCGCCGGGCTCCCGCGGCCCATGCCGTCGGCCGGCTGCCCCACCCGCCGCCGGCCGGTGCCGAGCGCCCCGGTCCGCCCGCGGCGCCCCCGGTCGTGCACCCACGTCGAGGCGCCGTCCATCACCGACCCCCTGCGCCCGCAGAGCACCCGGCGCGGAGCCCGGCCATGACCGACGTCCCCCCGGCCGGCGACGCCGACGCCCGCGCCCCCGAAGACGAGGCCCCGTTACCGGACAGCCCCGACGCGCCCGGCGCGCCCGGCGTTCCTGACGGGCCCGGCGCACCCGGCGCACCCGGCGCGTCCGGCGTTCCTGACGGGCCCGGCGCACCCGGCGCACCCGGCACGTCCGGCGCGCCCGGCGTTCCTTACGGGCCCGGCGCACCCGGCGCATCCGGAGCGTCCGGCGTCCCTGACGGGCCCGGCGCACCCGGCGGGTCCGGCGTTCCTGACGGGCCCGGCGTCCCGGCCGGTGCCAGCGCTCCCGAGGGCGGCGGCGAGCGAGCCGGGGCGGGTGCGGGGCGCCCCTTCGCCCATCGGCCCGTCTTGCGGGACGCGGTCGTCGAGCTGTTCGAACCCGTGCCGCCGGGGATCGTGGTGGACGCCACGGTCGGAGGCGGCGGCCACGCCGAGGCGCTGCTCGACGCCCACCCCCACCTCGGCGTCGTCGGCCTCGACCAGGACCCCGACGCCCTGGCCGCCGCCGGCGCCCGCCTGGCCCGCTTCGGCGACCGGGTGACGCTGGTGCGCACCCGGTTCGACCGCTTCGCCACCGTGCTGGACGACCTCGGCCATGAGGGCGCCAGCGGGGCGCTCTTCGACCTGGGCGTCAGCTCGCCCCAGCTCGATCGGCCCGAGCGCGGCTTCAGCTTCCGCGGCGAGGGCCCGCTCGACATGCGGATGGACCCGTCGCGCCCGATGTCGGCCGCCGACCTGGTCAATGGCGCCGACGAGCGTGAGCTGGCGGCGCTGCTGCGCGGCCTCGGCGACGAACGCCACGCCGGCCGGATCGCCCGAGCGATCGTCGCCGCCCGCCCCCTGACCACGACGACCCAGCTGGCCGAGGTCGTGCGCGACGCCGTGCCCGCCCCCGCCCGGCGCCGGGGCGGCCACCCGGCACGCCGCACGTTCCAGGCCCTCCGCATCGCCGTCAACGAGGAGCTGGCGATCCTGCCGGCGACCATCGACGACGCCATCGACGAGCTGGTGGCCGGCGGCCGGTGCCTCGTGCTGGCGTACCACTCGGGCGAGGACCGCATCGTGAAGGACCGGTTCCGCCACGCCGCCACCGGCGGCTGGACCGGGCCGTCGCACCTGCCCGTGCCGCCGGGCGTCACGCCCACGGTGCGGCTGCTGCGCCGCGGGGCCGTCAAGCCCAGCGCGGCCGAGATCGCCGAGAACCCGCGCGCCGAGGCGGCCCGCCTCCGTGCCGTCGAGAAGCTCTCCCTCCAGGAGGTGGCATAGATGGCCACTGCACGCCTGCCCCGCCCGGCCGTCGGCCGGCCGCTCCCCGAGCGGGCGCTCCGCGAGCGCCACCTCCGGGTGGTGCCGGAGGCGAGACGTCGCCTCGCCACCCTCAACCCCCGCACCGGCGTTCTGCTGACGCTGCTGCTCTTCGCCGCGCTCTTCGGCGTGGCGGTCAGCCACGCCCTCCTCATCGAGGGCCAGGCCGAGCTCGACCGCCTCGATGAGCAGGTGGCCGCCGAGCAGGACCGGTACGAGCGGTTACGCCTCGAGCGCGCCGAGCTCGACTCGCCGGACCGCATCCTCGACGAGGCCTCGCGGATGGGCATGGTGCCCGCCGACGACGTCACCTGGCTGACCCCCGACGAGGCCGCGCCCGGGGCCGTGACCCCCACGACCGAGCCCGTCGAGACCTCGGGCACCAGCTGGGCAGACGTCAAGCCGTACCTGGAGCCCACGAGGTGACCCCGGGCGGCGGGCGGTCCGGGACCGGCTCGACCGGCAGCCGCGGGCGGGCGGCCCCCGGTCGCCGCCCGGCGGCGGGTGAGCGCGACGCGCCCGGGCGCCGGCCGGCCGAACGGGACAAGCCCCCCGCCCGGCGTCCGCCGTCCTCCGCGCCCGTTCGTTCGGGGCCCGACGACCGTTCCCGCCCCGCCGACGACCGCTCCCGTCCTGCGAGCAAGAACGGCCGCACCGGCGAGGGGAGCCGCACCGGCACGGGCACCGGCCGCACCGGCTCGGGGACCGGTCGGGCGGGAGCCGCCGCCGGTGCTGGTGCTCGCCGGCTGACCGCCGGCCTGGGCGTCGACCTGACCGCCCCGGACGAGGCGCGCCTGCCGGCGCCGCCGTCCACCCGCGCGCGGGCTCCCCTCCGCACGCGGTCGCCGGCCCCGTCGCGCCGCCGGCGCGCCCCCGGGCCCCTCGGCCGCCGCCTCGTGGGCCTCCTCGACCGTCACGAGCAGGCCGCCGACCGCGCTCGCAGCGGCGACGACCCCTCGGCCGCCTCGGGCCGGTCGCGTCGATCGCGCGCCGACCGGGCCGCCGACGCCGGCTCCGCCGGCAACCGCTCGGATGGCCGCCGACGCCGGTCGGGCGGCGGCGCCGCCGGCTCGGACCGGGCCAATGGCCGCTCGGGTGGCCGGACGACCTCGCCCACCGGCGATACCGGGCGGGGCGGCAGCCGCCCTGGCGGCACCGGACGGGCCGGCAGTCGGACCGGCGGCACCGGTAGGTCCAGCACCCGGGACGTCGACCTGGACGGGCCTGCGGCCGTTCGTACGTCGGGCCGGCGGCCCGGGCCGGGAGGCGGCGTCTACCTCGGCACCCCGCCCCGCCGCAGCACCCCGCGCCGCGGCCGGGGGCCGCTCGCTCGCGTGCTCGTGCCGCTCGTCGACCGCGCCACGACCACCCGCGCCGACCGGGCCGCCCGCCTCGCCGCCGAGCGCGGCGACGCGCCGGACCACCCGCGCCGGGGGAGTGGCCGGCCTGCGCGGCGGCGTATCGCCGGGCGGGCGCCGTCGGGGCGGGACGGTGGGACCGGCCGGACGGCCCGCCGCGCGCGAGTCGCGACCCGTGCCGGGGCCGGCACAGGCACGCGAACCCGCACGACCCGCCGCCCGCAGGGCGACGCCCCCGGCCCGAGCCGCCGGGGCCGCCCCACCCGGGGGGCGCGCCGGCGCAGGGACCGGGGCGAGCGAGCCCTTCGCCGCGAACGTCGGCGCCGCCGGCTCGCCGCCCTCGCCGGCGTCGTGCCGCGGCGCAGCCGCATCCGCAAGAGCCAGAGGTTGGCCTTGCGCCGTCACCGCACCCGCAGCGCCGACCCCGGCCGGCGAGCCATGGGGCTGCTCGTCGTGTTCGGCCTTCTGTTCCTGGCGGTCGTCGTGCGGCTCGCCGACGTGCAGGTGGCCCGCTCGGGGCGCTACGTCGCCTACGGCGAGGACCGGCGCATCCGCTCGATCGAGCTGCAGGCCGGGCGCGGTGCCCTCTTCGACCGCAACGGCAACGAGCTGGCCATCTCGATCCCCACGCGGACGATCTACGCCGACCCCCGGCTCATCACCGACCCCGAGGGGACCGCCCGGCGGCTCGCCCGCGTGCTCGGCGACGACGTGGTCGACGAGGCCGAGCTGGCCGACCGCCTGGCTTCGGACGTGTCGTTCACCTACGTCGCCCGCCAGGTCGACGACGGCAAGGCGGCCCGCGTGGCCGACCTCGACCTCGACGGCATCGACTTCGTCGAGGAACCGAAGCGCTACTACCCGGCCGGCGACCTGGCCGCCTCGCTGCTCGGGCGCGTCGACGTGGACGGCGACGGTGTGTCGGGACTCGAGCAGCGCTACGACGGCGAGCTGCAGGGGCAGCCGGGCGAGCTGATCCGCGAGGTCGACCCCGACGGCAACACGATCCCCGCCGGGCGGCGGCAGGTCGACCCTGCCGAGCCCGGCGACGACCTGGTGCTCACGATCGATCGGGTGCTGCAGCACGAGACCGAGCGCATCCTCGCCGACCAGATCGGCCGCACCGGCTCGAAGGGCGGCGTCGCCATCGTCAGCAACCCCCGCACCGGCGAGCTGCTGGCGCTGGCCAACCTCGAGTGGGACCCGGAGACCGGCCGCGCCGTCAACACCGGCAACGACACCGCCGTGACCGCCAACTTCGAGCCCGGGTCGGTGAACAAGGTCATCACGATGGCGGCCGCCCTCGAGGAGGGCATCGTCACGCCCGACACGGTGATGTCGGTGCCCGACTCGCTGCGGGTCGCCGACCACACCTTCACGGACTCGCACTCGCACCCGACCGAGGACTACTCGGTCACCCGCATCCTCGCCGACTCGTCGAACATCGGTACGATCCAGATCGCGCAACGGGTGGGCGCCGCGCGGTTGGACGACTATCTTCGCCGCTTCGGGTTCGGCGAGTCGACCGCGCTCGGCCTCCCCCACGAGGAGAACGGCGAGCTGCTCGACGCCGACGACTGGTCCGGCACGTCCATCGGAGCGATCCCCATCGGGCAGGGGATCTCGGTCACCGCCATGCAGATGCTCCTCGCCTACAACACGATCGCCAACGACGGCGTCTACCAGCCCCCGACCCTGGTCTCGGCCACGGTCGACGAGGACGGCGAGCGGCACGAGGCCGAGCCGACCGAAGGCCGGCGCGTCGTGTCGCCGACGACGGCCCGGCAGGTCGGCGGGATGCTCCAGCAGGTCGTCGCCGACGGCACCGGCACCAGCGCCGCCATCGAGGGCTACGCCGTCGCGGGGAAGACGGGCACCGCCCGCAAGCCGCAGCCGGGCGGCGGCTACGTCGACGAGAACGGTCGCTACCGCCACGTCGCAACGTTCGCCGGCTTCCTGCCGGCCGCCGACCCCGAGCTGTCGATCATCGTGGTGATGGACGAGCCCACCAGCTCGCCCTACGCCGGGGACGTCGCCGCCCCGGCCTTCGCCGAGATCGGCCACTACGCCCTGCGCCAGATGCGCATCCCCCCGACGGAGCTCACCGCGGCCAACACGGTCGCCGCCGCCGGCCAGGAGCGGGTGCGCTCGACCCCTGCGACCACGGTCGCCCCGCCCACCTCGCAGCCGCCGACCGCCCAGCCGGCGACGACGGTCATCACCGCCCCGGGCGCGCCCGGGACCACGGTGCCAGGCGCCGCCGCGAACGCGGAGGCCGGCACCGCGGCCACCCCACCCGCGCCGCCCCCACCGGCCGCAGCGCCCCCCACGACGGCCACCCCGGCCGCCGGCGCGCCACCCGCCCCCGACCCCCGCCCGGCTGCGACGACGCCCGCGCCCCAGGACGGCTGAGATGCGCCTGGCCCAGCTGCTCGCTGCGCTGCCGGACGGCCTCGTGGCCGATGTGGTGCGGCCGGACGACGGAGGGCCCGCCAGCGGAGCCACCAGCGCCACCAGCGTCGACGTCACGGCCGTCACCCACGACACGCGCGCCGTCCGGCCGGGGGCGCTGTTCTGCTGCGTGCCCGGCACCCGGGTCGATGGCCACGACCTGGCCCCCGCCGCGCTCGACGCCGGCGCGGTCGCCCTGCTGGTCGAACGCCCCCTCACGCTGCCCACCCCCCATGTGCACGCGCCCCAACTCGTGGTGCCCGACGTGCGGCGGGCGCTCGGGCCGGTGGCGGCGGCGTTCTGGGGGCTCCCATCGCACGAGTTGTACGTCGTGGGTGTGACAGGGACGGCGGGCAAGACGACCGTGACGCACCTCGTGCAGGCCGTCCTCGACGCCGCCGGGCTGCCATGTGGCCTGGTCGGGACGCTCTCCGGCGCCCGCACCACCCCCGAGGCGACCGAACTCCAGGAAGTCCTTGCGGCCGAGCGCGACGCCGGTCGCCAGGCCGTGGCGGTCGAGGTCTCGAGCCACGGGCTCGAGCTCCACCGGGTGGACGCGACCCGCTTCGCCGTCGGGGTGTTCACCAACCTCAGCCAGGACCACCTCGACTTCCACCGGACCATGGACGCCTACTTCGCCGCCAAGGCCCGCCTCTTCACCCCCGAGCTCACGGAGCGGGCGGTGATCTGCACGGACGACGAGTGGGGTGGGCGGATGGCCGAGGTCGCCACGGCGAACGGGGTCAGCGCCGTCCACACCTACGGCATCGACGACGCTCACGACCTGGAGCTGCGTTCCGCCGGGACGAGCTTCACCTGGCGCGGCGAGCGGATCGACATGCGCCTGGCCGGCCGCTTCAACGTCCGCAACGCGCTGGCGGCGGCCGTCTCGGCCGAGCTGCTGGGCGTCCCGGTCCCGACCATCGCCAAGGGCTTGGCGGCGGCGCCGCCGGTGCGCGGGCGCTTCGAGCCGGTGGACGCCGGCCAGCCGTTCCCCGTCCTGGTCGACTACGCCCACAAGCCGGGCGCCCTCGAGCAGGTGCTCGGGACCGCCCGCGAGCTGGTGGGCGAGGGGGGCCGGGTGATCGTCGTGTTCGGCTGCGGCGGCGACCGCGACGCGGCGAAGCGGCCGGTCATGGGGGAGGTGGCGTCCCGTCTCGCCGACGACGTGGTGCTCACCAGCGACAATCCGCGGTCCGAGGACCCGCGTGCCATCATCTCCGACGTCCACAACGGCATCGCCCCCGGTGCCTCGGTCGTCGTCGAACCGGATCGCCGGCGCGCCATCGAGCGGGCGCTCGGCGGTGCCCGGCCGGCCGATGTCGTGCTGATCGCCGGCAAGGGGCACGAGACCACCCAGGTCATCGGCGAGCAGGTGATCCCCTTCGACGACCGGGCCGTCGCCATCGACGTCCTCGCCGGCGGCTGGCCCACAGGAGACAGCACGACGTGATCCCCCTGCTGATGGCCGGCGCCATCGGGTTGCTGATATCGCTGCTCGGGACCCGGTACCTCGTCGAGTGGTTGCGCGCGCACCGGGTCGGCCAGCCCATCCACGACGACGTCCAGGCCCACTCCGCCAAGGCGGGGACGCCCACGATGGGCGGCGTGGCCATCGTTGTGGCGGCCGTCGGCGGCTACGGCGTGGCCCACTTCAGCGGCGGCCTGGTGTTCACGACCAGCGGCATGCTGGTGATGCTGACGATCGCCGCCGCCGGCGTCGTCGGTGCGCTCGACGACTGGATCAAGGTCAGCCATGCCCGCAACCTCGGCCTGAGCAGCCGGGCCAAGATGGGCGGGCTGCTCGTCGTGGCGGTCGGCTTCGCCGTCGCCGCCGTGACGTGGACCGACATCGAGACCACCGTCTCCTTCACCCGCTGGAACGAGCCCGGGTGGGACATCGGCTCGCCCCTCTGGGTGTTCCTCGCCGTCGTGCTCATCGTCGGTACCACAAACGCAGTGAACCTCACCGACGGGCTCGACGGCCTGGCTGCCGGCTCCGCGCTCTACGCCTTCGGCGCCATGACCGTGATCGGGTTCTGGGCCTTCCGCCACCCGGACGTCTACCGGGTGGAGGCTGCCCTCGACCTGGCCGTCGTCGCCGCCGCCATGGTGGGCGCCACCATGGGGTTCCTGTGGTGGAACGCCCCGCCGGCCCAGGTCTTCATGGGCGACACGGGCTCGCTGGCGCTCGGCGCCGGCCTCGCCGCGCTCTGCCTCACCCTCAACACGCAGCTGCTCCTGCCGATCGTCGGCGCGCTGTTCGTGTTCGAGACCGTGTCGGTGATCCTGCAGGTGGGCAGCTTCCGGCTGTTCCACCGGCGGGTCCTGCGCATGGCACCGATCCACCACCACTTCGAGCTGGGTGGTTGGCCGGAGACGACCGTGATCATCCGTTTCTGGCTGTTGGCCCTGATGTCGACGGCCGTGGCGCTCGGCCTCTACTACGCCGACTTCGTCTCCACGGGGGCACTCGATTGAGCACGGAACCGCCCGAGGGGCCTCGGAACCCAGATGGCCCGCACCTGGTCCTGGGCCTGGGGGTAACCGGCCGGGCCGTGGCCCGCGCCCTGGTCACCCACGGGGAGGACGTCATCCTCGCCGACGACCGGCCCGGGGAGGACGCCCGGGCGTTCGCCGCCGAGCTGGGCGTCGACCTCGTCGCCTCGCCGGACGTCGACACGCTCGACGCCCTGGTCCGCATGGCCAGCGCCGTCGTCCCGGCGCCCGGCCTGCGAGCGCGCCACCCGCTGTTCGGGCTGGCGGGCCGCAGCGGCGTCCCGGTCCTCTCCGAGTTCGACCTGGCCGCCCGCTGGGACCAGCGCCCGGTGCTCGCCATCACCGGCACCGACGGCAAGACGACGGTCACCACATTGGTGCGCGACATGCTCGTCGCCTCGGGGATCGAGGCCGAGGCCGTGGGCAATACCGAGGTCCCGCTGGTGGCGGCGATCGCGGGCCCGACCGTGGACGTGTTCGTCGTCGAGGCCTCGTCGTTCCGTCTCGAGCACTCGCGCCACTTCGCCCCCGACGTGGCCACCTGGCTGAACTTCGCCCCCGACCACCTCGACAGCCACCCCACGCTTGCGGCCTACGAGGCGGCCAAGGCCCGCATCTGGCGCGACCAGCGCCCCGAGCAGGTCGCGGTGGGCAACGCCGAGGACCCGATCGTCGCTCGCCACCTCGCCCGCGCCCCGGCCCGCCGGGTCGGCTTCGCCGCCGGCCAGCTGACGGGGGCTGTCGCGCCCGACGTCCGGGTCGTCGACGGCGTGCTCGTCGGCCCGGGTGGGGTCCCGGTCGTGGCGGTCGAGGACCTGCCCCGCCAGCTGCCCCACGACCTCTCCAACGCCCTGGCCGCCATCGCCACGGCCATGTCCGGCGGCGCCACCGCCGAGGCCGCCGCCGGTGTGCTGCGGGCCTTCCACGGGCTGCCTCACCGGGTCGCGTTCGTGTGCGAGATCGACGGCGTCAGGTACTACGACGACTCCAAGGCGACGACACCGCACGCCGCCGTGGCCGGGGTGTCCGGCTTCGCCTCTGTCGTGATGATCAGCGGCGGCCGCGACAAGGGCCTCGACCTGCGTGGGCTCACCGAGGCCGCCGACCGGGTCCGGGCCGTCGTGGCGATCGGCGAGGCTGCGGGCCTGGTCGAGAAGGCGTTCGACGGCGTCCGCCCGGTGGTCCGGGCCGGCTCGATGGACGAGGCCGTCGCCACGGCGCGGCGCCTGGCCGAGCCCGGCGACGCCGTGGTCCTGGCGCCGGGGTGCGCCTCGTTCGACTGGTACCGCTCCTACGGCGAGCGCGGCGACGACTTCGCCCGCGCCGCACGCGAGGTGGGTGGGGTGCCGGCGTGACGACGACCACCGGGGACGACGTGGTGGCCGCCCGCGGCCGCCATCCGACGAGCCGGCGGCCCGAGCCGCAGGGCGGGCCGTCCGGCCTGTTCATGGCGTTGGCGTTCCTGGTGGCCGTGTTCAACCTGTTCGGCCTGGTCATGGTCATGTCGGCATCGTCGGTCGTCGCTCTCGACGACTACGGGTCGTCGTGGTACTTCGTGGTCCGCCAGGCGCTGTGGGCCGGCGTCGGGGCCGGCCTGATGATCCTCGTGGCCCGGGTCGACTACCGCCGCTTCCGCCGGTACGCCAACGCCCTGCTCCTGGGGGCGTTCGTCATGCTCGTCCTGGTCCTCGTGCCGGGCGTCGGGCAGGAGATCAACGGCGCCCAGCGGTGGATCGCCGCGGGCCCGCTCAGCTTCCAGCCGGCCGAGCTCGCCAAGTTCGCCCTGCTGGTGTGGATCGCCGACCTGCTGGCCCGGCGCTCGGCGCTGATGCACAACACCCGGGCCACCATCCGGCCGGTCCTGCTGGCGGTCGTCGCGGTGGCCACGCTCGTGATGCTCCAGCCCAACCTGGGCACGACGATGGTGCTGGCCTCGATCGCCCTGGCCCTGCTGTTCGTGGCCGGGGCGCCCCTGACCCGCCTGACCGCCTGGGGGCTCGCCGGCGCCGGCGTGGCCACGGTCCTCGCCATCGCCGAGCCGTACCGGCGGGCCCGCGTGCTCTCCTTCACGGACGTCTGGGCCGACCCCGACAACGCCGGGTACCAGGGCCTGCAGTCACTGGTCGGCCTGGCCTCGGGCGGCGCCGCCGGCACCGGCCTCGGCGCGAGCCGGGCCAAGTGGGGCTTCCTGCCCTATGCCCACACCGACTTCATCTTCGCCATCATCGGGGAGGAACTCGGGATGGTGGGCACCGTCCTCGTCGTCGGCCTGTTCGGGCTGCTCGGCATCATCGGCATCCGCATCGCCATGCACGCACCCGACCGCTTCGGCTTCCTCCTGGCGGTGGGCGTGACCTCCTGGTTCCTCGTGCAGGCCTTCGTCAACATCGGAGCAGTGATCGGCATCCTCCCCATCACCGGCGTCCCGCTGCCGTTCGTCAGCGCTGGCGGGTCGTCCCTCGTGTTCTCCATGGCGGCGGCGGGGTTGCTGCTGTCCGTGGCCCGGCGGGCGACCGACCGGCCGCGCTCGTTCACGCGGACGGCGTCGTGACCGGCCGCCACACCAAGGGCGCCTGCTTCGCCCTGATCGCCGGCGGCGGCACGGCCGGCCACGTCCTGCCGGCGATCGCCATCGCCCAGGCCCTGGTCGACCGCGGCCACCGGCCGACCTCGATCGAGATGGTCGGCAGCGACCGGGGGATCGAGGCGCGCCTGGTCCCGGCCGCCGGCTTCACGCTCACCCTGCTCCCCGGCCGTGGCATCGAGCGGAAGGTCAGCCTGCAGAACATCGGCGCCCTGCTCGGGCTCCTGCGCGCGATGGGCCGGGCGTGGCTCCTGGTCGGGCGCAAGAAGCCGCGCGTCGTCGTGTCGGTGGGCGGCTACGCAAGCGTGCCGTGCGCCCTGGCGGCGGCGGTCCGGCGCATCCCCATCATCGTCGCCGAGTCGAACGCCGCCCCCGGCGCCGCCAACCGGCTGGTGGCCCGCTGGGCCAAGGCGTCCGCGGTCGGCTTCCCCGACACGCCGCTGCCGCGCGCCGTGGTCACCGGTAACCCGGTCCGGCCCGAGGTCCTCGCCATCGACCGCGCTCGCGACGCCGTCCCGGCCCGCACCAAGCTCGACGTCGAGCCCGGCCGGCGCCTCCTGCTGATCTTCGGCGGGTCGCTGGGGGCGCTGCGCATCAACCGGGCCGCGGTCGACGCCGCCGCCCGCTGGGCCGGACGGCGCGACCTGCACGTCCGCCACGTCGTGGGGGCGCGCGACTGGGAGTTGATCACCGAGGCCGGCTCGCCCGTCCCGCCTGGGGCGCCGCTGCGTTACGAGGCGCTGGAGTACGACGACGACATGCCGACCTCGCTGGCCGCCGCCGACCTGGTGGTGTGCCGGTCGGGCGCCAGCACCAGCTTCGAGCTGCTGGCGGCCGGGCTGCCGGCCGTCCTCGTCCCGTCGCCCCACGTGACCGCCGACCACCAGACCGCCAACGCCCGCCACCTCGAGCGGGCCGGGGCGGCGGTGCTGGTCCCCGACGCCGAGCTGGACGGCGACCGCCTCGTGGCCGAGGTCGACGCCCTGCTGGCGAACCCGGCGCGCCTCGCCGCCATGGGCGCCGCCGCCCGCGCCGCGGCGCGCCCGGACGCCGCCGACGCCATCGCCGCCCTCGCCGAGGGGCACGCCCGTGGGTGAGCCGGTCGGTGTCGCGCGGCCGGCCGGGGCACCCGCGCTCGACCTGTCGGCGCCGCGCCGCGTCCACGTGACGAACGTGGGCGGGGCCGGCATGAGCGCGGTCGCCACCTTGCTCGCCGAGTCCGGCCACACGGTGTCCGGCCACGACCCCGCGGCGACCACGCCGTTCGTCGGGCCGCTGTTGGCGCTCGGCATCGACGTGGTGACGGGGCCGGACCGCACGCCGTTCGCCGCCCACGCGTCCGCCGGCCCCGTCGACGCGGTCGTGGTCTCGACCGCCACCCCGGACGACGACCCGGACGTGGTGGCGGCGCGCGACCGCGGCGTCCCCGTCCTGCACCGCTCGGCCGCCCTCGGCGCCCTGTGCGCCCCGCGCCGCGCCGTCGCCGTGGCCGGCACGCACGGCAAGACGACGACGTCCGCCCTCCTCGCCACGGTGCTGGCCGGCACGGGCCGCGCCCCCGGCTGGGTGGTGGGCGCCGCCATCCCCGGGTTGGGCCGCAGCTCCACCTGGGGCGGCGACGGGCCGCTCGTCGTCGAGGCCGACGAGAGCGACGGCACGTTCCTCGCCCTCGGCGCCGACGCCGCCATCGTCACCAACGTCGAGCCCGACCACCTCGAGCACTGGGGCGGCGTCGAGGGGCTGCGCGGGGCGTTCGAGCGCTTCGTGGCCGCCCTGCCCGGGCCGGCCGTGCTGTGCGTCGACGACCCCGGCGCCGCCGCCCTGGTCGCCTCCGCCAAGGAGCCCGTCACCTACGGGCGCGCCGAGGGCGCCGCCTACCGCGTCACCGACGTCACCCCGGCCGGCACCGGCGTCGGCTTCACGCTCGCCCACGCCGGCGAGACGTTCGCCGTGGCGCTGCCGGCCGCCCCCGGCGCCCACAACGCCCTCAACGCCACCGCCGCCCTGGCCCTGGCACACGAGCTGGGCGTCCCGCTGGCCGACGGCGTCGCCGCGCTCGCGACCTTCGCCGGCGTGGCGCGCCGGTTCGAGCACCGCGGCGAGGCCGCCGGGGTCACGCTCGTCGACAGCTACGACCACCTGCCCAGCGAGGTGGCCGCCGCCCTGGCCGCGGCGACGGCCGGTCCCTGGACGCGCGTGGTCTGCGTCTTCCAGCCCCACCGCTACAGCCGGACCGAGGCACTGTGGCGCGACTTCGGACACGCCTTCGTGGACGCCGACCGCCTCGCCATCACCGACGTCTACGCCGCCGGGGAGGCCCCGCGTCCAGGGGTGACCGGCAAGCTGCTGATCGACGCCGTCCTGGACGCCCACCCGTGGGCCGAGGTCGCCTACCTGCCGTCGCTGGACGACGTCCTGGTGTGGCTGCGCGCCACGCTCCGCCCCGGCGACCTGTGCCTGACGCTCGGCGCCGGCGACCTGACCTCGCTGCCACCGCGCATCCTGGAGATGCTCGAGGCCCGGGCCGGGACCGGAGGGACCGGGTGAGCGAGCGGCTGGACGAGGCTGCCGCCCTCCTCGGCCGGCGCGCCCGGCGGGACGTGTCGCTGGCGCCGCTCACCACCTACAAGGTGGGCGGGACTGCCGCGCTCATGGTCGAGGCCCGCCACGCCGACGACCTCGCCCTCGTCGGCACCGCCGTGACGGCCACGGGTATCGATGTCCTCGTCGTGGGCAAAGGGTCGAACCTGCTGGTCGCCGACGCCGGCTTCCGCGGGATCGCCGTCGTCCTCGGTGAGGCCTTCGCCGACGTCGACGTCGACGGGGGCGCCGCCTCGGTGCGCGCCGGCGCCGCCGCCTTCCTGCCCCGCGTGGCCCGGGCCACCGTCACCGCCGGGCTCACCGGCTTCGAGTGGGCCGTGGGCGTCCCCGGCTCGGTCGGGGGCGCGGTCCGCATGAACGCCGGCGGCCACGGCTCCGACATGGCCGCCTCGCTCACGACGATCACGCTCGTCGACCTGGCCGACGGCGGCGCGGGGGAGCGGGCGGTGGCCGCCGCCGACCTGGCGCTCGGCTATCGCACCTCGAACGTCGCCCCCGCTCACGTCGTCACGTCCGCGGCGCTGGCCCTGGCGCCGGGCGACCCGGCCGCCGGCAAGGCGACGCTCGCGGAGATCGTGGCCTGGCGGCGGACGCACCAGCCCGGAGGCCACAACGCCGGGTCGGTGTTCACGAACCCGGCGGGGGACTCGGCGGGCCGGCTCATCGACGTCGCCGGCGCCAAGGGCCTCCGGGTCGGGACCGCCGAGGTCTCGCCGAAGCACGCCAACTTCATCCAGGCGGACGACGACGGCTCGGCCGACGACGTCGTGGCGCTCATGGCGGAGGTCCGCCGGCGGGTCGCCGCCGAGGCCGGCGTCGAGCTGCACGCCGAGACCCGCCTGGTCGGCTTCACCCCGGAGGCCGTCGCCGCCGCCGGCGCCGACCCCACCCCGGCCCACACCACAGGGAGGACAGGATGACCGTAATCACCGGCCCGCACGCCGCCGTCGTCGTCCACCCCCGGATCCGCTCCCGCCGGATGGAGGTCATTCGCGACGCCGGCCGGCGCCGTCTTCGCCGGGCGGTCGTGGTCGCCGGCCTGGCGTGCGCGCTGCTGGCGGCGGCGGCGGTCGTGCGCTCGCCGCTGCTCGACGTCGACGAGATCGCCACGACCGGCGGCGACCACACCAGCGCGGCGCAGGTCCGCCTGGCCGCCGGCATCGGCCGCGGGACCCCCATGGTGGGGCTCGACACCGACGCCGCCGAGGCCCGGGTCGAGGCCCTGCCGTGGGTGGCCGCCGCCACCGTCACCCGTTCGTGGCCGGGGACACTCCACGTGACCATCGACGAGCGGGCCCCGGTGGCGGCCGTTCCCGTCGGCGACGCCCGCTGGGCCCAGGTCGACGCCGACGGCCGGGTGCTGGAGGTGGTCGCGGCGGAGCACGCCGGCCTCCCGGCCCTGAGCGGCATCGACGGCGCCCTCACGGCGGGCGACACGCTCCCGCGCGGCGCCGGCGACGCCCTCACCGTGCTGTCGACCCTGGTGGAGGCCATGCGCGGCGGCATCGTCGGCGTCTCGACCGATCTCGACGTGACGCTCGGCTACGGCGCGGTCGTGCGCTTCGGGTCGACGGCCGAGCTCGATGACAAGGTCGTGGCGTTGGAAACCGTGCTGGCCCGGGTGCAGCTCGACTGCCTCGCCGTGGTCGATCTGCGGGCACCTGGCTCTCCGGCCTTGACCCGCCACGAAGGGTGTTCGTAGGCTGTCGTAACACTCGGACGATCGACAAAAGTACTGAACTTTACCGAACTATACCCGATGACTGGTATCGGTCGATCCGATTCGGGACGGGTGCAGTGGGCGGTCGACGGGGCATTCCGGCAGCGTCGCCGGGCGGGGTCGCTCCCCGGCCTCTGGTACCTTGGCACCCTTGCCCGCCGCATCGGCCAGCGGGCGCCGGCGGTGCAGATCAGGCGCGCGCAGCCCGAGCCTTCGGTGGCTCCTGACGTGAAGGGTGGACACGACCCATGGCCAGCAACCCCCAGAATTACTTGGCCGTGATCAAGGTCGTTGGCATCGGCGGTGGTGGTGTGAACGCCGTCAACCGCATGATCGACGCCGGCCTCAAGGGCGTCGAGTTCATCGCCGTCAACACCGACGCCCAGGCGCTGCTCATGAGCGACGCCGACGCCAAACTCGACATCGGCCGCGAGCTCACCCGCGGCCTCGGCGCCGGGTCCGACCCCGAGGTCGGGCGCCAGGCGGCCGACGAGCACCGCGACGAGATCGAGGAGATCCTCAAGGGCGCCGACATGGTGTTCATCACCGCCGGCAAGGGCGGTGGCACCGGCACCGGTGGCGCCCCGGTCGTGGCCGAGATCGCCAAGTCGATCGGCGCCCTGACCATCGGCGTCGTGACGCGGCCGTTCACCTTCGAGGGCCGCCGCCGGGCCGTGCAGGCCGAGCAGGGCATCCAACGCCTGAAGGAGAAGGTCGACACCCTCATCGTCATCCCGAACGACCGCCTGTTGAGCGTGTCGAACGAGAAGACGTCGATGGTCAACGCCTTCAAGATGGCCGACGAGGTCCTCCTGCAGGGCGTCCAGGGCATCACCGACCTGATCACGACGCCCGGGCTGATCAACACCGACTTCGCGGACGTGAAGATGATCATGAGCAACGCCGGCTCGGCGCTCATGGGCATCGGCTACGGCTCGGGCGAGGGCCGGGCGCTCCAGGCGGCCCGCAACGCGATCAGCTCGCCGTTACTCGAGGCCTCGATCGAGGGCGCCCGTGGCATCCTCCTCACGATCGCCGGCGGCAGCGACCTCGGCCTCTTCGAGGTCAACGAGGCCGCCGAGGTCATCCACGGCGTCGCCCATCCCGACGCCAACATCATCTTCGGCTCGATCATCGACGACGAGATGGGCGACGAGGTCCGGGTCACGGTCATCGCCGCCGGCTTCGACCGGTGGGACGACCACGAGCCCCGTACCGGGGGTGCCGGCACGAGCGCCGGCCTGGGCTCGACGTCCAGCCGCGTCCTCGACGAGGTCGACGTGTTCTCCTCGTCGTCCTCGAAGCCGTCGTCCTCCGACGACCTCGGCCTCGACAACGACGACGAGTTCGACGTCCCCTCCTTCTTGAAGTAGGGCCGTCGTGGGCCCCCTCGCGCTCGACCGGGCGTTCGAGCAGCGCGGCGGGCGCGTCGCCCACGTCCGTTCGACCACGATCGCGGCCGGCGACCTGTCGGTGCGGCGGCCCGGGCCCGACCTCGACGCCCGCCGGCGCGCCGTGGCGGACGCCCCGTGGACGTGGCTGCACCAGGTCCACGGCCCCAGGGTGGTCACGGTGGCCGCGCCGGGCGACCGGGCGGGCGCCGCCGCCGACGCCGCCGTCACGTCGGTCACCGGTGCGGTTCTCGCCGTGCACACGGCCGACTGCGCCCCGATCGTCCTCGTCTCCGACGAGGGCCCGGTCGGGGCCGTCCACGCCGGCTGGCGCGGCCTGGCCGCGGGCGTGGTCGAGGCCACAGTGGCCACGCTGCGCGCCGGCGGGGCCGGAGACGTGCGCGCCCTGGTCGGGCCCTGCATCCATCCTTCCTGCTACGAGTTCGGCAAGGACGCCCTCGACGAGGTCGTGGCCGCGGTCGGCGAGGAGGCCCGGGGCACCACCGCGGACGACCGCCCGGCCCTCGACCTGCCGGCCGCCGTGGTGGCGACCCTCCGCCGGGCCGGCGTCGACGAGGTCGAGGCCTCTCCGGCCTGCACCGCCTGCGACGCCGACAGCCGCTTCTTCTCCCACCGTGCCCGGGGCGACGCCGGGCGGCAGGCCACGCTCGTGTGGGTCGAGGCGCGGTGATGGTCGACGCCGCGGCCACGCCGTCGGCCGCCCTCGCGGGCCTGCCCGAGCGCCTCGCCGCCGTGCGCGCCCGCATCGAGCGGGCCGGCGGTGACCCCGAACGGGTCCGCCTGGTGGCGGTCACGAAGGGTTTCGGGGCCGACGCCGTGCGTGCCGCCCTGGCCGCCGGCCTGACCGACATCGGCGAGAGCTACGTCCAGGAACTGGAGGCCAAGGCGGGCGAACTGGCCGACGACGACGGCCCGCTGCCGACGTGGCACTTCATCGGGCGGCTGCAGCGCAACAAGGTCCGCAAGGCGGCGCCGCACGTAGGGCTGTGGCACAGCGTCGACCGGCTGTCCCTGGGGGTCGAGGTCGCCCGCCAAGCGCCCGGCGCGGCCGTGTTCGCCCAGGTCAACACCACCGACGAGGACCAGAAGGGCGGGTGCCCACCGACCCTGCTGCCGGCCCTGCTCGACGGGCTGCGCGACGTCGGCCTCGACGTGCGCGGTCTCATGACGATCGGCCCGGCGGGCGACCCCGAGGACGCCCGGCCCGCCTTCCGGCGCCTGCGGGAGCTCGCCGACGCGCACGGCCTGCGCGAGCTGTCGATGGGGATGTCGGACGATATCGAGGTGGCGGTCGACGAGGGCGCGACGATGATCCGGGTGGGCGGCGCGCTCTTCGGTCCGCGACCGGCTCGACCTGGGATGCGACACTAGGCTCGCCGAGGTCGCGGAGGACTCATGGCTTCGATGTGGCGAAGGGCGATGCACTATCTGGGCCTCGGCCCGGACGACGAGTACGACGACTACGACGAGTACGCCGTCTCCGAGCGCCAGCGCCCCCTGCCCCGCTACACGACCCCTGGCGTGCCCCGCCCGTCGCCCGAGGCGCGCGGCACGGTGCGCACTCTGCCGCCCACCCTGGAAGACGACACGCACAACGGCAACGGCAACGGGCGGCACGACCCCCACCACGCCTACGCCCCGCGCCCGGCCGTCCGCGACCGGTCCGAGCGCCACGAGGCCGCCGAGCGCACCGCCGACCGCCTCGACCGCAACGCCGACCGCACCGACCGCCTCGGGCGGATC
>DATFOS010000151.1:0-14826 GCA_035265325.1 Acidimicrobiales bacterium
ACGCTGTACCGCTTCATCGACCACGGCGAGCTCCCGGCCTACCGGTTCGGCCGCGTCATCCGCCTCCGGGCCCACGAGGTCAACGACTTCATCAGCAGGTCCCGCATTCAGCCGGGCGAGCTCGAGCACCTCTACCCCGAGCCGGCCGGCCGCGCCGACGACGAGCTCTAGCGCCGAGTGCCCCCGGCGTCCTGCGACGCCGGCCCGCCGGCGACGACATCCCCCCTCGCCCCTGCCGCCGACCGGCCGCTCCGACGCGCCCGCCATGGCCTCGAGCCGTTTCGTGCTCGGGCGCTGACCTGGGGGCCGCGGCGGGTCGGGGCCGCGGCGGCGGCCGCCGCGGTCGCCTTCGTCCTGCTCCGGCTTCTGATCGCGGCCGACGGGGACGTCACGCGCTTCGTGGTGGCCGGGGACCTGTTCGTCGACCGCGGCGCCGTCGCCGACGACACGGGCGTCGACCTGCACGTGCTCCCCGGCCCGGGCTACGACGGGCAGTTCTTCTGGCGACTGGCCGTCGACCCCGGTCGCTGGGGGAGCGAGCACGACGGCGTCCGGTTCGACAACGCCTACCGCCCGCCCCGCATCGGTTACCCCCTCCTCGCCTTCGCGGCCAGCGCCGGGCAGGCCGGAGCCGTCGCCGGCGCCCTCGTGGCGGTGAACGTCGCCGCCGTGGGGGCCGCCGGGTACGCCGCCGCCCGGCTGGCCCGGCTGGCGGGCCGACCGGCGGTGTGGGGGCTGCTCGTCGTGGCGGCCCCCGGACTGGTGCTCGCCCTGGGCCGGGACCTCGCCGAGTGCGTGACCGTCGCCTGCGTCCTCGGCGGGCTCGTCGCCCTGCAGCGGGACCGGGTCGGGGCCGCGACCCTCCTGTGGTCCTACGCCGTGCTGACCCGTGAGCAGGCGCTCGTGACGGTCGGGGCCTACGCCCTCTGGCGCTTCGCCGCGATCGGCCGCCGTCGGTCCCGGCCGGGACGACCCGACCTGGCATGGGTCGTCCCCGGGCTGGTGTACCTGGCCTGGCAGCTCGTGCTGTGGCGCAACATCGGCGAGCTGCCGGCCGGGGCGGCGGGCGGGAGCAAC
Source organism: Acidimicrobiales bacterium (assembly GCA_035265325.1). Taxonomy (GTDB): domain Bacteria; phylum Actinomycetota; class Acidimicrobiia; order Acidimicrobiales; family VFJN01; genus DATCLS01. The sequence continues at coordinate 1,078 of DATFOS010000151.1, forward strand.
ATCGTCCCACCGTTCAGCGACATGGTCCCCGGCCTCGTGAAATGGGCGCAGGGCGAGCTTCCCCGGCTCCATTGGATCGCCCCCCTCCAGCTCGCCGGCACGCTCGTCCTCCTGGCCGCCGCCGTGCGGGCGCTCCGACCTCCGGCCGTGCCCGTCGCGCACGACCCCCCGCAGGGGGCCCCTCCGCCAGGGACGGACCGCGGCTTCCTCGCCATAGCGCTCGGTGTCGCCACGCTGGCGGCGACGTGCCTGGCTGCGAGCGTTTGGCGGGACCCGTCCGACCTGCGCCACCTCGTCGACGTGTCGACCTACGGTGCCCTGGTCCTCGTGACGTCGCCACCCCGCGTCCCCGCATGGGCGCCGGCGACCGTCGCCGCCGTGTGGGCCGTCACGGTCGCCGCGCGCGTCCTGGCCATCTGACCGTCTTCCCTACGGCTCGAACGGCGAAAACCACGCAAGGCTCCGACGTTCTGCACTCTCTGCGGGCGCTGGCCTACGTAGGGGGGCCTATGCTGCCGGCGATGTGGAGTACGACGGATGCGATGGGGCCTCCGTCACCCCCGGGCCACGCCTGCTGGGTGTACGGGTCGGAGGCAGAGCGGCGCGCCTTCCACGAGGGCGCCCTCGCCTTCCTGGCCGAGGGCCGGGCACGGGGCGAGCGCCTCGTGGTCGTCTCCGACAGCCGACTCGACATTGGTCCCGCCGACCTGGCGCCGCTCGGCGACGTGACGGCGATGACCGAACGGGGCGAGTTGGTGATGCACGACCTCGCCGACCTGTCCGCCGGTGGCGGGCCGGTCGCCCTCGAGCGGCAGGTCGCCGTCCTGCGCCGCAGCGCGGACGCGGCGCGAGCGGCCGGCTGGTCCGGCGTCCGCCTGGTCTACGAGGCGTCCTCGCAGGTCGTCGACCCGAACTGGTGCGACGGCCATCTGACGTGGGAGCAGCGCGTGGGCCAGCTCGTCCTCGACCAGCCGCTCGTCATGATGTGCGCGTATGACGAGCGGGTGGTCGGGCCCGAGGTGGCCGACGCCCTGGCCAGCGTCCACCCGAGACGGTCGGGCCGGGCGGCCACCTTCGGCGTCTACCCCTGCGTGGGCGGGTTGGCGCTCGAGGGCGAGGTCGACGCCTGCCAGGTGCGGCTGCTCGAGAACGCACTGGCCACGCTCCCGCCGGACGGCCCGGTGACGCTCGACGCCGCCGGCGCCACGTTCTTCGACGCCGGCGCCACAGGGGTGCTCGCCCGCTTCGCCGCCCGGCGGGCGGAACGGGGGTCCGAGGTCCGGGGCCGGTCGGCGAGTCCGGCGCTGGCCCGCCTGTGGGAGCTGTTCGGCTTCACCGAGACACGGGCGGTGCGCTTCCTGTGAGTCCCTTCCGACGCGACGACAGCTGGGGCGACAGGCGGGACGGCGGCAGGGGCGGTGGGAACGGTGGCGGGGACGGCGGTGGTGGCGACGACGGCTGCGACGACGACCGGAGCGACGGCTGGAGCGGGTGGAAGGCCGGTGACGGCTTCCTTCACGAGGCGGTGCTCTACCGGGGGGCGGACGGGCTCGTCCGGTCGCTCGTCCCGTGGATCGAGCAGGGTCTCGCCGCCGGCGACCCCGTCGTGGCGTTGGTGACCGCCCGCAGCGGCGACGCGCTCCGCTCGGCGCTGGGCTCGGCGGTGTCCCGCGTCCACGTCGAGGACGTCGGTGAGCTGGGCCGCAACCCGGCCCGCATCATCTCGGTGTGGCGGGCGGCGGTGGAGCGGCACCGCAGGCCGGGCCAGGCCCTCCGGGCCATCGGCGAGCCGGTCTGGCCCGGTCGCAGCCCCGACGAGCTGGTCGAGTGCCGCCACCACGAGCGGCTGCTCAACACGGCCTTCGCCGACTGTCCCGACCTGTGGCTGCTGTGCCCCTACGACGTCAGCGCCCTCCCCGACGACCTCGTCGCCGGCGTCGGCCAATCGCACCCCTCGCTGCTCAACGGCCCCACCCGCTATCCCTGTGGCGACTACCCCGGCCAGCCGCACCCGGCGAGCGTCCTCGGCGACCCGCTCCCGCCGCCACCCGAGCCGCTGCTCGACGACATGGTGGTCGACCGGGGTTGCCTGCCCCGGCTCCGCGCTCGCGTCGAGGAGGAGGCCCTCGACTTCGGCCTCAGCGTCCGGCGCGTCCGCGACCTGGTCCTGGCGGTCAGCGAGTTGGCCACGAACAGCATCCTGCACGGGGGCGGGCTCGGCCGGCTCCGAGCGTGGGCGTCCTGCGGCAACCTCGTCTACGAGCTGTGCGACCGGGGCTACGTGACCGACCCGCTCATCGGGCGGCGGCGTCCGGCCCCCGACCAGCTGGGCGGGCGAGGCGTGTGGCTGGTGAACGAGGTGTGCGACCTGGTCCAGTTCCGGTCGTCCGCCTTCGGGACCATCGTGCGCGTCCACATGCGCCCGGCCTGAGCCGGCCCGAGCCGTTCCGGGCCGCCGGGCTCGCCGCTCGCCCGCGCGGCGGCCCCTCAGGGCATGCCGTGGCGCTCGCGGTCGGTCTGCGAGCCGGGCACAGGCTTGTCCGGCCGGCGGGGCGGGATCACCGACGTGTCGGTCACCTCGCCCTGGTCGGCCGGGGTGCGGGTCTCCTGCGACGACCGCCGGACGACGAACGGCCACGCCGCCAGGACGATGACGCCGATGACCACGAGCACCACCACGATCTCCAACATGACGGCCCGCTACCCGGTGGTCGGCGCCGCACACCCCCGGAGCGGACCGCTCATCGCACAGACGGCCGACGCTTCGTGGCCTCGGCCGTACGGGAGGTAGCGTTCCGCCCGATGGACCGGCGGGACTGGGACGCCGACCTGCCCGCGGCCGACGCCGTCCCGTCGCTGGTCGGGGAGGGCGATGGGTCGCCCCACGGGCTCACGGCACGCCTCGAGCGCTGGGCCGCCGAGGCGCGGGTGGACGACGCCGCCCGGCGCCGGTCGCGCGAGCGCTGGCTCCTGCAGTCCGCCGAGGAGGGCGGCACGCTCGCCGGCGTGCTCGCCGACCTGGCCGAGCGGAGCAGTACGGTCACCGTGCGAACCTCGGCCGGCCGGCGCCACACGGGCCACATCCGTGCGCTCGGGGACGACTTCGTCGCCCTGACCACGACCGCGGGCGACGACGTGCTGGTGGCGACGGGCGCCGTGTCCTCGGTCCGGACGCAGGCGGCGCACGCCCCGGTCGGCGACCGGCCGGTCCGCAGCGCGCTGGGCCTGGCCGAGGCGCTCGCGGGCCTGGCCGCGGAGCGGGACCGGGCGCTGCTCGTGACCCGCGACGGCGGCGACACCGTGTCCGGGACGGTGCGCACCGTCGGCCGGGACGTCGTGGTCGTCCGCCTCGACGGGGACGCCCCGCCGGTCGGCACCGCGTACCTGCCGCTGGCAACGATCGGCGAGGTGGTCGTCGGCGTCCACGGACCGTGAGCCGCCGCCGGCCACGCGACGCGCGCCAGGGCGCAGCGGCCTGCCCGATGGGACGGGTGGGACCCCGCAGGCCGCCGGCGCCGTTGGCGGCGGCCTACGAAGAAGAGGCCGTGGCCCCGTGGCACGGTGCACGGGGCCACGGTGGCGGTTCAGCTGGCCAGCGCGTGGACCCGCGAGGCGGGGGCCTGGCCGTTCTCCCAGCGGCGGACCGAGAGCAGGTCGGCGGTGCGGAAGCTGGCGATGCGGACGCTCCACGAGTCGATCACGTCGCGCCCGTCGCCTCGACGGAAGAACGTGGTCATCGGGCCTTCCTGCTGATACGCATCGGCTCCGGCCACGACCTCCGCCGAGCGGTCACGAAGCGTCACCTCGAATGTCGGCATGCGGGCACGGTACGACGGCCCGCCTGTGAGCTACGAGTAGGGCAAGCCTGTGGATTTCGGAACTTATCCACAGATCAGAGCCCTGGTGGGCCGGCGGCAATCGCCGAGCGAACCACCGCAGCCGTGATCGTGAACTGGTCGAACCCGGCGAGCCACCACGTGGCGCCGGCGGCCTCCCACTCGTCCGCCCGGGCCCCCGGCGGAGCCTCGACGACCACGTCGAACGGCCGGTCCGCAGGGCCGTCGGGCGCCTCGGGGCCTTGCGGCGCCCGGTGAGCGGACATGACCTCGAGCAGCTCGCGCAGCTGGTCCGGCCGGTCGAGGTCGATGGGGAACAGCCCGTCGTGGCGGGCCGCCCGGCGCAGCGGCGGGCGGGCCGGGTAGCGCGACGCCACCCACACGGGGATGCGGCGTTGCACGGGCGTCGGCAGGAACCGCACGCCGTCCGCCCGGTACGCCGGCCCGTCGTGCTGGACCTCCTCGCCGGACCAGAGCGCGACCAGGACGTCGAGCGCCTCGTCCAGCAGCCGCGCCCGCGCCCGGTCGTCGAGCTCCTCGCCGAAGGCGCTCAGCTCGCGGCTCTTGTCCGAGCCGAGACCGACGCCCATGACGAACCGGCCGTCCGAGAGCCGGTCGAGCGTCGTCGAGGCGCGGGCGACGACCTCGGGACGGCGGCGGGACAGCGGGGTGACGAGCGGCCCGAGGAGGACGCGCTCGGTGGCGCACGCCATCGCCGCCAACGCCACCCACGGGTCGGCGATGTGGGTGACGGGTGGGCGGTAGATGGTGTGGTCCCAGACGAACACGCCGTCCCAGCCGGCGGCCTCGGCCTCGGCGGCCAGGTCAGCGGCCAGGGCGGGCTCGGCCAGCTCGCCGAACAGCGGGAGGAAGATGGCGTGGCGCACGGCCGGACCCTACGGCCCCGCAGCCCGCCCGACCGTCGTCGGGCCCGTGTTCGATTGCTCACCCGGGTTCGCCCGGCCCGGCACTAGTCTGTTGGCTTCGTGGCCACCACGCAGGTCAAGATCTCCGTCCCCGGCAACCACCTGATGGCCGACCTCCTCGGCCACCGCGACGAGCTGCTGCGTGTCGTCGAGTCCGCCTTCCCGGGCGTCGAGATCCACGTGCGGGGCAACGAGATCGCGATCACCGGCGACAACGCCGAGACCGAGCGCGTCGGCCTCCTCTTCGAGGAGATGGTGCTGCTCCTCGAGCGGGGCCAGCGGCTCGAGCCGGCCGGCGTGTCGCGCACGATCGAGATGGTCCGGGCCGACCAGCGGCCCTCCGAGGTGCTGACGACCGAGGTCTTCCGCGGGTCCCGCGGACGCACGGTCCGCCCCAAGTCGGCCGGCCAGAAGGCCTACGTCGACGCCATCCGCGAGAACGTCATCACCTTCGGCATCGGTCCCGCCGGTACCGGGAAGTCGTGGCTGGCTGTTGCCATGGCCGTCCACGCCCTGCAGGCCAAGGAGGTCGACCGCATCATCCTCACGCGGCCGGCCGTCGAAGCGGGCGAGCGGCTGGGCTTCCTCCCCGGCGACCTCGCCGCCAAGATCGATCCCTACCTCCGGCCGCTCTACGACGCGCTGTTCGACATGGTCGAGCCCGAGGGCGCCCAGCGCCTGGTCGACCGGGGCACGGTCGAGGTGGCGCCGCTGGCGTTCATGCGCGGGCGCACGCTGAACAAGAGCTTCATCATCCTCGACGAGGCCCAGAACACGACCCCCGAGCAGATGAAGATGTTCCTGACCCGCATCGGCTTCGGGTCGCGGGCGGTCGTCACCGCCGACATGACCCAGGTCGACCTGCCCAACGGCCGCAGCGCCATGGCCGGGCTCGAGCGCATCCTGACCGGCATCGACGGCCTGGCGTTCGTCAAGCTCTCGTCGCGCGACGTCGTCCGCCACCGCATCGTCCAGGACATCGTCGACGCCTACGAGCGCATCGACGCCGCCGGCCAGTCGGCCGAGCCCCGGTGAGCGGGCCCTTCCCCGACGGGGCGCGGCCCGGCGACGACGCTGACGTCCCCCGTCCCCCTCCCCGGCCCGAGCGGGTCGGCCCCGAGGGCAACGTCGAGGTTTTCGGCTCCGACGAGCAGGACGCGGAGGAGGTCGACGTCGCCCGCTGGGTCGAGCTGGCCCACAACGTGCTGATCGCCGAGGGCGTGCGCGGCGAGGCCGAGCTGTCCCTCATGTTCGTCGACGAGGCCGCTATCGCCGACCTCAACCTGCGTTTCATGGACAAGCCGGGCCCGACCGACGTCCTCGCCTTCCCGATCGACGACCCTGCGACGGCGGGCCGCTGGCCCGACGCCGGGACGACCGGTCCCGACCGCGACGAGGTCGACGACGACGACCTGCCGCTCCTGCTCGGCGACGTGGTGGTGTGCCCGTCCGTGGCCGCCGCCCAGGCGCCCAAGCACGCCGGTACCTACGACGACGAGATCGCGCTACTGGTCGTGCACGGCGTGCTCCACGTGCTGGGCCACGACCACGCCGAGCCCGAGGAAGCGACGATCATGCAGGCCCGGGAGCGCGAGCTCCTCGACAAGTTCCACCGCGACCGGCCGTGACCCCGCCGGCGCCTCCCCTCGCCGCCTACCCGGGGACGGCGCCGACCCGCCACTCTGCCGCCGCCCCGTGCACGTCGCGGGGCGACGCGGAGCCCAACGGCGAACACCTGCCCGGATGGCCGGGCCGCTCACCGGGAAGGCTGGCGCGGTGAGCCAGACCGAGCTGGAGATGCTCGCCGCCGTCGCCGTGCTGCTGATCGCCACGGCCTACCTCGCCGTGGCCGAGGTGGGCCTGACCCGGCTGAACCGGTCCCGCAGCGAGCAGCTGGCCGAGGGCGGGCACCGCAGCGGCCGCGCCCTGCACCGCCTCGTGAACGACCCGCAGTCGTTCCTCACGCCGGTGCGGTTCCTGTCGGTGCTGTGCCAGCTGGTCCAGGCGACGCTGGTCGGCATCGTCGGCGACAGGCTGTTCGGCCTCACCGGGCTGATCGTGGCCGTCGCCATCGACGTGCTGGTCGTGTTCCTGCTCGGCGAGTCCGTCCCCAAGACGTGGGCCTTCCTGAACCCCGAGCGGGCCGCTCTGCTGACGGCTCGGCCGATCAGCGTGTTCGTCCGCCTGGCGCCGGCCCGGATGGCGGCCCGGGCGCTGATCAGCCTCACCAACGCCGTCGTGCCCGGCAAGGGCCTCGAGCGCGGCCCCTTCCTCACCGAGGAGGAGTTGCTGGCCATCGCCCAGCGCGGCGTCGAGGAGGGCGTGATCGAGGCCGACGAACGCCAGCTCATCGAGTCGATCATCGAGTTCGGCGACACGCTCGTACGCGAGGTCATGGTGCCGCGGCCCGACATGGTGACGGTCGACGCCTCGTTCCGCGTGGCCGACGTGATGGAGGTCGTGTTGCTCAACGGCTACAGCCGCCTCCCCGTGCGCGGCGAGGACATCGACGACGTCGTCGGCCTCGTCTACGCCAAGGACCTCATGCGGGCCGAGCGCGACGGCCTCGAGCACGAGCCGGTGGGGACGCTGCTGCGCACGCCGCGCCTGGTCCCGGAGACGAAGCGGGTGCCGGAGCTGCTGCGCGAGATGCAGCGCGAGAAGTTCCACATGGCGATCGTGGTGGACGAGTATGGCGGCACGGCCGGGCTCGTCACACTCGAGGACCTGATCGAGGAGCTGGTCGGCGAGATCGTCGACGAGTTCGACGTCGAGGACCCGCTCATCGAGCCCTTACCCGGCGGCTCGCTGCGGGCGCACGCCCGGACCGCGCTCGACGAGGTCAACGACCTGCTCCACGCCGAACTGCCCGAGGGCGACTGGGACTCGATCGGTGGCCTGCTCTACCACGAGCTCGGCCGGGTCCCCACCGAGGGCGAGTCGGTCGACGTCGACGGCTGGCGGCTGACGGCCCAGCGGGTGCAGGGACGCCGCATCGGTCGCGTCCAGGTCGACCCGCTGGCCCCCTCGTCCACCGGCGAGGCGCCCGAGGCGTCCGAGGACGGCGCCGGCGACGCCGCCGGCGAGGGGGGCGGCCCCGGTGCCGGCGGCCCGGACGGCGGCAACGGCGCTCCGGCGGTCCCGTCCGCCGACGCGGAGGAGCACGACGACCCGCGCACGAACCCTGCCGCGATCCCCGTCGTGGAGGCGCCCGGCCCGCTCGCTCCACCGCCGTCGCCACCCTCGCGGCCACGATCCTCGCCGTCCTCGCCGTCCCCGTCCCCGTCGTCCTCCTCGGACGCCCCCGACGCGCCGCCACCACCGTCGGGCGCCACGGCGGGCCGATCCTCCCCCGCCCGCCGCGAGACGCCGGGGGCCTGATCATCACTGGAGCTGGGGCCAGTCACTCATCGGGTACCGGACAGCCCGTCGCCCGCCCTCCCTCCGTCACCTGCCGGCGGCGGGATGACCGGGGCCAGGTCGGTGGGGTGGAGGTCCTGCCGTTCGGCGTGCTGCTGTTCGTCATCGGGACGTTGCTCGTCGCCAACTGCTGGGCCGTGGTGGACGCCAAGCTGGCCACCGACGCCGCCGCCCGCGAGGCCACCCGCCGGTTCGTGGAGTCGCCCGTCGTGGCGGCGGACGCCGGCGGCGACGCCGAGGCGCAGGCCGTGGCGGCCGGCCTCGACGCGCTCGCCGCCCACGGACGCAACCCCGACACCGCCACGGTCGCCCTCACGTCGCTCGACGGACCGGGCGGCGCCGGCGCCTACACCCGCTGCGCCCGCGCCACGTTCACGGCGACCTACCGCGTCCCGGCCCTGACGCTCCCGTGGATCGGCGGCTTCGGCGAGGCCTTCACCGTCACCAGCTCCCACACCGAGCTGGTCGACCCCTATCGGGACGGCGTCCCCGGCTCCGCCGAGCTGTGCGCATGACCGCGGGCCGGCGCGCAGCCGTCGCCGATGCGGGCGACGTCCGCGATCCGATCCCGGCGGCCGTCCTGTGCCCCGCACCGTGGGCGGTGACGGCATGAGCGGAGCCGACGCCGAGGCCCCTCGTAGCGCTGCGCAAGGCGGCGGCCGACCGGCTCGCCGCCAGCCGGCTGGGACCGGAGCACGGAGCCGTCGTCGCGAGCGGGGCAGCGCGCTGATGCTCATGCCGGCGGGCGTCCTGATCGTGCTGGTCCTGGCGTCGATCGCCGTGGACATGGCGCTCGTTCAGCTCCGCCAGCGCCAGGCGTACGACCTGGCCGCGGCCGCCGCCAACGACGCCGTGACCGCGGGTGCCGACCCCGTGGCGCTGCGCCGCGGCGAGTACCGGCTGGACGCGGACGCCGCCGAGAGCGTCGTCGCCACGGCCGTCCAGGCGAGCGAGCTGGCCGGGTCGTTGGCCGCCCCGCCGACCGTGGACATCACCGCCGAGGGACTGGTCGTCACGATCTCGATGACGGCGGACTACGTGTTCGCCGGCGTCATCCCCGGTACCCCGGACGGCACGACGGTCACGGCCACGGCGACGGCGACCGCGGAGGACGGAACGCCGTGACCTGACGTTTCGTGTTGTTTCGATGCCTTTTCGCTTGACAGCTCTCGTGCCGTTTCAGCATCCTTGGCGCCATGAGCGTAAAGGTCACCGTCGCGCTGGGCGACGACGGTCTCGTGGCGGTGAAGTCCGCGTCCACCCCCGACGACGCCGAGCGCATCCGTGCCGAGGCCGCCCGCCTCCGCCGGGCCGGCCACCCCGGCGTCGTCACGCTCCTGTCGAGCGGGCCGGCCTCCCACGGCGTGGGCGACGAGCTGCGCACCGGCTACGCCGGCGACACCCTCGACGGGTGGCGCGGCACGTTGGCCCAGGCCGCCGGGCTCGCCGCCGCGGTGGCGGCGACGATCGCCGACCTCCACGAGATCGGCCTCGTGCACGGGCGCCTCGACGTGACCCACGTGCTCCTCGGTGCGGACGGGCGGCCCCGGCTGTGCGGGCTGTCCGGTCCCGACGGCGCCGGCCCCGCCGATGACGTCGAGGACCTGGGCCTGCTGGTGGAGGCCCTGCTCGATCGCGTGGTGCCCGAGCGGCGGGTGCCGTGGCGGCGGGCGGTGCCGGCGGACCATCGGGCGCTGGCCCAGGTGGCCGCCCGGGCGCTCGACCCGACGTCGGGCCGCCGCCCCAGCGCCCGCAGCCTGGCGGGCTCCATCCTGGCGGTCGTCCCCACCGCCGAACTCCCGCCGCCGGCATCCTCTGACACCCCACCGACGCCGGCCGAGCCGGCCCCGCCCGCAGCACCGAAGGCCGGCGGCCGTGCGGTCGCCACCGGCTCACTCCCCTGGACGGTCACCGACCCATCCCCGGCACGGGCCCACACCGCTCGCGACCACGCCGCCCACCGGGTTTCGCCCGGTCACGCGCCGCTGACGTCGGCACACAGGTCCGGCCCGACCCCCCACGGGCCGTCCGCCGGGGGCGGGGTGCCGGCTCTCCCCGCCCCCGGCATGGTCGAGGCCTCCCGGGTCGCCATCGACGCCGCCCCGGGGGGCCTCATCGCCACACCGTCGCTCGCCGACGTCTGGCACACCATCACGGTCCCGGCGGGCCCCGCCCCCCACTCCGGTGACGGGCTCGGCACACCGCCGGCGGCCCTCGACCGAGGTGGTGGCCACGACCACGGAGCAGCAGCCGACGATCCCGACGGGACGCCGTCGACCCACGCCCCTGGATGGGCGAACAGTTCGGGCGGCGCCCCGCGACGCGATGACCTCGCCGACCGCGACCACGACGGCCACCACCCGACTAACCATGTGCCGCCGGAGGGCCCGGGGACGAACCCGGCGTTCGACGCTGCCTCCGTCGGGCCGGAGGCCGGCGACGACGTCGGGCACGACGTCGACGACCTCCACGACCGGGACGACATCGCCGGCGAGCAGCACGGGCAGGACGTGTGGCCGGAGGTCGGTGTCGCCGACCCGCCCCGCTACGGCGACTCCCTCGCTCTCGGCCATCCCGAGCGGGATGCGGCCCGCGACGACCGGTGGCTCGTGGCGCCGGAGCACGAGGACGAGGCCATGGCCAAGGTGAGGATGTGGATCGCTCGAGGCCCCGACGAGAGCTTCTGGGACGACGCCGCCACCGGCGACGCCGTCTCAGGAGACGAAGACGACCCCAGGGGCGGCGCCTCCGCTGAGCCCGACGTCGTCCCACCGGCTCGGCCCACGCCCCGCCCGCCGCTGCGCGTCGGATCGGCGTCCGGCCGGGCGCGGCGTGCCGGGATACCCGACCTCCGTCGCTCGTCCTCGGCCGATCGGCGAGATCGGGGGCACGAGGGGAACGGGCACCGGCGCCGCACGACCGTCGGGATCGCCGCCGGCGCCGTCGGCGTCACGCTGGCGGCGGGCGTCCTGGCCGCCGGCGGGGCGTCGCCGGCGAACGGGCCTGGCTCGCCCGCAGACCGAGCCGGTGGCGACGAGGCGACCGGCCACGTCGGCTGCGTGGCCGTCCCTGCACCGGCGGCGGACGTCGACGGCGACGGCTGTCCCGAGGCGCTCGCGGTCGAGGGCCACGCAGTTTCGGCCGGCGATGCCCGTTGGACCCTCGGCGAGCCCGGCGACCTGGTCGCCATCGGCGATTGGGACTGCGACGGTGTGGCGTCACCGGCGCTGCTCCGTCCGGCGACGGGCGACGTGTTCGTGTTCCCGATCTGGGCACCCGAGGGGGCACCGGCGACCGTGGCCGCCGTCCGTAGCGTCGCCGGCGCAGCGGCCCTTCGGGCGGAGCCGGCCCCCGACGGCTGCGACGCCCTCGTCGTCGACGTCACCGGCGGCGAGCCGGTCGTGGTCGGCGAGGCGCGGGCATGAGCCGCCGGCACCCGGTCGTCCACCTGGCGCTCTGGGCGGCGTTCCTCGCCGTCACCCTGCGGCTACTGCACGGGTCGACGATGGGCACGCTGTCGGTCCCCGCCGACTCGCCCGAGACGCTGACGGCCTGGCTCGACCGGACGTCGCCCGCCGTCATGGCGGTCTCCGTCGTCCGCCTCGTCGCCCTGGTGGGCGCGTGGTACCTCGTCGCCGTCACCGTGGCGACGGTCGTCGCCGATGTCGCCGGCTGGCGCCGGCTCGCTCGCATAGTCGCAGCCGTCAGCCCTCCGGTCGTCCGGCGCATCGCGACCCGCAGCGCCGGGGCCGGCCTGGTGGCCGGCGCCTTCCTGGCTCGGGTCCCGTTGCCGGCCCCGCTCGACACGGCTCCGCCCCTGAGCCCACCGTCGAGCCTCGCCACCCGCCCCGCCGGCGCCACCCCGTCCACCACTCCGCCTCCCGCAGCGACGATGACCGCCACCACCGAAGCCGAGCCGCAAGGCACGGCCGTCGAGGACCCCTCCGCCATCCCGACCGCCACGATGACCCGGGAGCGGTCCACGGCCGCGATTCCGCCGCCGGCCCAGCCCAGAGCGACCGCCACGATGACGTACTCCCATGGAACGCCGCCCGCCGGCGATCACCACGCGGCCCGACCGGTGACGCCAGAAGCCACTCGCCGTCCCGGTGCCGCCGCCGCGCGGCAACCACCGACGAACGAGGACGTCACGGCATCGATGACGCGCGCGGATGACGGCGACCCGTCCCGACACCCAGGGCAGAGTGCGAGCCCGCCCGTCCCGAGGGAACGAGCGAACGACCGGCCGACGCCCGAGCCACCAAGTCCACGAGCCAACGCCCATTCCGCCGCGGACGACGCGCAGGAGGACCCTTGGGTCGTCGGTGCCGGGGACTCGTTCTGGTCCGTGGCGGAGGAGACGCTGCGGGACCGCTCCGGCGGGCAGGCCCCGACCGAGGCTCAGCTCGAGCGGTACTGGCGTGTCCTTGTGGACGCCAACCGCAGCCGGATGGCCGATCCCGGCAATCCGGACTTACTCATTCCTGGGCAGGAACTCGTTCTACCGTCGGGCTGAGCGACCGGCGCGACGACAGGTCACTGCCGGATCCAGCGGGCCGTGGCGGCGTCGAAGCGGCGATGGCGGTCGCCAGGGACGGCCTCGTCGAGCGCCTTGGCGACGGCGGCGTCGAGGGCGGACTGGCCCTCCGGGATGACCTGATCGACGATCCCCAGCTCGGCCATGTCGGCCGAGGTGAGCCGCAGCATGTCGGCGACCCGGGGTGCCGCGGCGACGTCCCGCTCGAGGATCGCGGCCGCGCCCTCGGGCGCGATGACCGAGAACACGGCGTGCTCGCTCATCAGCAGCCGATCGGCGAACGAAAGGGCCAGCGCGCCCCCGCTCCCGCCCTCCCCCACGCACACCGACACGATCGGCGTCGGGCAGGCGGCGAAGGCGGCGAACGTGGCGGCGATCTCGGGCCCTATGCCGTCCGCCTCCGCCTCCGGCGAGGGGTCGGCACCGGGCGTGTCGACCAGCGTGAGCAGCGGCAACCCGAGCCGGGACGCCAGGGCCACCGCCCGTTGTGCCAGGCGGAAGCCGTCCGGCGTGGGACGCCCCGGTCCCCGGTACCGGTCGGTCGCAACCACGACGCAGCGCCGCCCCGCCACGGTCGCCAGGGCCGCCCGGACGGTCGGGTCCAAGCCCCGGGCCTCGACCCACGACGAGCACAGGCGGGCGGCCCGGTCGACCCCCGTCGGCCTGCCCACCGCCCGGGCGCGCAGGACCTCGCCCCAGGCGCCCGGCTCGCCCGGGTCCGACCACGTCGGCAGCGGGCGGGTCGGCAGCGGACGGTCCCGGTGGCCCAGCGCGGCGTCGACCCAGGCCGGCGCGTCCTCGGGGTCGACCAGGCCGTCGAGGAGGCCGTGGTCGAACGCCCAGCGAGCCGTGTGGGAACCAGGCGGCAGCGTGATGCCCAGCGTCCCCTCGGCCACCCGCGGGCCGGCGAAACCGAGGATCGCCCGCGGGTACGCCACCTTGAGGTCCACCAGCGACCCGTACGACGCGAACACGCCACCCGTCGTCGGCGACCCGTAGACGCCGAGCGACAAGAGGCCGGCGTCGGCGT
>DATFOS010000152.1:0-20122 GCA_035265325.1 Acidimicrobiales bacterium
GCGAGCCTGACGCCCCGCCAGGGCACCTCGGCCACCCGCCAGCCGGTGACGCACTGGAAGTCGCGCACCAGGTCGGTCTGCGGGCGGCCGCGCAGCTCGTCGAGCGTCAGCGTCAGCGGGTGGTCGACGAGGCCGTCGACCGTGAGCCGGTAGTCGGCGTCGCTGCGTTCGGGCAGGTGCCCGACGACCGAGTAGATGCGGAAGCGGCAGGCCGTGGGGACGAAGGACGTGAGCCCGGTCGGGTCGTTCTGAGTGACAGGGCGGAGCAACCGCTCGACGCGGGCCTGCACCTTGTCGCCGACGAGGATGCCGAGCCCGCCGAGGCCCAGCATGCCGAGCACGATCCGCCGGCCGACGGGCGAGCCCTCGCCATCGGGGACGCGGTCCGCCGGGCCGACGTCCTGGGCCTCGTAGCGGCGGTCGCCGATGGTCCTCATCGCCTCCCGAGGCTAAACCCGTCGGGGACGAAGAGTCCTTACGGGGCGATTACGTGTGCGGCGACGCGTGCGGCCGGCCCTCGACCGTGCGGCGGAGGCGGGCGAGGCGCGAGTCCCACCGACGTCCGGCCTGCTCTGCCCACACCGCCAGCTCGTCGAGCGGCTCGGTGACGGCGACGAAGTGCGTCTCGCGCCCCGCCCGGTCGGCCGTCACCAGCCCCGCCGCGCGCAGGAGGCCGAGGTGCTTGGCCACGGCCTGCCGCGAGATCGGCAGGCGCTCGGACAGGCCGGTGGCGGTGACCGGGCCGTCCTCGGCCACGGCGCGCAGGATCGACCGACGGGTCGGGTCGGCGAGCGCGGCGAAGAGGGCGTCGGGTGGCTCGCGCACGGCGCGCACCTCGGGTCGGCCGGGAGGGGTCAGCGCACGCCGGCCAGCACGCCGACGAACATGAGCTCGAGCCCGAGGAGCCGGCGGTCCCACTTCAGGGAGGCGGACGCCCCCGCCTGCGCCTTCGCCATCGGGAGCGGCATGGCCAGCGTCTCGGTGACGACCACGCGGGTGCCGCCGCCGTCGAGCGGGCGCAGGGCGATCTCGACCGTGGAGGCGCCGGGCTCGTCGTCGGGCCGCCACCACGTCCACACCAGCCGGTGGCCCGCGTCGACCTCGTCGACCCGGACCGACCGCTCGGTGGCGTCGTCGTCGTCGAGCCAGGTGGACCGCAGGTCGGGGTCGGTCACCGCCGACCAGACCGCCTCGGCGGCGGCGTCGATGTCGACCTCACGCGTGACGCTCTCGGGAGTCATGGTGCAACCCTACAGTTGCGGATCCGTGACGGCACCCGTAGCCTCACCTGCAACCAAACAGTTGCACGAGGAGACACGGACATGCTGGTCCCCACCGTCGTCGAGTCCACCAACCGTGGCGAGCGCGCCTACGACATCTACTCCCGCCTGCTGCGGGAGCGGATCATCTTCCTCGGCACCGCCATCGACGACACGGTCGCCAACCTGATCATCGCCCAGATGCTCCACCTCGAGGGCGAGGACATGGACAAGCCGATCAACCTGTACATCAACTCGCCCGGCGGCGACATGATCGCCCTGTTCGCCATCTACGACGCCATGCAGTTCCTCGGCCCGCCGATCCACACGGTGTGCGTCGGCCAGGCGGCCTCGGCGGCGTCGGTCCTGCTGGCCGCCGGGGCGCCGGGCCAGCGGTCGCTGCTCCCCAACGCCCGCGTCCTCATCCACCAGCCTCACGGCGGGGCGCAGGGCCAGTCGGTGGACATGGAGATCGCGGTGCGCGAGATGGTCGAGCTGCGCCGGCGGATGACCGACATCCTGGTCGAGCGCACCAACCAGGAGCGGGCCACGGTGGAGCGGGACATGGACCGCGACTTCATCCTGCGGGGTGACGCCGCCATCCAGTACGGCGTCGTCGACCAGGTCCTCACCGAGCGCAAGCCCCGGCCGATCGCCGGCTTCCACCTTCCCACGGACGGTGAGAAGCAGGAGAAAGTCGCCAGCTAGCTGAGCGCTGGTTAGTTAGTGGGGCGAAACGGCCGCCAGACTGGCGGGATGGACGCCACCGAGACCATCCGGGGTGACGGGGTCGACCTGGCCGCCGACGCCTACGGGCCGGCGGACGGGCCGCCCGTCCTGTTCTTCCACGGCGGCGGCCAGACCCGCCACGCCTGGGGCGGGACGGCCCGCCTGCTCGGTGACAAGGGGTGGCGGGCGACGACGGTCGACCTCCGGGGCCACGGCGACAGCGAGTGGTCGCCCGACGGGACGTACGACGTCGACGCGTTCGCCGCCGACGTCCGGGCCGCGGCCCGGGCCCAGTCGGCCCCGCCCGTGCTGATCGGTGCCTCGCTGGGGGGCATCTCCTCGCTTGTGGCGATCGGCGAGGACGCCCCACGGTCCGGCCAGGGCCCGCTGGCGGCGGGGCTCGTGCTGGTCGACATCGCGCCCCGCGTCGAGACGGCCGGCGTGGAGCGCATCGCCGCCTTCATGCTCGGCCACCTCGACGGCTTCGCCTCCCTCGAGGAGGTGGCCGACGCCGTCGCCGCCTACAACCCCCACCGCCCCCGCCCGACGGACCTGTCGGGCCTGCGCAAGAACGTGCGCCTCCGCGAGGACGGCCGCTGGTACTGGCACTGGGACCCGAACTTCCTGCTGGGCGGTGCTGACGAGCCCCGCTCGTACCGCAACGAGGAGCGCCTGGAGAGAGCCGCCCGGACGCTGACCATCCCGACGCTCATCGTGCGCGGCAAGTCGAGCGACATGCTGACCGAGGACGGCGTGCGCCAACTGCAGGCGCTCGTCCCCCACGCCGTGGCGGTGGACGTCAGCGGAGCCGGCCACATGGTGGCCGGCGACCGTAACGACGCCTTCAACGACGCCGTCGTCTCGTTCCTGGACGGGATCGCCCGCCCCTGACCGACGCCCCCGGCCAAATTGCGCACTTCAGCCCGCCTATGGCGGCCTCAGGTGCGCAATTTGACGGGGTCTTCCGTCAGCTGATGCGGAGCTCGGCGTGGTAACGCCGGGTGGGAGCGAGCTCGACGTCGATCGTCGCCGCGATCTGGGCGAAGACCTGCGAGGCCTCGCCGGTCGGGTCGGTCGCCACGATCGGCTGCCCCGAGTCGGCGCCGGCGCGGAGCTCGGTGACGAGGGGGACCTGGCCGATGAGCGGCACCCCGAGGCGCTGCGACAGCGCGGCGCCGCCGCCCTCGCCGAACAGCTCGTAGCGCTTGCCGTCGTCGCCCGTGAACCACGACATGTTCTCGATGACGCCCTTGACGTCGAGGTTGACCTTCTCGGCCATGAAGGCGGCCCGCTGCGCCACCCGCTGGGCGGCCGGCTGCGGCGTCGTCACGACGTAGACCTCGGCCCGGGGCAGGAACTGGGCGAGGCTGATCGAGATGTCGCCGGTGCCCGGCGGCAGGTCGACGACCAGGAAGTCGGGGTCGTCCCAGTACACGTCGGTGAGGAACTGCTCGAGCGCCTTGTGCAGCATCGGGCCCCGCCAGATGACCGGCTGGTCCTCCTGGGCGAAGAAGCCCATCGAGATGCAGCGCACGCCGTGCGACTCGGGCGGCACCAGCATCTGGTCGATGACCGTCGGGGGGTGCTGGACGCCCAGCATGCGGGGGATCGAGAAGCCCCACACGTCGGCGTCGACGACCGCCACGTCCTTGCCGCGCTGGGCCAGCGCGACCGAGAGGTTGGCCGTGACCGACGACTTGCCCACGCCGCCCTTGCCCGAGGCGATGAGCAGCACCCGGGTCTTGGAGGACGGGTCGGCGAACGGGATGGCCCGGCCCTCGGCGTGGCCGTGGGCCTGCTGCGACCCGGCCGTGGAGGCGGGGTCGCCGTGGAGGCGGATGCGCAGCTCCTCGCGCTCCTCGTCGGTCATCGACGTGAAGTCGAGGTCGAGGGCGTCGATGCCGTCGAGGGCGGTGACCGCGCTGTCGACCCGGCGCGTGATCTCGCCCTTCAGCGGGCAGCCCGGGACCGTCAGCGCGACCAGGACCGCCACCCGGCGGCCGGTGATCTGGATGGACCGGACCATGCCGAGGTCGACGATGCTGCGGTGCAGCTCGGGGTCTTGGACGGGCCGGAGCGCGTCGAGGACCTGGTCTTCGGTGACGGTCATGCGTTCGCTCCTACGGCGGAGGTCGGCAGGGACGGGGGGATTAGCACTACGCCGATAGGTAGAATACCGGCCGTGACGCAGGCGACCCCATCCTCGTCCCGGGTATCGCCGACCGACTTCGCGTCGGCCGTCACCGCCATCACGTCCGCCTTCGGCGATCCGACGCGGCGCGAGATCTACCTCTTCGTCCACGGCCACGAGGACGGGGTGACCGCCTCGGCCGTGGCCGAGCAGTTCGAGCTCCATGCCAACGTCGCCCGCCACCACCTCGACAAGCTGGTGGCCGGCGGGTACGTCGTGGTCGATACCGCCCGCCTCGCCGGCGGGGGCGCCGGGCGGCCGTCCAAGCGTTACCGCGTGGCGGGCTCCGACATCGCCTTCGAGCTGCCCCTGCGCCACGACGACGTGCTCGTCACGCTGCTGGGCCGGGCTCTCGCCGAGCTGGGCCCCGAGCGGGCCGAGCGCCTGGCCGAGGACGTGGGAACCACCTACGGCCACGCCATGGCGGCGTCGATGTCGCCGGGCTCCGAGCGGCACCGCTCGTTCCAGGCCGCCCTGCACGCGGTGGCCGACGCCCTCACCGCCCACGGGTTCGCCGCCCACGCCGAGCGGCACGGCGACGGCCTGCGCATCGTGGCCGAGCACTGCCCGTTCGGCGGGGCTGCCATCGAGCACCCGGTGATCTGCGCCGTCGACCGCGGCATGGTGCGCGGCATGCTCCACACGCTCTACGGCGACGGGCTCGTCACCGAGACCGAGCTGACGCTGCCCACCGGCGGCGAGCGCTGCGTCACCGCCGTCCAGGGTGACTGACGGGGCCGGGGCCCCGCCGGCCCGGCGGGCCTACCTCGACCACGCCTCCACCTCCCCGCTGAGGCCGGTGGCCGGCGCCGCCCTGCTGGCGGCGCTGGACCCCGTCACGGGCCTCGTCGGCGACCCCGGCCGGATGCACGCCGACGGGATGGCCGCCCGGGTGGCGGTGGAGTCGGCCCGCGACGAGGTGGCGGCGCTGTTCGGGGCCCGCAACCGCGAGGTCGTCTTCACGAGCGGGGCGACGGAGGCGATCGCGTCGGCCGCGTTCGGGGCCGCCGCCCGCGTGCCGGGCGGCGGGCACCAGGTCGTGACCGCCGTCGAGCACTCCGCCGTGCGGCGGGCGGCCGAGCGCTCCGGCGAGGTGACGGTCGTGCCGGTGGACGGCGCCGGGCGGGTCGACGCCGACGCCGTGCTGGCGGCGGTCCGGCCGGACACCGCGCTCGTCCACGTCCAGTGGGGCAACCACGAGGTGGGCACCGTGCAGCCGGTGGCCACCGTCGTGGCCGGCTGCCGGGACCGCGGCGTCCTGGTCCACGTCGACGCCGCCCAGGCCGCCGGGCGCGTCCCGATCGGCTTCCGCGACCTCGGCGCCGACGTGCTCTCGGTCAGCGCCCACAAGCTGGGCGGGCCCGCCGGCGTCGGCGCCCTGCTCGTCCGCCGGGGCGTGCGGCTCGACCCGCTGCTCGTCGGGGGCGACCAGGAGCGCGCCCGCCGCGCCGGGCTGGAGAACGTGGCCGGCGTCGTGGCGTTCGGGGCGGCCTGCGCCGAGCTGGCGACGGGCGGGCGGCTGGCGGCCGAGGCCGCCGATCAGCGGCGCCTGGCGGACCGGGTGATCGCCGGCGTGGCGGGCCTCGGCGGCCTCACGCTCTACGGCCCGCCGCCGGCCGGCTCGCCGGGCTCGCCCTCGTCGCCCGGCTCGTCCGGCGGCGGCGGGCCGACCGGTGACGGCCGGCTGCCGCACATCGTGTGCCTCGGGGTCGCCGGGATCGAGCCCCAGGCCGTCCTGCTCGGGCTCGACCGGGCCGGGGTGTCGGCCCACTCGGGCAGCGCGTGCTCGTCCGAGGCGCTCGAGCCCTCCCCCGTCCTGGCGGCGATGGGCGTCGACGCCCACCACAGCCTGCGGGTCTCGCTGGGCTGGTCCAGCACCGACGCCGACGTCGACCACCTGCTGGCGGCCCTGCCGCGCGTCCTCGCCGAGCTCCGTGCCCTCGCCACACGTGCGTAACACGGCACATCTGTCCGCGCCGGTGCGCTCGGCTAGAACGGATGGGGATGCGGCCATGAAGCTGTACGTCGTGCGGCACGCCCACGCCGGCGACCGCGGCGCCTGGGACGGTGCCGACCGCGAACGACCGCTGTCCCGCAAGGGGCGGCGCCAGGCGGAGGGGATCGCCGAGCAGTTGGCGGGCGCCGGGATCGTCCGGCTGCTCAGCAGCCCCTCGCGTCGCTGCCTACAGACGCTGGAGCCGCTGGCCGAGCGCCTGGCGCTGACCGTCGAGGGCGAGTCCCGCCTGGCGGAGGGCAGCTGGGTGCACGACGCCCTGGCGCTCGCCGGCGAGCTGCGGGCGGAGGCCGCCGCGGCGGGCCACGGGGCGGTGGCGCTGTGCAGCCACGGCGACCTGATCCCCGAACTGCTGCGGGCGCTGCGCGACCGCGGCGCCCGCATCGACGACCCGCTCGCCTGCCCCAAGGCGTCGACGTGGGTCCTCGGCGCCGACGGCGACGCCTGGGCCTCGTGCTCGTACCTCGCCCCCCCGGCCGTCGGCCCCCACAAACCCGCCCGCCACTGAGGAACCCGCTACCCGGCCGGGGCGGGCGTGGTCGGCGTCGTGGCCCCGGCGCCCGCGTCGCCGTCGGCGACCTCGGCCTCCAGCTCCTCGCGGAGGCCCTCGACCAGGGCGAGGATGTCCTCCGGCGGGTTCAGGGCGTCGAGCCGGTCGAGCTCGAGCAGGGCCGTCTCGGGCCGGCCCAATCGCTGGAACACGACGGCCAGGAAGGCGTGGGCCGCCGGGTACTCGGAATCCGTCTCGACGGCGTCGATCAGCGTGACCACACCGCTCTCGTCGCCGGACAGGAACTGGAACCAGCCCTTGAACGTGAGCGCTTCGACGTTGTCGGGCTCCTCGGCCAGGACGTCGTCGTAGATGGCGATGGCGCCGTCGTAGTCCTGCTGGGCGGCGAGCTGGACGGCCTCGTCCAGCTCGGTCCGCGTGGTGTCGCGCACGTCACCGGTGATCGTGTCGTCGCCGCCCCGGCGGCCGGCGGCCTGCGCCACGAGCACGCCGGCGAGCACGGCGAAGGCGGCCACGCCGGCGGCGATCGCCACACGTCGGCGCGACGACAGCTCGCGGCGACCCCGGCCGGATGCACGGCGGCCCGCGGCCCGATCGGCGGCGGCCGCCTCGGAGGGCGAGGCGGACCGGCGCGCCTCGATCGCCCGGATGACGCGGGCGGCGCGGGCCGTGTAGTCGTCCTGCAGCGCCCGGAAATCGGTGTCGTCGACATCGCCGGCGTCGTGCTCGCGGCGCAGGTCGTCGAGCGAACGGAGGAGGAAGTCGCGCTGCTCCTCGAGCGCCGCCGTGGTGTCGGCGTCGGCCGCCACGCGGGCCGGCGAGTCGGTGCTCACGAGCCCTCCGGCGGGTGCGTCCCCGCCAGGGCCTCGTCGACCAGCGCGCGGTCGGCGGCGGAGGCCCGGACGACGCTGCGCCCCTTCCACCGCCGGAACGCCACGGCCAGCCCGACGAACGCCAGGACCAGCGCCACGACGGGTAGCACCCACACGAGCCCCTCGATGCCGGAGCGCTCGGGCGTCAGCAGGATCTGCTCGCCGTAGCTGCCGGCCAGCTCGTCGCGGATCTGGTCGTCGGACGCCCCGGCGGCGAGGCGCTCCTCGATGTAGGACCGGACGCCACGGGCGGCGCTGGCGTCGGAGTCGGCCGCCGACTGCCCGTCGCACTGGGGGCAGGCCACAGAGGAGGCGATGTCGCGGGCGCGCTCGCCGGGCGTGCGGGGCCCGCCGTCGTCGGTCACGCCGATGGCCAGCGCGGTCAGCAGGACCACGGCCAATGCCAGCCAGCCGACCAGCCGGCCCCGGGACGCCGTCGTCGCCGTGCTCACGGGGCGCCCTCCCCGCCCTCGGCGCCGGCGCCCGTGCCGACGTCGGCCTCGTCCCGTCCCGGCGAGGCCGCGGCCTCGGCCCGGTCGATGACCTGGTCGAGCCCGTCCTGCGTGACGCCGCCGATGAGCTTGGCCACGACCCGGCCGTTGGGGGCGACGACGTAGGTCTCGGGGACCCCGGCCACGCCCCAGCTGGCGGCGATCGTGCCGGTGCCGTCGATCACGACGGGCCATTCGCCGCCGTTCTCCTCGAAGAACGCGCGCGCCGTGCCCGGCCGGTCGTCGAACAGGACGCTGACCAGCGTGGCGTCGCCCGCCTCGCGGTGGGCCTCGTCGAAGGCCAGCAGCTCGGGGTGCTCCTGGATGCACGGGCCGCACCACGTGGCGAACACGTTGACGACCGTCCAGCGGCCCTGTTCGTCGGCCAGGTCGAACGTGGCGTCGTCGAGCGTGGGGCCGGCCAGCGCCGGGGCCGCCCGGCCGATGAGCGGGCTGTCGGCGGCCCGGTCGGTGCCCGGCTCGCGGGTGGCGAGCACCCACACGAAGGCGATGACCACGACGGCGACGATCGCCGACACGATCAGCCCGGTCCGCCCCCGGCGGGGCAGGTCGAGGTCGTCGTCACCCGATTCGGCCGGCGCCGACGGCTCCTCGTCGACCGGGTCGGCGTCGAGTCGTCCCATCAGACCCCCACCTCGACCGGGCGGGGCTCGTCCTCGCCGGTCACCTCGTCGGCGTCCTTGCCCTCGGCGGACCGGCGGCGGGTGCGCCGCCCCGACGTCCCGTCGACCGGGGCGGACACCGGGTCGATCGGGCGGCGGCGCCGGCCCGGGAAGGCGGCGAGGGCGGTTCCGATCGCCATCACCACACCGCCGACCCACAGCCACAGCACGAGCGGCTGCACGATGACCCGGATCACGACCTCACCCGGCCCCGGCTGGCCCGCCACCTCGCCGGACCCGTCGTCGGCCGCCTCGCCGTCGGCCCCGGCCCCCTGGACGTCCTCGGCGGACGACCCCTCGGGGGCGGTGGCCTCCAGGTCCTCGTCGGGGACCCGCAGCAGGGCCAGGTACACGTCGCGCGTGAGGCCCGTCCGGACCGACGGGGTCCCGATGGCCTGGCTGCCGCCGGTGAACGTGGTGATGGAGGGGGCGTAGGTGGTGCCGTCGATCGCCACGTCGGCGGTGACCGACGAGCCCCGGTCCTCCTCGGACTCGCGGAGGCCCTGGTAGACGATCTCGTGGCCGGCCACGGTGGCGCCCTCGCCCGGGGCCAGCGTCAGCTCGCGCTCGGTGTCGTAGGACCCGGAGGCGGCCAGTGCCACGGCGATCATGACCACGCCGAGGTGGACGACCATGCCGCCGTTGGTCCGCCCGACCAGCCCCCGCCAGCCCTGGCGTCGGGTGGCGAGGACGACCTGGCGGACGGCGGCGCCGGCGGCGAACCCGCCCAGGCCGAAGGCGACCAGCGGGGCCAGGCCCCGGGCCCCGAGGACGACGGCGAGCACGACGCCGCCGGTCCCGGCCCAGGCGGGCCAGAACAGCCGCTGGGACAGCAGCTCGCCGGACGCCTTGCGCCACGGCAGGACCGGGGCGATGGCCATCAGCGACAGCAGAGCCAGGCCGAGCGGGATCGCCATGCGGTCGAAGTACGGGCGCCCGATCGTGAGGCGGTCGTCGTTCAGGGCCTCGACCACCAGCGGGAACACCGTGCCGAGCAGCACCACGAAGGCGAACGCCGCGAACAGCACGTTGTTGGCCAGGAACGCGCCCTCGCGTGACACCGGCGAGTCGATGCGCCCCGGTGCCCGCAGGCGGTCGCCCCGCCACCCGATCAGGCCGAGCGTGACGGCCACCGTGAGCCCGAAGAACGTGAGCAGCCACGGCCCGATCTGCGACTCGGTGAAGGCGTGGACCGAATCGATGACGCCGGACCGGGTCAGGAACGTGCCCAGGATCGTCAGCGAGAACGTGGCGCACAGCAGCGACAGGTTCCAGACGCGGAGCATCCCCCGCCGCTCCTGGACCATCACCGAGTGGATGTACGCGGTGCCGGTCAGCCAGGGCAGCAGCGAGGCGTTCTCGACCGGGTCCCAGCCCCAGTAGCCGCCCCAGCCGAGCACCTCGTAGCTCCACCAGGCGCCCAGCACGACGCCGAAGGTGAGGAAGCCCCAGGCGAACAGCGTCCACCGGCGGGTCTCCAGCAGCCAGCCCTCGCCGAGGCGCCCCGTGACCAGGGCCGCCACCGCGAAGGCGAACGGCACGGTGAAGCCCACGTAGCCCAGGTAGAGCATCGGCGGGTGGAACGCCATGAGCACGTGGTTCTGCAGCAGCGGGTTGGGCCCCGGCCCGTCGTAGCCCGGTGACGGGTCGAAGGCCTGGAACGGGTTGGCCGGCCCGATGAGCAGGAAGAAGAAGAACGCGCTCACGACCAGCATCGTGAGCAGCGCCCAGCCCACCAGCGGGTCGGTGAGCCGGTCGCGGAAGCGCCGGACGACCACCGCCATGTAGCCGCACAGCACCAGCGCCCACAGCAGGATGGAGCCCTCGAGCGCGGCCCACAGCGTGGCCACGTTGAACAGCGCCGGCGTGGTGCTCGAGCCGTTCTCGGCCACGTACTGGACCGTGAAGTCGCGGGTGATGAGCGCCCGCTCCATGGCGGCGACCGCCACGACGATGCCGAGGAGGCACAGCAGCACGTAGGACCGGCCCAGCACCAGCATGTGCGGCTTGCGCTGGCGCAGGGCGACCGCCAGCGTGACGATGCCGCCGAGCGAGGCGGCCAGGCCGAGAAGGACCCCGCCGGTCCCGAGGGCGGCGTTCACGTCAGCCCGCCCCCACGCCGTCGTCGTCGGTCGCCGTGGACACGTCCTCGCCGGTCGCCTCGGCCTCGCGCATGCGCTCGTCGTACTGGTCCTGAGACTCGTACTCCTCGTCGTGCTTCACGAGCAGGTTGTCGCTGTGGAAGGCGTCGTCGGTGTCGGACCAGGCGCCCTCGAGCACCACCGGCACGCCGGCGCGGAACATGTCGGTGGGGATGCTGCCGACGTGCTCGACGTCGACGACCGTGCCGTTGTACGAGACCTGGAAGGCGAAGGCGTCGCCGTTGCGCTCGGCGTCGTCGACCACCGAGCCCTGCAGGCGGAACCGGCTGGTGCCCAACTCGTCGCGCTGCTCGACGGCCTCGTCGGCGTTGCGGAAGTACAGCGTGGCGTCGGACAGGCCCCGGTAGACGAACACGCCGATCGCCGCCAGCACGACGCCCAGCACGATCATCGGCAGCCAGCGGCGGCGACCGCCGGCCGAGCGGGTGCGGCGGGGCGCCAGGCCGGGGCCGGCCCCACCGGCGGCCTCGGGGTCGAGGTCGTCGTCCTCGTCGATGGGGGCGTCGGCGGGACGGCGGGGGGTCAGCTCCACCGGCGGTCCTCCGGCGGCACCTGCCGGGACAGCTTGCGTCCGCGCAGCACGAGGGAGACCGCGTAGCCGCCGACCAGCAGGAACGTGGCCCCCCAGCCGGCGGCGACGTAGCCGGCGTGGGTCATGGCCAGCGTGGCGGCACTCACGATCCCACCGCCTCGGCCGGCTCCGGCGAGGTGGCGGCGGGTGCGGCGGCCGACGCACCGGTACGGCGGGCGGCCTCGGCGCGGCGGGCGGCGACGGCCTCGTCGAGGTCGATGCGCTGGGCCTGGTACTCGAGCCAGCCCACCCGGAACCGGTGCAGCAGCAGCCAGGCGAACGCCAGGCCCACCGCCAGGAAGCCGGTCATCAGCGCCACGAGGAGGTCGCCGTCGATCTGCGGGTCGAGGGTGGTGACCGTGGCCCGCTGGTGTAGCGAGCGCCACCACTCCACCGATCGGCTCACGATGACCACGTTCGGCACGAGGAGCAGGCCGAGGACCGGGACACGGGCCGAGCGGACGGTGGGGTCGAGGTCCAACCGGCGCAGGGCGAGGTAGCCGACGAGCAGGACGGCGAGGAGGGCGGTCGACGTCAACCGGGCGTCCCAGGTCCAGTAGGTGCCCCACGTGGGGCGGCCCCACAGCGAGCCCGTGGCGAGGGCGAGCAGCACGAACACCAGGCCGAGCTCGGCGCCCGCGCCGGCCAGCACGTCCCAGCCCGGGGTCCTCCTCCACAGCCACATGCCGGAGGCCAGCGTGGTGATGAAGCAGCCGACGTAGCAGAACACCGCCGTGGGCACGTGCACGTACATCAGGCGGACGGAGTCGCCCATCTCGACGTCGGCCGGGCTCCACACCAGGCCGTAGAGCGTGGCGAGCACGATGGCGGCCAGGGCGGCGACGCCGAGGATGCGGCTGGCGCGGGAACCGGTGTGGGCGGGGATGTCGGGGGTGACATCGGGCGGGTTGGCTGTCACGAGCCCTCCAGGAGCACGCCGTAGGCCAGGGCCCCGGCGAGGGTGTAGAGAACGGCGAAGAAGAGCAGCAGCCCGCACCACGCCCACCCACGGGTGAGCGTGTCGCCGCCGAGGGCCGCCTCGAAGGCGCGCGTGGCGCCGATCAGCACCGGCGCGAGCGTCGGCAGGAGCAGCAGGGGGAGCAGGGTCTCGCGGACCCGGAGCCCGGAGACCAACGCGCCATAGAGCGTACCGGTGGCGGCGACGGCCGCCGTGCCCGTGACGCACGTCAGCGCCAGCAGCGCCACGCCCGACGGCTCGGCGCCGTAGAGGACGATCACGCCGGCCGCCAGCACCGCCTGGAGCGCCAGGAGCTGGACGGCCACGGCCGCCGCCTTGCCCAGGAAGATGCCGCCGGGCTCGAGGCCGGACAGGCGCAGTGCGTCGCGCACGCCGTCGGACTCGTCGAGGGCGGCGCTGCGGCTCAGCGCCAGCAGGCCCGAGAACAGGACCGCCACCCAGAACAGCCCGGGCGTCGCGCTCTCGAGCACGCCGGTGTCGGGGTCGAGGGCGAAGGCGAAGAGGACGAGGACGAGGAGGGCGAACGGCGCCACCTGGCTCGTCGCCACCCGGCTACGGGCCTCGATGCGCAGGTCGCGCCCGGCGACGAGGAGGGCGTCACGCCACACGGTGCGGCTCCAGGCCCTCGACCGCCGTCTGGTCCACGCCCGGATGGCTCGCCGCCGCGGCGGGAGGCGAAACCGTCATCCCGCCCACCAGGTCGACGACGCGGTCGGCCAGCGACTCGGCCCGGTCGAGCTCGTGGGAGGCCAGCAGCACAGTGGCGCCCTGGCGGGCCGCCTGGGCGATCAGCGAGTCGAGGACGTTGCGCGCCTCGGCGTCGAGCCCGGCGTGGGGCTCGTCGAGCAGCCACAGCTCGGGCCGGCGGGCCAGCAGGCAGGCCAGCGAGGCCCGGCGGCGCTGGCCCGCCGACAGGCGGGCGGCGGGCACGTCCCGCAGGTCCCCGTCCAGCCCCACGACGACGAGGGCGGCCTCGACGTCGCCGGCGTCGGCCCGGGCGGCCCGGCCCCAGAAGCGGACGTTGTCCTCGACCGTCAGGTCGTCGTGCAGCGCCGTGGCGTGGCCCAGCAGGCCGACCCGCCGGCGCACGGCCCGCGGGTCGCGCCGGAGGTCGCGGCCGAGGACCACGGCCTCACCGCGCACGACGGGCACCAGGCCCGCGCAGGCGCGCAGCAACGTGGTCTTCCCTGCGCCGTTCGGGCCGCGGAGGAGGACGATCTCGCCTCGCGCCACGTCGAGGTCGACGCCGGCGAGCGCTGGGAACCGTCCGAGCAGCGCAACGGCAGCGCCGAAGTGGACGACCGGCTTCATGAACGTCCGCGAGGGTACAGACGACCAGGTCGCGCCACCAAGGCGCACCCATGCTCGCGCTGAGTGAACCGTGCTCGCTACGTACCGCGGTCAACCCTCCTGGCACGGGTGACTAGCTTGGTCGCCCGATGAGGTTGGCCAAGGCCCTCGGCGTCGTCGGGCGCTCCTGCGTGACCGCGGGCGTCCTCGTCCTGCTCTTCGTGGCCTACCAGCTGTGGGGCACGGGCATCCGCGAGGCACAGGCGCAGGACCAGCTGCAGAGCGAGTTCGAGGAGACCATCGGCGCCGACCCCACCACGACCGCAACCACCGCGCGCGGTGTCACGACCACGATCGGCCCGCCGCCGCCCCCGGCGAACGACGGCGACGCCCTCGCCCAGATCCGGATCCCCCGCATCGGGCTGGAGAAGATCGTCGTCTCCGGCGTCTCGCTGGAGGACCTCAAGCGTGGCCCCGGCCACTACCCCGACACGCCGCTGCCGGGCCAGCCGGGCAACGCCGCCATCGCCGGCCACCGGACGACGTACGGCGCCCCGTTCAACCGGATCGACGAGTTGGAGCCGGGCGACGAGATCCTCGTGACGACCACCCAGGGCTCGTTCCGCTACGAGATGATCGAGCAGCACATCGTCTCGCCCAGCCAGGTCGAGGTGTTGAACGACTACGGCGACAACCGGCTCACGCTGACCGCGTGCCACCCCAAGTACTCGGCCAGCCAGCGCATCGTCGTCGTGGCGGCGCTGGTCGGCCCCGCCGCGCCCGCCGCCACGCCGGCGCCGGGCGCTCCCGACCCGGCGGAGATCCCCGGCGACCCGCCGCCCGCCGGCGAGGCCGAGGGCGAGGCCGCCCAGCGCGACTCGATCGACGGCGCCGGGCTGTCCGGCCACGGGGCCTCGGCGTGGCCGGCGTTCATGTTCGCCACCTCGTGCGCCCTCATCTGGGTGGCGGCCTGGCTGGTGGGCAAGCTGTGGAAGCGGTGGCCGGCATACCTGGCGGGCGTGCCGGTGTTCGCCCTGGTGCTCTTCCACTTCTTCGAGAGCTTCTCCCGCCTGCTCCCGGCCAACTACTAGAGGCCTGCTCAGCGGCCCTCGAAGGCCGGGCGGCGGCGCTCCCTGAAGGCGGTCAGGCCCTCGCGCATGTCCTCGCTCGACCAGGCCCGGGTGATCGACGCCTCCACGGCCGGGGCCGACTCCACGTCGGGCGCGAGGGCCTCCAGCGCCGCCTTGTGGGCCTGGATCGTCAGCGGGGCGAGCCCGGCGATGTCGGCCGCCCAGGCGAGGGCCTCGTCGAGACCGCCGAGGCGCTGGACGAGGCCGAGGCGGTGGGCGTCCGTGCCGCCGACCACCTCGGCCGCCAGCAGGACCGCCCGGGCCGTGCCCTGCCCGGCCAGCATCGCCACCCGCTGGACGGTCCGGGCGTCGACGGCGAGGCCGAGCTTTGCGGCCGGGATGCCGAACGAGGCCGCCGGCGTGGCCACCCGCAGGTCGCAGGCCACCGCGAGCTGGGCCCCGGCGCCGAGGGCGGCGCCGTCGATCGCCGCGATCGTGACGTAGCGGGCCGTGCGCAGGCGGTCGAGCAGGGCGCCCAGCCGCGGCTGGAACGCCTCGTCCTCGACGCCGGACAGGTCGGCCCCGGCGCAGAAGTGGCCGCCCGCCCCGGTGAGGACGAGCACCCGGACGTCCGGGCCGACGCCGTCCAGCGCGGCGGTCAGGTCGCCGACGGCGGCGAGGTCCAGGGCGTTGCGCCGCTCGGGCCGGTCGATGGTGACGGTGACGACGGGACCGGCGGGCTCGACGTGGATCACGGCCCGGAAGCTATCCGGCCCCCTCCCGCCGTCCCTGATCCTGGTCATCCCCGGGGACTTCCCCGATGGCCGGGCCCCCGGGGGCCGCCTAGCCTCGCCCGCGGCGAACGGCGTCATGGGACGCCCGCCCGAGCGACACGAGGACGACGGACGATGACTGCACCCGGGTGGAAGCCCGACCCCACGGCCCGGCACGAGTACCGCTATTGGGACGGCTCACACTGGACCGACGACGTCTCCGACGGCGGCGTCACCTCGACCGACCCGGCCGACGGCTCGGGCGCCGGCGCGTCGGGTGCCCCGGCCGGCCCGGGTGCCGACGAGACGCAGCCCATCGACCAGGCCACGCAGGCGTACCCCGGCATGCCCGCCGGCCCCGGGCCCGAAGGCCCGGGCGGGCCCGGCGGCCCTCCGCCCGGTGGCCCGGGCGCCCCGTACGGCGCCGCCGGTGGTCCGGGCTACGCCGCGCCCCCCGGCTACGCCAGCGGCGAGGCGCCCCCCGCCGGGGGCGGCCGCAAGCGCAACCCCGCCCTCATCGCGGCGATCGCCCTGCTGGTCATCCTGCTCGCCGGCGGGGGCGCGTACGCCCTGGCCAGCGGCGGCGGTGACGACGACGACGAGACGTCCACCACCACCTCGACCACGGCGGACGACACCGAGGACACGACCGCCACCACCGCGTTCGGCGACGACACCGGCACGACGGACACCACCGAGTCCGACGACCCCGTCGGCGACGACGACGAGACGTCCGACACCACGGAGGCCGAGGACACCGAGGTGGGCGACGTGAGCGACGAGGAGGCGATCGACGAGATCGCGGGCGTGATCCGCGAGTCGGCCCCCGGGCTCGACGAGGAGCAGTCCGAGTGCCTGGCCCAGGTGCTGGTCGACAACCTCGGCACCGAGCAGGTCCTCGAGGCCGCCCGCGAGGACACCAACCCGTTCGCCGAGGTCTCCTCCGAGGACGAGGAGGCCATGACCGCGTCGCTGATCGAGTGCGCCCCCGAGGCCTTCGGCGACACCGGCGCCGACGGAGGCGAGTGAGCGCGGTGCAGGCCGACCCCGTGCTGGCCAGGCGGCGCCGGATCGCCCGCCTGGCCGACGGTGCCCGGCGCGGCGGCTACCTGCTGTTCCTGGTAGCCGTCGTGGCCTTCTTCGTGGGGCTGGCGCTCGACTTCCCGCCGGCGACCGTCAACATCGTGGTGGCGTCGCTGGTCGTGGGGTCGGTGCTGCTGGCCCCGGCCATCGTGCTCGGCTATGCCGTGAAGGCCGCCGACCGGGAGGACCGCGAGCGGGGCCTCGCTGAGCCGCCCGACCGTGCCTCCTGAACCCGGGTCGAGACACAAGACATTACCCTTTGGTAACCTCTTGGGCGGACCGGTCCCCAGCGAAGAACGGACGCCTGTGAGCCCTCGCCTCCCCGCCGCCCGGCGCCGCCGCCAGCTGCTCGACGTCGCGCTGGCCGCCTTCGCCGAGCACGGCTTCCACGAGACCTCCATGAACGACGTCGCCGAGGCCGCCGGGGTGACGAAGCCGGTTCTCTACCAGCACTTCCGGTCCAAGCGCGAGCTGTTCGGCGAGTTGCTGGCCGACGTGGGGCGGGAGGTGCAGGACGCCATCACCAAGGCGGTCGCCGCCGCCGACACCAGCCACGAGATGGTCGACCTCGGCTTCGCCGCGTTCTTCCGCTACGTCGACGAGCACCGCGACGCCTTCCGCCTGTTCTGGGCGCAGGGCTTCGGGCGCGACGACGAGTTCGTCAGCCTCGTGCGCGAGGTCGAGAACACGCTCGCCGAGCTGGTGGCCGGGTTCATCGAGATCGAAGGCCTCGACGATGGCCAGCGCCGCCTGCTCGGCCACGGCATCGTCGGCATGATCCACGGCGCCAGCTCGCACTGGCTCTCGGCGTTCGGCGACGCCCGGCCGGACGACGTGGCCGCCCAGCTGGCCGACCTCGCCTGGCGCGGCCTGCGCGGGGTCCACCCCGCCGAGGAGCTGCGCTCGTCGCCGCCCGGGGCCGGCTGACGCTCCGCGCCGCCGGGGACACGCCCGGGGGCGTACGCGTCGCAGGCCTGCCCCTCTCGGGACAGGCCTGCGTGGTCACGGCGTTGGGGCCCGACCCGGCGGCGGTCGTCGACGCACTGCCCCGACGGGCGCCTCTCAGTCCTCCGCGAGGAGGCGGTAGAGCTGCTTGCGGGCCTCCGTGACGATCTCGGTGGCCTTCGCGACCTGGTCGGGGTTGCCGCCCAGGGCCACCTGGCGGGCTGCATGGCCCACGGCGTGGACGGCGAGCCGCAGCTCACCCAAGCCCGAGCCCTCGGACCGCTCCCACGGGGGGCCTCCGGCAGCCTCGACGCGGGCGGCGGCCTCGGCGCGACCGGCGTCGGTCACCTCGTAGACCTTCTTGCCGTCGCGCTCGACGGAGCGGGCGAAGCCCTCGTCCTCCAGCAGCTGGAGGGTCGGGTAGACGGAGCCGGGGCTGGGACGCCAGGCGCCGCCGCTGCGCTCGTCGAGCCGCCCGATGAGGTCGTAGCCGTGGCCGGGCTCCTCGGCGAGCAGGGCCAGCAGCGCGGTGCGGATGTCGCCTCGCTGGCGCCGGCCCTCGCGGCCGAAGCCGCGCCCACGTCCGCCTCGGGCACCGCGGCCGCGCAGCGGGCGCTCCCACGGCGGGCCACCCGGGCCGCCCGGCGGGAAGGGCGGGAAGTCGTCGTCGTCCTCCATGTGTCCTCCTCTCAGAATCAGTACGTCGTCTCGGTGCATCACTGGGCGATGGGGTCCTCGTCTCACGTTGTCACGTCCTTGGTGTCGTCCTATTGCGTGCAGTCACGATATATCGTGACATGCTCCACAACAACACCCCTGCGCCCGCATTCCCGCCCTGCGTGAAAACAGACGAGCCGCCCGCCCCCGGAGGGACGAGCGGCTCCTCGTGTCGGCTGCGCAGCGAGCGTGAGACCGGTGACCGATCGGGGTTACTCGATGCGCATGCCCGAGATCGCCCGTGCGATGACGAGCTGCTGGATCTGCTCGGTTCCCTCGAAGATGTCGTAGATCTTGGCGTCGCGGTGCATCCGCTCGACCGGGTACTCCCGCGTGTAGCCGTAGCCACCGAGGATCTGGATGGCCCGCTCCGTCACCCACACGGCCGTGCGGCCGGCCTTCAGCTTGGACATCGAGCCCTCGGCGTTGGTGTAGCCGCCGTTGCGGGCGAGCCAGGCGGCCCGGTGGACGAGGAGCCGGGCGGCGTCGATCTCGGTCGCCATGTCGGCGAGCATGAAGGCGATCGCCTGGTTCTGGATGATGGGCTTGCCGAAGGCCACGCGCTCCTGGGCGTAACCGAGGGCGTACTCGTAGGCCGCCCGGGCGATGCCGAGAGCCTGGGCGCCCACGGCCGGGCGGGTGGCCTCGAACGTCGCCATGGCCGGCTGCTTGGCTCCCGTCCTCTGCTGGTCGCGGGCCTTGGCCAGCTTCTCGTCGAGCTTCTGCTTGCCGCCGAGCAGCAGCGAGGACGGGACCCGCACGTCGTCGAGCACGACCTCGGCCGTGTGCGACGCCCGGATGCCGTGCTTCTTGTACTTCTGGCCCTGCGACAGGCCCTTGGTGCCCGGCGGGACGATGAAGCTGGCCTGGCCCCGGCTGCGCAGCGCCGGGTCGACGGTGGCGACGACCACGTGCACGTCGGCGATGCCGCCGTTGGTGGCCCACGCCTTGGTGCCGTTGAGGACCCACTCGTCGGTGGCCTGGTCGTACACGGCCCGGGTCTTCAGCGACGAGACGTCGGAGCCGGCGTCGGGCTCGGAGACGCAGAAGGCGCCGAGCTGGATCTTGTCCTGCGTGCCGAAGCACTGCGGGACCCACTCCATGACCTGCTCGGGAGTGCCGGTGCCGGCGATGCCGGCGGCGGCGAGGCCCGAGCCGAAGATGGCGAGGCCGATGCCGGCGTCACCCCAGAAGAGCTCTTCGAGGGCGATCGGCAGCGTCAGGCCGGTGTCGTCACCGAGGGACGCCTGGGCGAAGAAGTCGAAGGAGTACAGGCCGATGTTGGCCGCCTCCTGCACGATCGGGAACGGGAACTGCTCCTTCTCGTCCCACTCCTCCGCGGCCGGCCGGACGACCGACTCGGCGAAGTCGTGGACCCACTTCTTGATCTGCTCCTGATCCTCGTTCAGCTTCAGGGAGAACTCAGCCATGGGGGCCCTGCCTCGCGTACTGGTCGGTTCACGAACGACCGGTGTAGTTACCAGCCAGTAATATCTGAGCACAGGCTATCGGGCCGCGCCAGCCGCCCGGCGTTGCGATGTGACGTCAATCACGTCGGTCCGCTCAGTCGTCGAGCGTCACTCCGTCGACGGTCGTCTCCCCGACCGGGGTGAGCTCGTCGGCGGGATCGTCGTCGACGGCGAGGAGTTCGTTGGCGGCGACCAGGCCGGCCCACTCGTCCGCGGGGACGACGTCCAGCGACTCCGCCAGGGCCAGGACCTCGTCGGCGGCGAGGTGGGCGGTGTCGATGCGCACCAGCACGCCCTCGGACCGGGCCCACAC
>DATFOS010000153.1:0-2930 GCA_035265325.1 Acidimicrobiales bacterium
TGGCTGCGGGACGACCGGGACACTCCCGCCCGGATCCTCGACCGGATGCTCAGCCCGTGTCACAGGCGTGTCACGTCGGGTCCGCAGCGGGGGAGGGACCCGCCAAGTCGCTGGTCAGGGTGACGGTGAGTCGGCCTGTAAGCCGGATTCTGTGAGGTGGTGC
The DNA here is from genome assembly GCA_035265325.1 of Acidimicrobiales bacterium. Classification (GTDB taxonomy): domain Bacteria; phylum Actinomycetota; class Acidimicrobiia; order Acidimicrobiales; family VFJN01; genus DATCLS01. Next base: position 164 of record DATFOS010000153.1, read on the forward strand.
CCTTGCGGGCGCCGCCCCGGTGGCCATCCATCTGTGCGGCCTACCTGGGGATTGGCCGGGCCGACCGTCCCCTGCTTGGCCTTGCTCCGGGTGGGGGTTGCCAGCCGCCGGGATCGCTCCCGACGCTGGTGCGCTCTTACCGCACCGTTTCACCCTTGCCTGTGCGCTGGTGCGCCATCGGCGGTCTGTTCTCTGTTGCCCGATCCGACAGGTCACCCCGTCCTGGCTCTCGCCAGCACCCTCGCCCTACGGAGTCCGGACTTTCCTCGACGCCGTCGAACGCGACGCCGCGGCCACCCGGCCGACTCACCGTCGACCGTCAATCTACCCGCCCTACGAGCCCAGGTACCGCAGCACGGCCAGGACGCGACGGTGGTCGGAGTCCGACGGCAAGAGGCCCAGCTTGGTGAAGATGTTGGCCACGTGCTTCTCGACGGCGCGTCCGGAGACGACCAGCTCGGTGGCGATGGCGGCGTTCGAGCGGCCCTCGGCCATGAGGGCGAGGACCTCCCGCTCGCGCGGCGACAGCTCCGCCAGGTCGTCGGTGCGCCGGCTGGCCCCGAACAGCTGGGTGACGACCTCCGGGTCGAGGGCGGTCCCGCCGGCGGCCACCCGCTCGACGGCGGCGACGAACTCGCCGACGTGCGCCACCCGGTCCTTGAGCAGGTAGCCGACGCCGTCCGCCCGGCTCGCCAGCAGCTCGGTGGCGTACCTGGTCTCGACGTACTGCGAGAAGACGAGGACGCCCAGCGACGGGAACTCCGCCCGCAGCGCCACGGCCGCCCGCAACCCGTCGTCCGTGTGCGTCGGCGGCATGCGGACGTCGACGACCGCCACGTCCGGCCGGTGCTCGGCGACGGCTGTGACCAGCGCATCGGCGTCCGCCACGGCGGCCACGACGTCGAAGCCCCGGCTGTCCAGCAGATGGACGAGCCCGTCCCGGAGGATGGCGGCGTCCTCGGCGACGACGACCGCCGTCACGACCGCAGCGGCAGGTCGATCGTGACCACGGTGGGCCCGCCCGCGGGACTCGACAGCGACATGTGCCCGTCGATCGTACGGGCCCGCTCGCCGAGGCCCGCCAACCCGCCGCCCGGCACGGCGACCGCCCCGCCCCGTCCGTCGTCGGACACACGCAGGCGGAGCACCGCCCCGGCCCCCGGCCCGGCGACCATCACGTCGACGGCGGCGCGGGTCGCCCCGCTGTGCTTGGCGACGTTCGTGAGCAGCTCGGCGACGCAGAAGTAGGCGATGGTCTCGACGGCCGCGGTGGGCCGGACCGGCAGGTGCACCCGGACCGCCACCGGTACCGCGCTGCGGGCCGCCAGCGTGGCGAGGGCGGTGTCGAGGCCCCGATCCAACGCCGGCGGGTGGATGCGGCGCGTGACCTCCCGCAGCTCGCCGATCGCCTCGGTGGCGTTGCGGTGCGCCGTGTCGAGCAGCGTGCGGGCCTGGGCGGCGCCGGGGGAGTCGGGGCTCGACGCCAACTCCTCCCGGGCCATGTCGAGCTGCATCGCCAGCGCCACCAGGCGGGCCTGGGTGCCGTCGTGCAGGTCGCGCTCGATCCGGCGCAGCGTGGCGGCGGAGTCGTCCACCGCGTGGGCGCGGGTCTCCTCGAGGTCACGGACCCGCTCCGCCAACGCCCCGGGACCCAGGAGCGCACGGGTGAGGAACCGGTCCGGCAGCACGACGAGCCGCAGCAGCCACGGCACGATCATGAGCCCCGCCAGCCCGACGGCACCCAGGGCGAGCGCCTCGGGCCAGGTGTCCATGTAGGCGTCGCCGAACTGGATGTACGACTCGTGCACGACCCCGTCCGGGTCCGTCTGGGTCGGCTCGAAGAGCGACCAGATCACGGGGTACGTCGCCAGGATCGCCGACACCGCCGCCGCGAGCACGACGCCGTAGAGGCCGCCGATGCGGAGCGGCATGGCGACGACGATGTGGACGACGGCCTTCCATCCGGCGCGGTCGGTCAGCATGGCCCGGAGCCGGCCGAGGAAGCCCGGCCGGCGGGGGCGCAGCGGCGGCGGCGGGGCGATCCGCTCGCCGAGGATGCCGCCCGCCAGTGCCCGCTCAGCGGCGCCGTAGTGGCGGGCGGCGGTCAGCGTGAGCGCCAGGAGCGGGATCCCCACGAGCGTCACCGCCAGGAGGCCGCTGGCGAACGTGGCGGCGGCCAGGGTCCCGAAGGCGGCGAGGGCGAGCGGCGCCGCCACGACGAGGTACCCCAGCTCGCGCCACGTGCGCTCGTCGGCCCAGGCGGAGACCGCCGTCCGCAGCAGCCGCGACGGCCCCCGAGCGGGTCGCTCCCCGGCGTGTTCGCCGTCCGCGCTCCGGCCACCGCCACCGCCTGCGGCGGCGGCCCAGCCGGGCGGCGGTCCGCCCTGATAGCCCACCCCGAGCGGCCCGAGGCCCGGGTCGGACACGGCCCGCAGCGACGCCGTCCCCATCCCCGGCGGCGGCCCGCCGGACGGAGGAGGCCGGTGCGCCGGGCCGGCGCCCGGCGGGACAGTGGCGAACGCCGGAGCTCCGGGCGGGCCGGCCAGCCGAGCGTCGGACGGCTCGTTTGGTCCGGCCGGTGGGGCCGTGTCGGGCGGGTCGGTGACCGGCGGGTCGGCCGGTGCGGGCGGTGCGTCGGCGTTCGACGGGCCGGGAGGGAACGCGCCCTGTGACCCGGTGGAGGGGGACAGGGCGGTCGGCGGGTCGGCCGGTGCGGGCGGTGCGTTGGCGTTGGACGGGCCGGGAGGGAACGCGCCCTGTGACCCGG
>DATFOS010000154.1:0-64587 GCA_035265325.1 Acidimicrobiales bacterium
CGGCCGGTGCCGCCCGGCCGGGCGAGGGCGGCGGCCATGGCGGCGGCCAGGTCGGCGTCGAGCCCGGGCCGGTCGTACAGGGCGGCGACGACCGTGCCGCCCGGCACGTCGCCCGCCCCGGCACCCTCCGCCGTGGCGGTGCCCGTGGCCCCGGCCGTGGCCCCGGCCGGACGGTCGGCATGCGCCACGTGGCCGGCGGCGAGCGCCGGTCCCGAGGGGTCGGGGACGAGCAGGTGGACGTCGGTGAAGTCCCGCATCAGCTCGTTGGCCCGTGGCCCGAACGCCTTCCACACCGGCCCGCCGTAGAAGGCGGCCAGCGCCTCCGCCCGCCGGGCGGGATCCCGGTACCGCCGCACCCACACGAACCGGTCGTCGCGCCCGGCCACCGTGAACTGACCCACGATGTCCATGCCCAATTCCTCCTGGGAGGCGAGGAAGTGGGCCTCGAAGTGCTCGACGAACGCGCCGGCGCCCCCGGGTACCAGCTCGTAGGAGCGGAACTCGACGAGCTGGGCCGGGGGCGCCGTCATGGCAGCCGAACCTAGGCCGGGCGGGCGCCGAGCGGCGTGCGGGCCTTCGGCTTGACGACCGACAGGGCGGTCGCCAGCGCGAGCACGACGCAGTGGGCGTAGACCGCCCCCGGCATCTCGCCGGGCCGGCCGGCGTCGACCGCCCGCTGCATGGTCGGGGCAACGATCAGCACGTCGGTGGCGATGACGGCGACGGTGCCGAGCTCCTTGAGCACGACCCACCAGTGCTTCACGAAACCCCACCTGCTGGTCAGCGACAGCGCCACGCCGGTGGCGGCGGACGCCAGTCCGAGCGGGATCGAGAGCGCCAGCGTGGCGTCGATCACCTCGTAGAAGGCGATCTCGCCCCGGGACTGCCCGATGGCACCGACGAGCGCCACGGTTATCGCCACGCCGAACCAGCCGACGGACGCCAGCACGTGCGTGGTCAACACCCCGACCCGCACCCCCTTGGGCACCCGCACCCGCGCTCGATCGGGGTTCCGGGCCGGCCGCCGCGCATCGGCGCCGGGATCCCGCACGTCCTGCCGCTGATCCAGTGCAATCGCCATGCCCAGAGCGTGCGCCGACACCACCTCCCCGTCGTCGCCCCACCGACGCAACCTGCGCCTACCCCTCGCACCCCGCCCGACCGCCGCCCGCCCACCCCGCTACTCCCCGGGGCGTACCGCCGCCCTCAGCCGCGAGAGCCGGGGCCGGCGATCCGCACGGGATCAGTCGGCGTTGGGGCGGAGGGTGTAGCGGTAGACGTTGGTGTCCCGCTGGACGAAGCCGATGCGCTGGTAGAGGCGGTTGGCCGCCTCCCGGCTGGGGCGGGAGGTCAGGTCGACCGTGACGGCCCCCATCTCACGGGAGCGTTCGATCATCGCCTCGGTGATGGCGCGGCCGACGCCGGTGCCGCGGGTCTCGGAGTCGACGATCACGTCCTCGACCCAGGCCCGCACGCCGGTGGGGATGCGGAACGTCACCAGCGTCGCCACGCCGACCAGCGTGCCGTCGTCGGCCGTGGCGACGAAGAAGTCGGTGGCCGGGGAGGTGACGATCTCCTCCAGCTCGGCGACCGTCGGCGGCGGGCTCGACCGCGACAGCTGCGGCACCAGCCGCTCGACGGCGCTCATCAGCTGCGGCGTGACCGTGGTGGCGATCTCGACCTTCATCCGGGCGAGGCTAGGCGGCGGCGCTGCCGCCCCGGCCCACTACGACTCGGCCGGCGGGACCGGCTGGGGCGGCGGGGACCCCACGTACCGGGCGGACGGACGGATGATCCGGTTGTCGGACGCCTGCTCGAGGATGTTGGCGCACCAGCCGATGACCCGGCTGGAGGCGAACGTCGGCGTGAACAGGTCGGCCGGCAGGCCGCAGTGCTGCATGACCACGCCGGCGTAGAACTCGACGTTGGCGTAGAGGTTGCGGCCGGGCTTGAGCTCGGCGAGGACCTCGACGACCGTCTGCTCGACCAGCTTGGCGAAGTCGATGCGCTCGGCGCCGATGCGCTCGGCGACGCCGCGCAGGAAGACGGAACGGGGGTCGTCGGTGCGGTACACCCGGTGGCCGAAGCCCATGATCTTCTCGCCGTTGGAGACGTGCTCGACCAGGTAGGGACGGGCGTTCTCCGGCGTGCCGATGTCCTCCAGGAGGGCGAGCGCCCGGGAGGGGGCACCGCCGTGCAGCGGCCCGGACAGGGCGCCGATGCCACCGGTCACGGCGGCGGCCAGGTCGGCACCGGTGGAGGTGATGACCCGCGAGGTGAACGTCGAGGCGTTGAACCCGTGGTCGATCGTGAGCATCTGGTACTGCTCGACGGCCCGAGCCAGGTCGGGGTCGGGCCGCTCGCCTGTCAGCATCCACAGGTAGTTGGCGCCGTAGGGCAGGTCGGGGTTGGGCTGGATGACGTCGAGGCCGTTCCGCAGCCGGTAGAGCGCCATGATGATCGTCGGCACCGCCGAGCAGACGCGTACGGCGTTGGCCCGCAACTCCTCGATGGGGATGTCGAGCCAGGGATGGAAGCCCTCGCTGTGGCCGATCAGCGAGACCACGCTGCGGAGCTGGTCCATGATCGGGCCGCCGGAGGCGGCGATGCCCGGCAGCATCGAGACGACCGACTCGGGGATCGCCCGCTGCGAGCGGATCTCGGTGAGGAAGCTGTCATGCTCGGCCTTCGAGGGCAGGTGGCCGTCGAAGAGCAGGAACCACACGTCCTCGAGCGTGCGCTTGTCGGCCAGCTCGACCGCCGAGTACTGGCGGTAGTGGTAGAAGCCCTCCTGGCCCCGGACGTCGCCGACCTCGGTCTCGGCGACGATCACGCCCTCCAGGCCGGGGGGCGCCTCGATCTGGCCCGGGTGGACGACCGGCTGGATCGACGCGAGCTTCATGAGGTCGCGCATCGACACGAGGCCCACGAGGTCGCCGGCGTCGTCGACGACCGGGAAGTGGCGGTAGCCGTGGCCGCTCAGCTCGGCGAGCGCCTCCTGCACCGACAGGTCGGGGTGGATGCTGTCGGGCTCGGCGGTCATGCAGGCATCGAGCTTGGTGCCCTCGGCGGAGGGGCCGGCGGCGGCGAACCGCACGACGTCGCGCTCGGTGAGGATGCCGATGGGCCGGTTGCCGTCGACCACGATGATCGAGCCGACCCCACGCTCGCTCATGAGCTGCGCGGCGGCGGCGACCGTCTCGTCTGGCAGGGCCGTCACCACCGGCGTGCTCATGACTTCAGCCACAGTGCGTACGGTGTGCGGAACAGTCACGTGGTTCAGGATACGCGCCGTTCGGGCCTACGACCCTGGTCCGGCGTGGTATCCGGACGTGAATCGGTTCACGCAGGCGTGACCCTTCGCTCACGCCGGCGTCGACCGCCGGACACGCCGCCCGCCTACCGTGATCCCGCCACGGAACGCCCGGCGCCTGCTCTCCCGGCGGGCCCGGGCCCAGGAGTGGGACCGCTCCGGCGGTGCGGCCGGCACGGTGCTCGACGCCGGTGCGCCGGCCGCCGGAGCCGGTCCCCCAGGGCTTCCGCCGTCGGGGAGCGACCGCGCCACGGCGGGCCGCCCGTAGCATGTCGGCGTGGCACACGTCCGATGGCGAGAGCATCCGGAGCTGGACCGTCCCGTGCTCGTCGCCGCGTTCGAGGGGTGGAACGACGCCGGCGACGCCGCCAGCAACGCCGTCCGCTTCCTCGTCGAGCAGACCGACGCCGAACTGTTCGCCGACATCGACCCCGAGGAGTTCGTCGACTTCACCTCGACCCGCCCGCACGTACGGGTCGGCGACGACGGCGAGCGCGTCATCGAGTGGCCCGGCATCGAGCTGTACAGCTGCGAGCTGCCGGGCGGCGACGACGCCGTCCTCCTGCTCGCCTCCGAGCCCCAGCTCAAGTGGCGCACCTTCTGCGAGGAGGTCGTCTCGGTGGCCGAACAGCTCGGCTGCCGCATGGTCATCACGCTCGGCGCCCTCGTGGCCGAGGTCCCGCACAGCCGGCCCGTCCCGGTGGTGGGCACGGTGAGCGACCCGGCGCTGCAGGCCGAGCTGGGCCTGTCGCCGTCGTCGTACGAGGGTCCGACCGGCATCGTCGGCGTCCTCACCGTGGTCGCCCGCGAGGCCGGCCTGCCGTGCGTGTCGCTGTGGGGCGCCGTGCCGACCTACGTGCCGACCGCGCCCTCCCCCAAGGCCACGCTCGCCCTGCTCGAGAAGATCGGCGAGGTGCTCGGCACCTGGGTCCCGACGGCCGAGCTCGAGATCGCGGCGGCGTCCTACGAGCGCCAGGTCACCGAGCTGGTCGACGAGGACGACGAGACGTCCGACTACGTGTCCCGGCTGGAGACGCGCCACGACCAGCAGGACGAGGGAGCGGCCCGCTCCCTGGTGGAAGAGGTCGAGCGCTTCCTCCGCCACCGGCCCGAGTAGCCGGCCGGCGTCGGCTGTCGCCGCGGCCGGCGCCCGCCCGCCTGCGGGTCAGGCCGGGGCCGGGGCGTGGCGGGCCCAGGGGCGGGCCTGCTCCCAGATGCGGGCCAGGCGCAACGGCACCTCGTCGCGGTGCCGGCGCGCCACGACCTGGAGCCCGACCGGGAGGCCCTCGGCGGTCGTGCCGGCCGGGACCGACACGGCCGGGTTCCAGCACAGGTTGGCCAGCATCGTGAACGGCGTGGCGGCCGCGCCCCGGGGGCGGGCCGGCTCGCCGTCGATGACCTCCGTGGGCGGCCCCTCGGCGGGAAAGGCCGGCACCGCGGTCGTCGGTGTGAGCAGGACGTCCACGTCGGCGAACAGCCGGGCGGCGTCCTCGACGAGCCGCTGACGCATCCTCACCGCCCGGGCGAAGCGCGGGACGACCATCGTCGAGGTGATCTCCAGCGACTGGCGGGTGTAGCGGGTGAACTCGCCCGCCCGTTCGGGGTACATGCCGTCCTCGAGGTCGAGCCAGAGGTCGAGGGCACCGGCGCTCAGCCAGGTCCGCACCGCGTCGGTCAGGTGCACCGGCTCGTGGTCGAGGACCAGCCCCGCCGCCTCGGCCAGCTCGTGGGCCGCCTCCAGCGTCAGTTGGCGGACCTCGCGGTCGCAGCGAGCGAAGCCCAGGTCGGGCGACCAGCGTGCCTTGAGCCCGGCCACCGGCAGGGTCTCGGCGGCCTGCTCGTAGGCGGCGGCGCCGGCCGGCAGCGAGAAGCGGTCGCGGTCGTCCGGCCCGGCCGCCACGTCCAGGTGGCGGGCGGCGTCCGCCACGGTCGTCGCCATCACGCCGAGCACGGAGGTCTCGGAGCCGTGCGGCCCGGGATGCGGTATCCGGCCGAAGCTGGGCTTGAAGCCGACCAGCCCGCAGAACGCGGCCGGGATCCGGATCGAGCCGCCCCCGTCGCTGGCCGTGGCGATCGGCACGACGCCGGCGGCCACGGCGGCGGCGCTCCCCCCGCTGGACCCGCCTGGCGTCCGGTCGACCGCCCACGGGTTGCGGGCCACGCCGGTGGACTTGGTGCGGGTGAAGCTGAGCGTGCCGAACTCCGGCGTCGCCGTCTTGCCGATGGGCACGGCGCCGGCGGCTCGCATCCGGGCCACGTGGATCGAGTCGGCGTCGACCGGAGGACGCCCGTGGAACAGCAAGGAGCCGCGCCCGGTGGGCAGGCCGGCGCAGTCCTCCAGGTCCTTCACCCCGAACGGCACGCCCGCGAGCGGGCCGGGGTCGTCGCCCCGCGCCACGGCGGCGTCGACCGCCTCGGCCGCCGCCCGGGCCAGGCCCTCGTCGAGGTGGACGAAGGCGCCCAGCTCGTCGTTCCGTTTGCCGACGGCCTCCAGGGCGTCGTCGAGCACCTCGACGGCCCGGCGTTCGCCGCGGCGTACCGACTCGGCGATGGCGATCGCGCTGTCGTCCACTCGTCGACCTCCCCTCACGCGGCCCCTCCGGTCACCGGGGCCGGGCGCTGGCCGGGAGCATAGGGACTGGGACGGGCGTCCGAGCGGTTACGTCACCACGACGCCACCGGGGGCGGCGGCCACAGGGCGGTGAGGACGCCGCGAGGACCAGGCCCATCACCCCCGACGGGGCACCGTACCCTCGGGGATGTGCCGGCGAGGTGGCTCAGTCGGTGGTGCCCCGGTCGAGGACGGCGGTGCCAGGCCCGGGCGGCGGTCCGTCGGTTCGGTCGGTGAGGTCGCCTGGCTCCGCCGCCTCGATGGCGTCCTCGGCGGACTCCGCCTCCTCCCGGCGGGCCATGCGCACCTCGGCCACCACGTTGATGACCATGGCGCTGAGCGGGACGGCGAACAGGGCGCCGACCGGGCCCAACAGGGCGCTCCCGCCGGCCAGGGCGAACAGCACGACGAGCGGATGCAGCTCGAGGCCCTTCCCGTAGATGAAGGGGGCGAGCAGGTCGTTGTCGAGCTGCTGGATCACCACCGCCACGACGAGGACGATCAGCGCCCCGCCGATGCCACCGGTCACCAGTGTCACCAGCACGGCGATCGCACCCGCCACCAGGGCCCCCGCGAACGGGATGAAGGCGGCGAAGAACGTGATCACCGCCACCGGGACCGCCAGGGTGCCCCCGGCCAGCCACACGGTGAGGCCGATGGCGACGCCCTCGACGATGCCGAGGACGGCGGCCCCGCGCAGGTAGCCGCCCAGCGTCCACCAGGCCCGCCGGGCGAGCCGTACGGCCAGCGGCTGGTGGTCCTGCGGGACGAACGTGGTCAACCAGCGGCCGAACCGCTCGCCGTCCTTGAGGATGAAGAAGGACGTGAAGAACGACAGGATGAACGCCGTGAAGACCTCGAACGCCACGGTCGCTCCGTTGACGACCGAGCTCGACTCGGTGGAGGAGAACACCTCGCTGACGCGCTCGTCGGCCTGATCGCGGAAGTCCTGGACGTCGGCCCGGGACACGTCGAACGGACTGTCCTCGACGAGCCAGTCCTCGAGGTCGTCGAGAGACTGCTCGATGGTGGGCCCGAGGTCCTCGAACTCGGCGGCGATGGCCGGCACGAGGGCGGCGATGATCCCGGCCATCAGGAGGGCGAACCCGAGCAGAACGACGGCCGCCACCAGGGCCGGCTTCAGGCCCCGCCGGCGCAGCCACACGGCCGCCGGGTTCATCGCCCGGGAGAAGAGGGTGGCGATGGCGATGGCCAGGACCACGACCCACAGCCGGCTGAGCAGCCAGACGGCGGCCAGGAACACGATGCCGATGCCGACCAGGCGCCACGCCGTGACGCCGATGCGGTCGACGAGCGGGTGGACACGGGGGTCACGGCTCTCGATGCGTGGGGCTCGAGGCCCTCGGGTCGGCACGGCGTTCCCCCCGTTGCTCTGGGCCCGGGTCGAGCGGCGGGCGAGCCTGCTCATGCCTCGGGCTGCCGGCCCCCGGGATCGTAGGCCGCCCTCGGGGCCCGGCCGGCCCACGTCGACGGGGAGGGCGGCGAGCACCTCCGCCACGGCGGCGGCGACGCCGTCGGCGTCCGTGCCGTCGCTGTCGACCGTGGCGTCGGCCACCGCGGCGTAGCCGTCGTGGCGGCGAGCCGCAAGCTCCTGGACCCGCGCCAGGGGGTCGTCGCCCAGGGCGCGGCGGTGGTCCTTCCCCTCCAGGCGGCCGGCCAGCACACCCGCCGGTGCGCGCAGCCACACCACGAACGGCTCGGTGAGGGCGGCGGCGGCCCGGGGGTCGTCCACCACGCTGGCGGCGGCGGCGATCACGCTGGGCTCGGCGGACGCCAGCGAGCCGAGGAGGTGCTCCGCCTCCCAGGCGTGCAGGGCGTCGACGCCTTCGGTGGCCGCCAGCTCGCGTCCCCGGATGCCGCGCTCGGCGGCCAGGTCGTCGTCGCTGTCCCGCAGCGGGCGGCCGAGCGCCTCTGCGACCCCGCGCCCGACGCTCGACTTCCCCACACCCATCGGACCGACGAGGACGACGTGCACGGGCGGAAGCCTGCCCCCCGCCGGGAGGAGGGAAACCCCGCTCAATCGGCCGGGCCGGACCAGGGCTCCGCGCGCGGGGCGTCGTAGTGCACGCCCACGTCCTCGCCCCGGATGGCGGCGAACGCCAGGCGCCGCCACTGGTCGGCGCCGGCGAGCGGCTCGGGCAGGGCCTCCTCGGCGAACCAGCCGACGTCGCGCGTCTCGAGCGGGTGCGCCTTCAGCGACCCGCCGGTGGCCCGGCACAGGAACACGAGGCTGTACAGCGGCACCCGGGTGAAGCCGAGGCGCAGGCCGTCCAGTACGGCGATCAGGCGCAGCGGCTCGCACGTGATGCCGGTCTCCTCGCCGACCTCCTTCACCGCGATCTCGCTGGCGGAGTAGCCGACGTCGGCCCAGCCGGTGGGGTAGAGCCAGATGCCCGAGTCGGCCCGCTGGACGAGCAGGATCTCGCCGGCATCGTTGTGCACGACGGCCCCGACGGCGACCTTCGGGGTGACGTAGCCGGCCACGCCCTCGTCGGCGCCCTTCATCCACTCCTCGATGTAGTGCTCGGCGTCGAAACCCTCGTCGGCCTGGGCGGCGGCGCGGATGTCACCGGCCACGGCCAGGACCTCCTCGAAGCGCTCGCGCTCGTACAGGCTCTGGGTGAAGCCGAGGCCGGTGCGGGCGATGCCCGAGAGCGCCTCGGCCCAGCGGACCAGATCCTGGCGGTTCGGGGGTAGCCGCTCGCTCACGACGCGGACCCTATCGCCACGCTCGCGGCGGGCCTCAGACGGGCGTGGCCAGGGCGTGGAGCAGCGCCCGCTCGGCCTCGGCGAGGAACGCGGGGTCGGTCACCTTCCGGCCGTCCGGGCCGCGCACGTAGAACGAGTCGACCACCTGTGGCCCGAGCGTCTGGACGGCGGCGAACGTGATGTCGAGGTCGAGCTCGCTGAGCGCCCGGGTGATCCGGTAGAGCACGCCGAGCGCGTCGGCGGCGTGGACCTCGACCACCGTGGCGTCCTCGCTGGCCTCGAGGTCGAAGCGGACCTCGGGTTCCACGGGCTCGCCCAGCGCCTCCGGGCGCGGCCGCGCCCCGTACGTCTTGACGCGCTGGGACAGGCGGGCCCGCAGGGCGAGCTGGCCGGCCAGGGCGCGCTCGAGGTCGGCGACCGGCTTGTCCCAGGAGAAGGCCGGCCCGAAGCTCGACTGGACCCGGAACGACTGCAGCGCCCACCCCCCGTCGGTCGTGGCGGCGGCGGCGAGGACGTCGAGCCCGTGCAGCGCCAGCACGCCCGCCACCCGGCTGAACAGGCCGCTGCGGTCGGGCGTGACCACCGTGATCCGGTCGCCGTCGGTCACGATCCGCTGCCGGCCGGCGGCGAGGAGGGCGACCTGCTCGGGCGTCGGGAACTGCTCGCCGGGAGTCGGGGCCGCCGCGGGGGCGTCGCCGAGGGCGTGCGACACGAGGGAGACCAGCCGGCGGACGAGGCCGGCCTTCCAGTCACTCCAGGCGGCGGGCCCCGTCGACCGCGAGTCGGCCTCGGTCAGCGCCGCCAGCAACTCGAGGACCTCGACCGAGCCCACCGCCGCCGCCACACCGTCGATCACCAGCGGGTCGTCGAGGTCGCGCCGGGTGGCCACGTCCGGCAGGAGCAGGTGGTGCCGGCACATCGCCACGAGGACGTCGGTGTCCGCGGCGTCGAGTCCCAGGCGCGGCCCGATGCGCCCCAGCAGCTCGACGCCGGCCGCGGTGTGGTCGCCCGGGTAGCCCTTGCCGATGTCGTGGAGCAGGGCGCCGAGCACGAGCAGGTCGGGCCGCCGCACCCGGCCGGCGAGCGCCGCCGCTTGGACGGCGGCCTCCCACAAGTGCCGGTCGACCGTGTACGTGTGGTAGGCGTTGCGCTGGGGCTTGGAGCGCACCGCCTCCCATTCCGGCAGGTAGCGCTCCCAGGCGCCCTGCTGGTCGAGCGCCTCCAGCAGCAGGATGGCGGGCGGCCCGGTCAGCAGCAGGTCGACCAGCGCCCGGCGGACGTCGGGCGGCCACGGCTCGGTTGGCGTGGGGGCCTCGGCGGCCAGCCGGTCGAGGCTGCGCCGGTCGAGCTGGGTGGACCGCCCGGCGGCCAGGGCGGCGGCCCGGAGCGGCAGGGCGGGGTCGGCGGCGACGTCGGCGTCCTCGGTGATGTGGACCTCGCCGTCGCGCAGGGCCAGCCCCGGCGCCAGCGGCCGTTCGCGCTGCGCCCGGGCCAGCGGCCCGGTGAGCGAGCTCTCGATGCGGGCCCAGGCGTCGTCGCTGGTCCAGGCGATCGTCCGGGCGGCGGTGGCCACCTCGCGCATCATGTCGTCGGCGTGCTCGTAGCCCAGCGCCTGGGACACGGCGTCCTGCTCCTGGAGCAGCACGCGGTCGCCGGCCCGCCCGGTCCGCCGGTGCAGCTCGACCCGCACGGCGAGGAGCAGCTCGTAGCCGGCGTCGAGCGGGGCCTGGTCGGCGTCCCACAGGATCGAGCGGGCCGCCTGCGCCCACCGGAGGCCCTGGACGTCGCGCAGGCCGCCCCGGCCCTCCTTGAGGTCGGGCTCGAGCAGGAAGGCCACCTCGCCCGCCTTGCGGTGCCGCGCCCGGGTGCGCTCGGCCATGGTCCCGAGCCAGCGGCGGGACCGCTTGCGCCACTGCAGCTCGGCCTTGCCCGCCAGCTCGTCGCTCAGCGCCCGGTCGCCGGCCAGGTGTCGGACGTCGAGCAGCGAGGTGGCGGTGTCGAGGTCGTCGGCCGCCAGGGCCAGCGCCTCCTTCACGGTCCGGACGGCGTGGCCGAGCTTCAGGCCCTGGTCCCAGATCGGGTACCAGAGCCGGTCGGCCAGCTCGCCGATGTCGGTCCGCCCCCGGTACAGGAGCACGACGTCGATGTCGGACTGCAGGGACAGCTCGGCCCGCCCGTAGCCGCCGACGGCGACGAGGGCCACCCGCGCCAGGTCGGGCTCGGCAGCCGCCACGAACAGCTCGGCGAGCCACCGGTCGACCTCGGCCGTCCAGGCCGCGCACAGCTGGCGGCCGACGAGCGAGTCGTCGGCCGCCAGCTGGTCACGCAGCGCCGAAATGCTCAAAGGGCGTCGGTGTCGAGCTCGCCCGTCCGGATGCGCACGACCCTGGTCACGTCGGTGACCCAGATCTTCCCGTCGCCGATCTTGTCGGTCCGGGCGGCGGCGACGATGGCGTCGACGATGGCCCCCTCCCCGACGTCGTCGGCGACGACCTCGATGCGCACCTTGGGGACGAAGTCGACGGTGTACTCGGCACCCCGGTACACCTCCGTGTGGCCGGACTGGCGCCCGAAGCCCTGGACCTCGGTGACGGTCATGCCGGCCACCCCCACGTCCTTGAGGGCCGACTTCACCTCGTCGAGCTTGTGGGGCTTGATGGTTGCGGTGATGAGCTTCATCGGTCCTCTCAGAACATCGCGTAGGCGTTCTCGGCGTGTTGCGTGATGTCGAGGCCTGCGTCCTCGTCATCCTCGCTCACGCGAATCCCGATCATGACGTCCAGCGCCTTGGCGATGACGAACGACACCACGAACGAGAAGGCGATGGTGGCGACCGCGGCGACGAGCTGGTCGAGGAACAGGTCGGCGCCGCCACCGAAGAACAGCCCGTCGAAGCCGAACTCGTTGATCGACGTGTCGGCGAACAGGCCCAACAGCAGCGTGCCGACGAGGCCGCCCACGAGGTGGACGCCGACGACGTCGAGGCTGTCGTCGTAGCCGAAGCGGGTCTTCAGCGAGATCGCCAGGTAGCAGAGGACGCCCGTGACCGCACCGATGGCGAGAGGGGCGAGGCCGCCGACGAAGCCAGCGCACGGCGTGATGGCGACGAGGCCGGCCACCGCACCCGAGGCGGCGCCCAGGGTGGTGGCGCGGCCGTCCTTGAGCCTCTCCACGACCAGCCAGCCGAGCATGGCGGCCGAGGCGGCGAGGAAGGTGTTCATCAGGGCCTGGGCGGCGAGGCCGTTGGCGGCCAGGGCCGAGCCGGCGTTGAAGCCGAACCAGCCGAACCACAGGATGCCGGTGCCGAGCAGGGTCAGGGGCAGGCTGTGCGGGGGCATGGGCTCGTCCGGCCAGCCCTTGCGCCGGCCCAGGACCAGGATGACGGCCAGTGCCGCCGCGCCGGCGTTCATGTGGACGACGGCGCCGCCGGCGAAGTCGAGGGCGCCCATGTCGGTGATCCAGCCGCCGCCGAAGACCCAGTGGCCCACGGGGACGTACACGAGCAGCAGCCACAGCCCGATGAACAGGGCGTAGGCGCTGAACTTCATGCGGTCTGCCGTGGCCCCCGAGATCAGCGCCGGCGTGATGATGGCGAACGTCATCTGGTAGGCGGCGAAGAGCACCAGCGGGATGGTCAGGCCGAGCTGGAGCCCGTCGGGCGAGCCGAGGACGACCGGGTCGAGGGCCACGTCGCGGAGGCCGATGAAGTCGAAGTTGCCGATGACGCCGGCGTTGCCGAAGTCACCGAAGACGAGCGTGAAGCCGATCAGCGCCCACAGCACGGCGATGAGGCCCATGGCGAAGAAGTTCTGCATGAGCATGCCGAGGACGTTCTTCGAGCGCACCATGCCGCCGTAGAAGAACGCCAGGCCTGGCGTCATGAAGAGGACGAGTGCCGTGGAGATCAACATCCACGCGGTGTCGCCGGCACTGAGCTCACCCAGTTCCATGCGGATCCTTTCGCGAGGCTTACGAAACGGCGCAAGCGTGCGGTGAGGAGGTTTCTCCCGTTTGTCCGCTCTGTTGCCTCTGGGTGAACGGGCCGCCCGTTCGGGCTACGACGCGGGTGAACCGTCGAGCAGCTTCACGAGCCGCCGGGCGACGAGGTGGACCGGGTCCCACACCGGCCCGAACGGCGGGGCGTAGCCGAGGTCGAGCTCGACCACGTCGTCGACGGTCATGCCGGCCCACATGGCCGTCGCGAGGACGTCGATGCGCTTGGCCGCCCCCTCGCGGCCCACGACCTGGGCGCCGATGACGCGGCGGGTGACCCGTTCGGCCAGCGCCTTCACGGTGATGCGCTCGGCGTCCGGGAAGTAGCCGGCCCGGCTCGTGGCGTGGACGGTCGCCGCGACGTAGCCGAAGCCGTACTGCTCGGCCTCCCGCTCGCTCAGCCCGGTGCGGCCCACCTCGGTGCGACACATCCGGCTGACGGCGGTGCCCAGCACGCCGGGGAAGGAGGCGTAGTCGCCGGCCAGGTTGATGCCGGCGACCCGGCCCTGCTTGTTGGCCACGGTCCCGAGGGGGATGTGGACCGGCTCGCGGGCGATGACGTGGAACGACTCGCAGCAGTCCCCGGCGGCGAACACGCCGTCGGCCGACGTGCGCTGGCGGCGGTCGACCCGCACGGCGTCGCGCACCCCCAGCTCGACGCCGGCCGCGCCCAGCAGCGCGCTGTTGGGCCGCACGCCCAGGCCGAGGATCACCACGTCGGCGGGGAAGGATTCGCCGCCCGCCACCACCGTCCCGCCGGGGGTGTCCCCGCCGGCCGCCTCGACGCCCTCCACCTCCGTGGACAGGCGGACGTCCACGCCGACCTTGCGGGCCTCGTCCGCCAGCGGCGCCGCCATGTCGGCGTCGAGGGTGGGCATGAGCTGGTCCGACGCCGTCAGCAGCGTGACGTCGCCGCCCCGCTGGGCGAACGACTCGGCCATCTCGACGCCGATGTAGCCGCCGCCGACGATGACGGCCCGCGTGCCGCCCGCGTCCTGCACCCGCTCGATGAGGCGGGCGGCGTCGTCGAGCGTCTGCACGCCGTGGACGAACGGCAGGTCGAGGCCGGGCAACGGCGGCCGCACCGGGACCGCGCCGGTGGCCACGTGGAGCTGGTCGTAGGGCAGGCGGACGGTCCGCCCCGCGATGTGGTCCCAGGCCTCGACCTCGCCGGCGTCGAGGTCGAGCGCCCGGACCTCGTGGCCCGTGCGCACGTCGACGCCGTGCTCGTCCCGGAACGACTGGGGCGTGCGGGCCACCAGGTCGTCGATGTCGTCGACGATGCCCCCCACCAGGTACGGGATGCCGCACGCCGAGTAGCTCGTCCACGTGGTGCGCTCGAGGACGACCACCTCGACCTCGGGCCGGCGCCGGCGGACCTGCATGGCGGCACTCATGCCGGCGGCGTCCCCACCCACCACGACGAGTCGTTCGGTCATGCGGGAAGGGTACGGATCGGGCTACCGCTTGCCCTCGCGCCGGCGCCGGGCCAGGTGGACGTGCGCCTTGGCCGCCCCCCACACCAGCCCCGGCTCGTGGAGGGCCGGGTCGACGTCGGCGAAGCTGGCCGGGCTGAGGTCGTAGGGATCGTCGGGGAAGGACCGCTCGCGGAACTCGTCCCGCGCCACCGGCCGGGCCCCGGCGCGCCGCAGCACGGCCGTCGGGTAGGCGACCAGGGACCGGAGGACGGCGAGCGGCGTCCCGGCCTGCTCGTCGACGTCGGTGACGAGCAGCGCCCGCAGGCGCGCCACGCCGTCCCGGGCGGCCGCCTGGGACGCCGTGCGCACCTGCTCGTCGATGTCCTGCTCGTCGGCCGGGACGGCACCCTGCGCCGCCAGCGTCCCCGCCACCGAGCGGGCCACCCACCGGGGGATCGCCTCGCCGGCCGCCTCGACCAGTGCTTCGGCGTACCGCGCCAGGGCCTCGGCGTCGGCAGGGTCGTCCAGGGGGTGGGACTCGGCCATGGCGGACCAAGGTAGAACTGCAGGTCGTGCGGATCCGTGCGCTGTCGGTCTTCGAGGGTGTCGTCTACCACAGCGCCTGCGTGGATCCCGCCAACCCCTGCCGTCCGGTCCTTGAGGTCGACGCCCTGCTCCGGCCGGGCGACGCCGACGCAGAGTCCGGCCCGCTGCTGCTCACGGTCGCCGAGTACGCCGTCATGGTCGGCGACGAGCTCACCGCCCGGCGCTGCGTGGCCGAGCTGGCGGCCAAGGGCCGGATCGTCGAGCGCCTCGGCGTGTCGCACGTGGCGTTCCCCACGTGGACGCTGGCGGAGCCGCCCGAGGACTGAGCGCCGCGGCCGGGCGCCGGGACCCTCGGACCGCGGGCCCCGCCGGCTACAGGTCGAGCGCGGCGTTCAGGTTGCCGGAGCGGAGGCCCTCGAGGTCGAGCGTGGCGTAGCGGTACCCGGCCCGGCGCACCGCCTCCACGACCGCCTCGCGGGCGGCCACGACGTCGGCCAGCCGGTCGATCGGGACCTCGAGGCGGGCCAGCTCGCCGTAGTGGCGCACCCGCAGCTCGGCGAAGCCCAGCCGGTGCAGCGCGGCCTCGGCCCGCTCGACGGCGGACAGGCGGCCCAGGGTCACCGGCGTGCCGTAGGGCAGGCGCGAGGCAAGGCACGCGGCGGCCGGCTTGTCCCACGTCCGCAGGCCCAGCCGGCGGGACCAGGCCCGCACGTCGGCCTTCGTGAAGCCGGCCGCGACGAGGGGGAATTCGGCCCCGTGCTCGGCGGCCGCCCGCTGCCCCGGCCGGTGGTCGCCGAGGTCGTCCAGGTTGACGCCAAGCACCGCGGTCCCGCCCTCGGCGGCGACGACCGGGCCCAGGTGCCGCATCAGCTCGTCCTTGCACCAGTAGCAGCGGTCCGCGTCGTTGCGGACATAGGCGGCCCGCCCCAGCTCGTCGGTGGACACCTCCCGCCAGCGCAGCCCCCACTCGGCGGCGAGGGCGGCGCAGTCGGCGCGCTCGTCGCCCGCCAGGGACGGGGACACCGCCGTGACCGCCAGCGCCCCGTCGACCCCGAGGGTGTCGTGAGCGACCCAGGCCAGGAACGACGAGTCGGCGCCGCCGGAGAAGGCGACCACCACCCGGCCCAGGCGGCGGAGCTCGTCACGCAACGCGTCGAGGGAGGCAGGGGCCGACTCGTACCCGCGACCGGTCTGGTCGTGCAGCGCCGGAGCGCCCGAAATGGACATCGTGACCGATCCTTAACGCGATCGACGGGCAGACCGCAACGTCGGCGGGGTCCCGGATGGTAGACCTGTGGCCCGCAGCGGGGGCTTCCCCCGCTCGCTCAGTTCCTGGACAGGGAGAATGAGATGCGACACCACAGCCAGTGGTTGCGGCTGTCGGCGACCGTCGTCGGCCTCTCGTTGATCGCGGCCGCCTGTGGCGGCGACGACGACGACGAGGAGGCCAGCGACGACACCGGCACTGAGACCACGGAAGCTGGCGAGACGACCGAATCGACCATCGACTACGGCGCCCTGGTCGAGCCGCCCCCGGAAGGTGCCGCCGAGCCGTCGTGCACCGGCGACTCGGACGGGGCCCTGTCGATCGGCGCCCTGCTGCCCGAGACGGGCAACCTGAGCTTCCTCGGCCCGCCCATGGTTGCCGGCGCCCAGCTCGCGGTGGAGGAGATCAACGCCGCGGGCGGCGTGCTGGGCCAAGAGGTGGCCTACACCGGTGGTGACTCCGGCGACACTTCGACCGACATCGCCACGCAGACCGTCGACTCGCACCTGAACGCCGGCGTCGACGTCATACTCGGTGCGGCCTCGTCGGGCGTGACCTTCACGGTGCTCGACGCCGCGACGGGTGCCTGCAAGATCGTGTTCTCGCCGGCCGCCACCTCGCCCGACTTCACCGTCGCCGAGGACGACGACCTGTTCTTCCGCACCGCTCCGTCGGACGTGCTGCAGGGCCGGGTCGCCGCCGACAACATCGTCAACGGTGGCAACGAGACCGTGGCCATCCTGGCCCTCGACGACCCGTACGGCCGGGGCCTGCTGGAGTTCACCCGTCGCCCCCTCGAGGAGGCGGGCGTCGAGGTGGTCGTCGAGACCATCTACGACCCGCAGGCACAGAACTTCGACGCCGAGGTGGAAGAGGTGGTGTCGGCCGACCCCGACGCCCTGCAGCTCATCGGCTTCGACGAGTCGGCCCGCATCCTGACGGCGCTGTTCGAGCAGGGGTTCTCGTCCGCCGAGGGTAAGAACATCTACCTGGTCGACGGCAACACGGGCAACGCGCTGGGTGAGCAGTTCGACCAGCCCGGCGTCCTCGAGGGCATCACGGGCACCGCCCCGCTCGCCGAGGTCACCCCCGAGTTCCAGGAGGCGCTGGTCGGCGTCAACCCCGGCCTCATCGACTTCCTGTACGGCCCCGAGACCTACGACGCCGTGACGATCACGGCGCTGGCGACGGAGCTGGCCGGGACCGACGAGCCGGCCGCCGTGGCCAGGGAGATCAACGGCGTCACCCGTGACGGCGAGGCCTGCACCACGTTCGTCCAGTGCCGCGACCTGATCGCCGGCGGGACGACCGACATCGACTACGACGGCCCGTCGGGCCCGCAGTCGTTCAGCCAGGTGGGCGAGCCCACCGAGGCGACCATCGCCATCCAGACCTTCGGGCCGGACAACACCCTCTTGCCCGAGGAGACCGAGTACGTGGCCGCCAGCTTCTGAGCACCACGCGACGGGGGCCGGCCCGGTGGGCCGGCCCCCTTGCGCGTCCGGCGTCAGGTGGCCTGCTGGGCCAGCGTGCCGAGGTAGAGCTCGACGACCTTGGGGTCGCGCAGCAACGAGTCGCCGCTGTCGGTGTACGCGTTACGGCCCTGGTCCAAGACGTAGCCCCGGTCGCAGATCTGCAGGGCCCGGTTGGCGTTCTGCTCGACGATGATGATCGAGACGCCAAGCTCGTTGGTGCGCCGGCAGTTGATGAACACCTCGTCCTGCAGCGCCGGCGACAGGCCCGCCGACGGCTCGTCGAGCAGCAGCACCTGGGGGTCGGTCATCAGCGCCCTGGCCATGGCGAGCATCTGGCGCTCGCCCCCCGACAGCGAGCCGGCCCGCTGCTTCCGGCGCTCGGCCAGGCGGGGGAACATCTCGGTCACGTAGGCGAAACGCCGGTGGAACTGCTTGCCCTTGGCGTACCCGCCGATCTCGAGGTTCTCCTCGATCGTCAGGCGAGGAAACACGTTGTCGCGCTGGGGCACGTAGCCGATGCCCTTGGCCACCAGTGCGTGGGCCTTGACGCCCGTCACGTCCTCGCCGCGCAGCGTCACGGTCCCCGACCGGACGCTCACGAGCCCGAACAGCGCCTTGATCAGCGTGGACTTGCCAGCGCCGTTGGGACCGATGACGCCGACCAGCTCGCCGTCCCACAGGTCGATGTTGGTCCCGTTGAGGATGTTGACCTCGGGGATGTACCCGGCGACGATCTCGGTCGCCTTGAGCAGGGGCCCCGTCCCGTCGCCGGCGGTCCCGGCCGTCCCGGGCCCCGTGGCGGTGGCCCCGGCGGGCCTGGCGGTACCAGCGGTGTCGGTGGTCTCGCTCACGATGCCTCCCCGGCCTCGGCCTCGACGGCCGCCTGGGCGGCGGCGAGCTGCCGGTCCTGCTCCGCCCGGTCGAGCGGTGTGGTGTGGTGCGCCCCGAGGTACGCGTCGATGACGCGGGTGTTGGTCACGATCGACCCGTGGCGGCCCTCGGCGATGATCTGGCCCTCGGCCATGACCACGACCCAGTCGCTGACCGTGCGGACGACGTCCATGTCGTGCTCGACGAACATGACCGTCAGCCCTTCCCGGCTGAGCTGGGTGACGTGGCCGATGATCGTCTGCGCCAGGGCGGGGTTCACGCCGGCCATCGGCTCGTCGAGCATGATGACCTGCGGTTCCGCCATGAGCGCCCGCGCCATCTCGAGCAGCTTGCGCTGCCCGCCGGAGAGCGTGCCGGCGAACTCGTCGCGCATGTGCGTGAGGTTGAAGCGGGCCAGTAGGGCCTCGGCCCGCTCCTCGTTCGCCTTCTCCTCTGCCGACCACAGCCCCCGGACGAGGGAACTCCAGAACTTCTCGCCCGTCTGGCCGGCGGCACCCAGCTTCATGTTCTCCATCACCGTCAGGCGGGAGAGGGCCTTGGTCAGCTGGAACGTGCGGACCACGCCGCGCCGGGCGACCTGGTGGGCGGCGAGGCCCCGCAGCGATCCGCCCTCGAACGACCAGTCGCCGCCGTCGACCTTGTCGAAGCCGGTGAGCAGGTTGAAGAACGTGGTCTTGCCGGCGCCGTTCGGTCCGATGAGGCCGGTCACGGCACCGCGCTGGACCTCGAGGTGGTCGACGTCGACGGCCGTGACGCCGCCGAAGCGCCGGACGACGCTGTCGGCGACGATGATCGGGTCATGTTTCGCCACGCCGATCTCCTCCGCCACGCCGGCGAAGAAGTCGGGCTTGGCCGCGGTGGTGGGGGTCGCGTCGCTCATCGGGACGTCAGCGCGATCTCGCGGCGGTCGCCGAAGATGCCCTGCGGTCGGAACACCATGAGCGCCACCAGGGCGACGCCCACGAGCATGAGGCGGACCTGGCCCACCTGCCGCTCGTCGATGATCGACTCGGGCAGCCACCCGGCCCCGATGGCCTCGCGCAGGAAGGCGTCGGTGAACGCGAGCAGCGACCACAGGATGATCGAGCCGATGACCGGGCCCCACGTTCGCGCCGTCCCGCCGAGGATGAGCGCCACGTAGGCGTAGAAGGTCGTCGCCGTGCCGTAGTTGTCCGGCTGCACCGACTGGGCCGAGATGGCGTAGACCATGCCCGCCACGGCGCCGATCACACCGCCCACGATCAGGCTCTGCATCTTGTAGGCGACGACGTTCTTGCCCAGCGACCGGACGGCGTCCTCGTCCTCGCGGATGGACTTCACGACCCGGCCCCACGGGCTCCGCACCAGCAGCCAGACGAAGCCGACGGCGGCGAGCACGAGCAGCCAGCCCACGATCCGCACCCAGAGCTGGCCGGCGCTGAAGTCGATGATCCCGAGGTCGGTGTCGCCGGACAGCGGGTTGACGCTGTAGAAGTCGTTGGCGAACTGGTTGATGCCGCTCGAGCCGCCGGTGTAGTCGTTGAACGTCTCGGAGCGGAAGGCCAGCCGCAGGATCTCGCCGGCGGCGATCGTCACGATGGCCAGGTAGTCGGCGCGCAGGCGCAGGGTCGGGATGCCCAACAGCAGCGCCAGCGCGACGGCGGCGAGGATGCCGATCGGCATGGCGGCCCAGATCGACAGGTCGAGCTCGCGCACGCCGATGCCCACGCCGTAGGCCCCGACGGCCATGAAACCGACCTGGCCGAAGTTCAGCAGGCCGGTGTAGCCGAAGTGCAGGTTCAGCCCGATGGCGGCGAGGGCGTAGACGATGGCGTCACGCCCGATGGCCGCCTCGAGCGTGTTCTGGATGATCCGGGTCCAGTCCATGTCGTGGCGCCCTTATCCGACGCGCTCGGCCTGGCCGAGGATGCCCTGCGGACGGACGAGGAGGATGAGGGCCAAGACGAGTAGCGCTCCCACGTTCTTGAGTTCGAAGGGGACCCAGAGCGTCGACACCTGCACGAGGATGCCGACGATGAGGCTGCCCAGGAGGGCGCCGTAGGCGGTGCCCAGGCCACCCAGCGTCGTGCCGGCGAACATCAGGAGCAGCAGGCTGAAGCCCATGTCCCAGCTGATCTGCTCGGCCAGGCCGAGCAGCACCCCGCCGAGGGCGGCGAGGCCGAAGCCGACCGCCCAGACCACGCCGACGATCCGCTCGACGTCCACGCCGGACGACTCGGCGAGCTCGGGGTCGTCGGCCACGGCACGCATGGCCTTACCGAGGCGGGTCTTCTGCAGGAACAGGGCCACGCCGATGAGGACGATCGTGGCGATGATGATCGTCGCCACGTCACGGGGGACGATCGAGATCGGGCCCCAGTCGTACCGGTTGAACTGCAGCGCGTAGTCGCCGAAGGGCCGGCGGCGCCCGCCGAACTGGAAGTTGTAGATGTAGCGGATGAGCAGGCCGAGGCCGATCGTCGTGACCAGCATGGCGATGAGGCCCGTGCCCCGGCGGGACAGCGGCCGCCAGAAGATGCGGTCGATCACGAAGCCGGCGACGACCGAGATGGCGATGGCCAACGGGGCGGCGATCAGCAGGTGCCAACCGATCGTCACGTTGAAGATGTAGGCGACCATGGCGCCGAACGTGACCATCTCGCCGTGGGCGAAGTTGACGAGGCCCGTCGTGCCGAAGATCAGCGAGAGGCCGATGGCGCAGATGGCGATCGTGAGGCCGTAGCGGATGCCCTCGACGAAGAGGCTCATGAACCGGTCGATGTCGGAGCGGCCGCTGCCCTCGTCGCCGAAGCCGGCGTCGAGGCGGAACAGCACCGCCCGGGACTGGCCGGTCGCCAGCGTCACGCCGAGCGTGGCGTTGCCGCCCTCGCGCAGCTCGACGCCCTCGGGCAGGCTCTCGGCGTCGATCGTGGTGCTGTACTGCCCCGGGCCGGGGACGACGACCTCGAAGAAGCCCTCGTCGTCGGTCTCGGTCGTCTCCTCGAACGAGCCGTCGGCCGAACGGACGGTGACCTCGAGGCCTTCGACCGGGACGTCCTCCCCGTCCTCACCCTCGTAGTCGAGCGTGCCCCGCAGGCTCGAGGACTCACCGTCGTCGGCCGGGGCCGTCGTTGCCGTGGTGGCGCCGGCTGTCGTGGCCGTCGTCGCCGGCGGGGCGGTCGTCGGGGACGGTTCCTGCCCCCCGGCCGGACCGCCGAGCATCACGACGCCCACCACGGCCAGGAGCGCCAGGACCACCTTCTGCATGCGGACTCCCATAAGCGGCGTGAGTGTACGGCGTTCGTCGGACGCGCAACTGATTATCACGGAGCGGCAGGGCCTGTTAACGGATCCGTCACCGATCGGCGGGGATCGCCCGCGATCCGGCCAGCGATCGGCCCGTCAGGAGTGCACGCCGACGGCGGCGAGGACCTCGTCCAGCGAGCCCACCATGCCGGTCACGAACGGGCCGAACTCGGCGAAGCGGGCGGACGCCTCGTCGTAGCGCATCGTGTAGACGGTCGCCTTGAGGTCGTCGGGATGGACGCCGAACAGCGTCACCCCCCACTCGTAGTCGTCGAGGCCGGTCGAGCCCGTGACCAGCTGGAGCACGCGCCCGGCGAAGTTCCGCCCCGAGCGCCCGTGCTCCATCATGAGCCGCTCGCGCTCCTCGTAGGGCTGCTCGTACCAGTTCTGGTCCCGCGTCCGCCGCTTGGACATGGGGTAGAAGCAGAACGCCGGCTTCCCCTCGGGCGGCAGCTGCGGGTACAGCCGGGGCCGCTTGCGCTCCTCCGGCATGCCCTGGGCGTACTCGGACACCTCGGTGAGCGACACGTAGCTGTCGACGACCTCGAGCCCCGCCGCCGCGACCTCGGTCTGGAACCGGCGCAGGCGCCACAGGTCGGGGCCGAGGGCGAGGAAGCAGACGTCGCCCTTGTGCCCCACCAGCGCCACGGGGACGACCTGGTGCTCGTCGGCCTCCAGGCCCTTGACGGCGGCGGCCACGGCCGTGGCGTCGGCCAGCGGGGTGACGGCACAGACCAGGTGGACGACGTTCCAGCCGACGCTGGGCGTGAGGGGCTGGGCCATGGGGCCGAGGCTACCGGCGCGACACTGGGGACATGACCGTCCGTGCCCGCCACGCGGCCGCGATGACCGTTGCCCTCGCCCTCGCCGCGGTCCCCGCCTGTGGGGACGACGAGCCGATCGCCGCCGACCGTCCTGCCGAGGTCGCCGACAGCGTCTGCACGCTGCTGCGGGACTGGAACAACGACCTGAGCGGGATCATGAACGCCACCTCCCGCTCGATCACCGACGACGATGACGCCACGACGGCGAACGGGGTCCTGCTCGACGGGTTCGATGAGATGGTCGCCGCCGCCGAGGCCCACGTCGACGAGGTCGACGACCTCGACCTCCCGCCGGTGCCCGACCGCGCCCGCATCCTTGCCACGCTGCGGGCGAGCGCCCAGGCGTCGGTCGACGTCCTCACCGAGGCCCGGCCCGACCTGGAGGAGCTGCCGCCGATCGGCGTCCCCGAGCAGGGCTGGGCGTTGAGCGGGGCGTTCCTCGTCTACGAACGGGCCACCTCGGCGATGCGTCCCCAGGCCGCCGAGTGGGACGAGGAGCTGCGCCGGGCCATCGCCGAGGACGAGGGGTGCGACTTCGTGATCCAGCCCACCTCCCACGTCGCCGACCGCTCGGCCGGCCGGGCCGAGGAGGGGCTCACCGCCGACGACACCAGCGAGGACCGGGCCGGCTCGGGGGACTGAGGCCGGGCGCGTCACGGGCGGGGCCGCAGCCCCGCCCGTGGACGAACCTCGACGGCTCAGGTGTCGGTGGCGGGCGGGACCGGCGGCACGGCGTAGCTGCCGACGCCCAGGGCGCCGGCCGGCTGGCCGTAGCCAGCGCCGACCTGCGTCGGCGGGAGCGGCTCGGTGACCTTGCCGCTCCGCTTGTGGGCCGCCACGACCATCTCGTGGTACCGCTCCAGCGAGTCGACGAAGCCGGGGGCGTGGTACACCCGGCCGTCGATCAGCGGGCCCTGGACGCCCTCGATCACGGCGATGAGGTCCTCGCCGGCGATCGTCTTGTGGGTCTCGAGGCAGTGGGCCACCCGCAGCACGTCGGCCCGGTGCTCGGTGAGCAGCGCCTCGGCCTCGTCGAAGAGCCGGCGGAGGTTGTCCTCGATGCGCTGGCCGAGGCTGCCCTTGAGCACCCGCTGCTCGAAGTCGTCCTCGTCGTCGCCACCGGGGCCGCCACCGGGCCCGCCCCCTCCGGTGCCGAGCGACTTCGACACCGCATGCGAGGCGATGGTCTGGCCCATGCCCCAGTAGCCCTCCATGAGCGCGGCCATGGTGGTGGCCTGGCGGAGGTCGCCCGAGACGCCCGAGGACGAGTCGCTGTCGAAGAACAGCCGCTCGCCGGCCAGCGAGGCGAGGCAGACGGTGATGTCGGCCTCCTTGTGGCTGCGCCAGTCGGTGAACTGGTCCTCGGGGTCGATCGAGGCGACCATGCCGAGGTAGGTGCTGCCCTTCTCGATCGTGGCCAGGTCGATGACCGCGTGCGCCCGCTTCCGGTACGCGGCCACCGCGTGGCAGGCCTCGTGGACGGCCACGGCGTGGCGCTCGCGCTCGATGTACTCGACGTCTTCGGGCGGCCCCAGCTCCTTGAGGTGCTTGGCCCGGATCACGTCTTCCCACGTGATGACCTCGCGCCCGTCGCGGATCGCGGTGATGAGGGCCTCGTTGACGAGGTCCTTCATCGAGGCGCCGGTGCCGTACGGCGTGATCGTGGCCAGCTTCTCGATCTCCGCGTCGGTGAGCTCGTGGCGGACCTTGGCGAGGTAGCCCTCGTAGGTGCGCTTCCGGCCCTCCTTCGACGGGTAGCCGACCCGGTATTGACGGTCGATGCGCCCCGGCCGCAGCATGGCCGGGTCGAGCGATGTCGGCATGTTCGTCGCCATCATCACGAGGATGCGGTACTTGGGCGGCGGCTTGGGCTGCATGCCGAGCAGGCGCCGGCCGAAGCGGTTGAGGAACCCGCGCGGCTTCTTGAGGCCGGACATCTCGGAGAGCAGCGCCTGCAGGGTGCCTCCCCCGCCGCCGAAGCCGCCCATCACGATGCCGTCGCGCCACCGGCGCGTCGGCTCGGGGGCCTCGGACGGCTGCAGCGAGCTGCGCAGGACGTCGCGCTGGGACGCAGGCGACAGCCAGCGCAGGTGCTCGCCGCCGACCTCGGACCAGGGTGAGGTGTCGAGCCCGGCCGGCGTGGCGAACTGGCCCGGGCCGGCGGTCGCCCCGCGGCTGCCCAGGGAGTCGGCCTCGTCGAAGAACACGATGACGCCGCCGTAGCGGATGGCGAGCTTCCGCAGCTTGCGGAACAGGCCCTTCACCTTGAGGATGCCGACGCCCATGAACATCTGGATGAAGGCGCCCGGGTCGACGAACACGAACGGCTTGCCCGTCTCGCCCGCGACGGCCTCGGCCATCAGCGTCTTGCCGGTGCCGGGCGGCCCCCACAGCAGGATGCCGCCGGGCACGTAACCGCCCTTCTCCTCGATGGCCTCGGGCCGCTCGAGGAAGACCATGTTCTCCTTGACCCGATCGACGACGTGGTCCTGGCCCCAGACGTCGCTGAAGCGGGTCTTGACCTCGTCGGGCATGTACGTGTCGACGCCGCCGCGCGACAGGAACCAGAACAGGCCGACGAACTGGATGATCACGAAGAAGAAGCCGAAGGCCAGCCGGAAGATCATCGGCAGCCATTCCCACATGCGGGAGGGCAGCTCGACGAGGGCCGTGACCGGGGCGACGTCGTAGAGCGAGCCGAGCACGAGGCTGACGACGATGATGCCGATGACCAGCTTGGTGGCCCGGGCCAGGCGGTAGCGGTTCCAGTCGTTGAGGCGGCCGGCCCGCCTCTCGATGCGGCCGAAGACGCCGTCGGACCAGAACCGGTGGTACCGGGCCGACCGCTCGGAGATCAGGTAGTGCAGCTGGCGCACGGCCTCGATGCCGAACAGGACGAAGAGGAACCGCTTGCTCTGGACCGTCTCGTCGACGGCGTCGCCGAACGTGTTGAACGGGTTCGGGTCGGCCGCCGCGGACCACACGAAGAAGGCGAAGAGCAGGGCGATGAGGAGCAGGAACTTCACCCGATCCCACAACGGCAGCTTCTTGCGGGCCTGGGGGGTGGGGGCGGCCCCGCTGCCGTGGGCGCCGGGGGCCGGCAGGCCGGAGGGCGGGACCGGGCCGTCGGGAGGCTGGCCGCCGTCACCGGGCGGGAGGCCGCCGTTGCCGGGCGGGACGCCTCCGCCGCCGTTGCCGCCGGTGGGCGGGGTGGCACCGCCGTTGCCGCCGTTGCCCCCCGGGCCACCGACGTTGCCCCCGTAACCGCCGTTGCCGGGTGGGGCGACGGGCGGGCCGGGGGGACGGCCGACGTTCACCGGTGGCGGCGGGGGCGGCGGCGCCCCGACCGGCGGCCCCGTGGGGCGCACGGGCGGTTGGTTCGGCTCGGCCATGTCAGCTTCTCCCCTGTTGCCCGTCTCGTCCGGCCATCACTGCGACGAGTGGCTCTCGTCGATCGTCCACGACTCGACGATCTCGGCGATGTCGTCGCTGTTCGTCTCGAAGTAGCACTCCTCGTCGCAGCTCACCACGAACAGGTAGAGGGTGCTGTTGGCCGAGTTGAGCAGCGCGGTCTGGTCGACGATGGCGACCTCGTTGCCCTGCGACACGGCGAAGACGTTGTGGTTGCCGTGGTAGCCGCCGTCGAACTCGGCAGGCTCGTCGGTGATGACCTCGACGTTCTCGGCCGTCGGCCCGCCGAGGGGCATCTCGGCCGACGAGGCCGCCAGCGGGTCGACGCCCAGCACGTACGCCCGCAGCCCGCTCACGTTGATCGTGTCGCGCTCCTCGCGGCTGAGCGCCCGGATGTGGACGAAGCCCCGCGGCTCGTGGGCACCGATGTCCATCGAGCCCTCGGCGCTCGGCCTGTCGCTGGCGTCGAAGCCCCGGAACCAGAGCCGGTCCTGCGCCCGCTCCATGGCGGCGTCGCTCATGGCGGCGTCACCGGAGTTGATCTCGCTGAGCAGTTCCTCCGTGTCGTACACCGCCCAGTCGTCCGGAAGGCGGGCGAAGACGCCGAGGTCCTCGTTCTCGACGTACTGGTAGCCGGACCCACCGCAGCCGGCGGCGAACACCGCCAGTCCCCCCGCGATGAGTAGCGATCGACGCAGACCCACGGATTGCATTCTCCCGGTCAGGGACGACGTTTGCGACAGTTCCCCCCCGGCAATCCTGCCCGAACGCGGCGCCATTCTCACCCCGTTCACGTAATCGTGCTGTAGGCAGGCCGGCGCGGGGGTCAGTCGTCGGCTTCGACGACCGGGAGCGGGCGCAGCTCCTCGGTACCGGGCGTGCCCTCGACCACGTAGGCGGTCAGCTCGTTCGACCCGTCCGCGAACAGCTCGGGCGGCAGCAGCCCGAGGACGAGGTCCTGGCCGTCCATGTCGTCCTCCTCGACCTCGGCCACGGCGCCGACCGTGCCGTTGAGGGCGTAGGCGACGTACGTGCCGGTCTCGAGGTCGCTGCGGCCGATGGCCTCCAGCGGCAGCGGCTCGCCGGTGTCGATGTCGGCGAGGCGGTCGAGGTCGGTGACGGCCACGTCCTCTGGGCCCTCCCAGGGGGCGCCCACGTCGAGGTCGTCCACGTCCCGGAACACGAGGTCGCCGTGGGGCGTGCGCCGCCAGACCGCGTCGGGCCCGGCCCCCTCCACCGCGTCGCCCCGGATCACCCGCCGGAACGCCTCCTCGGCGCCGGACACGGTCACGAGCGTGTCGCCCTCGTCGGCCCGCCAGTAGTTGTCCTCGTCGTCGTCGACGTACTTGAGGTCCTGGTCGCGCTCGCCGGCCTGGCGGGCGGGGCGGCCGTCGACGTCCCACGGCAGGTCGACGCCGAGGATGTCGGCGATCGTCGGCACGACGTCGATCGACATCACGTTGTCGTCGACCACCTCGCCGTCGGACTGCCCCGGCGCCTTGACCAGCAGCGGTGCCCACATGAGCTGCTCGTAGTTGTCGCGGTTGAGCCAGCGCCACGGCGTGTCGGGAACGAAGGCGTGGCCGTGGTCGGCCGTGACCATCACCAGCGTGTCGTCGAACGTGCCAGCGGCCCGGAGGCGGTCGAGGAGGTCCCCGAGGAGGGTGTCCGCCGCCATGGCCTGCAGGACGTGGCGTTGGCGGCCCACGCCGATGCCCGGCCCGTACCAGCCGATCCGGTGGTAGCCGACCGGGTACCGCTCGGTGTCGTAGATGGTCCCGTCGGGAAGGAACTGCCACGGGTCGTGCGGGATGGCGGCGTGGAAGAACATCAGGTCGGGGTCGTCGACCTGCTCGGGGCGCTCGTCGGCGATCCAGTCCTCGGCCTCGCCGAACCGGTCGTCGTCGAGCAGGGCCGGCAGCGAGAACTCGTCCTCGGTCTCGTCGCCCTGCGCCACCCCCCGCCACCAGTCGACGGCGTCGTGGACGAGGCGCCCGAGGCCGGCCGCACGCGGGCGGGGGCACAGCTCTTCGGGGCAGAGGCGGGTGATCTGCTCGCCCACGTGGAGGTCGTACGTGCCGCCGAGCAGGGTGAACAGGTTCTCTGGGTCGGTGGACGGGCCGTCGTTGGGCCGGTTCTCCGGGTCGGGGTAGCGGCCGGTGAGGATGGCCGGCACCGCGTCCCGCGTGTACATCGACACGGTCGTGTTGTTGCGGTACCAGGTCGACGTGCCGGCCAGGGCGGCGAAGTTGGGGAACAGCTGGGGGTCGATCGCCCCGTCGCCGTCGAGCAGGGTGTCGAGCGGCAGGGCGTCGAACGTGAGCAGCACGACGTCGGGCGGGTCGTCGCCCAGGGCGGCGTCGACGCTGGCCGCCACCTCGGCGTCGACGCCCACCTTCTCGCCGATGACCAGGTCGCCGGTCGGCGACAGCGCCAGGAACTGGACCAGGTACACCGCCGAGGCGACCCCGGCGAAGCGCAGGAAGGCCCGCACGCCGACGAGCCGCCAGCGGGCCAGCGCCAGGGCCACGCCGCCGACCAGGCCCGCGGCCAGCAGGGCGAGGGCCGGCCACGCCGTCGCCTCGCCGACCAGCCGGCGCACGGCGACGGACGCCACCACCCCGACCAGCACCAGGTGGACGACCCAGCGCACCCCGGGGCCGAACGCCCGGGCCAGCAGCCCGGCCGCGGCGAGCGCCAGCGGCGGGGCGAGGGTCACCACCAGGGCGAAGAGGACCACCGTGCGGGCGTCGGCGCCGCGGGCGATGAACGTCTCCGGCGAGCGGCCGAAGCTGTCGAGCACCGGCCGTGCGAAGGCCAGGGCGCTGAGCGCCAGCAGCTCGACGGCCAGCAGCAGCTCGTAGCGCCATCCCGACCAACGGCGCAGGGAGCCGGCCGGCTCGGCCGCGCCCGCCAGGCCGGCCTCCCCCGCCCCGAGTGGGTGCGGACCGTCGGTCACGGTTTGGGTTCGGCCAGGTAGAGCGTGCGCGTGCCGCCCGGGAGCGTCTCCTGGCGGTGCACGGCGAACTGGGCGCCCAGCAGGGCCTCGAAGGCGTCGCTGCGGTAGTCGCCGAACAGGCCCGCGGGCTTGTTGGCCAGCAGGCGCTTCACCTGCACGTCCTCGGGGTGGACGAACTCGACCACGAGACGGCCGCCCCACGAGCGCAGCCAGTCGACGACCTCGGGCAGCGGCACGTTGGCGCCGATGGCCAGGTGGTGGACCAGGGCCAGCGCCAGCGTGGCGTCGGGCCGGACGCGTTCGGCGAGCGGCGCCCGCTCGCGGTTGCGCCAACCCAACCCGCCGGACGGGTCGACCAGGTCCATGACCAGCGGAAGGACGTCCTCGCGGCCCGCCGAGCGCAGGCGCCGGTAGAGCCGGTCGACGACGGCCTCGTCCCCGTCGACGGCCACCACGAGGCCGGCGTGCTCGGCGGCCAGCAGCGAGTACTCGCCGTCGTTGGCGCCGAGGTCGAGCACGAGCGGGACCGGCGGCCCCTCGGCCAGCGCTGCGGTCACGAACGCCCGCTTGGCCGACGCGTCGGCGTCGGAGTACGAGCACGTGTCGCGGTAGTCCGACCAGGCGGTCGTCCCGCGTCGCGCCACCTCCAGGCCGGCGACCAGGGCGGCCAGCTTCCGGGTCGTGACCTTGGCCAGCTCGGTGCCGAAGCCGGCCGAGCGCAGCGTGTCCTTGGCCTGCTCGGAGCTGCCGGTGAAGCGCTGCTCGAGGGCGCCGTGGATCACGACGTTGCGCAGGACGCCCTTGCGGAAGCGGCCGAGGCCCCGGAACATCCCGCGCACGTCGGACGGGGTGAGCCCGTCGACCCGTCCCCGCAGCAGCGGCTGGAACGGCACGCCGAGGTGCGCCTGGACCAGGAGCGGGAACAGCATCGTCCGGCAGAACTGGCGGTAGCCCGGCCACGGCCCGCTCGCCGCCTCGAACGACCCGATGTCCACGAACGTCGGGCGGGCGCCCACGAACTGCACGTTGTAGGCCGTGCCGTCCTTGAGCGACAGGCCCTCGTCGAGGGCGGCGGCCAGCACGTCGAGTTGCAGGCCGGCGGCCTCGCGCAGCATGGCGAAGGGCCACTCGTAGGGGTAGGTGACGACCGGGACCCGCTCGTGGCGCAGGACGGCCGCCCACGGCGTCCCGCGCGGCGAGAGCGGGAGGTCATCGTCCTCGGCGTCGGCCGGCGCAGTGCCCACGACCTTCCCCTCGGCCACGAGGCGGGGGAAGAACGCGGTGGCCGCCAGGCGCTCCCAGTCGGCGGCCGCCGAGGCGGACAGCCCGCGCCGGACCTCGCCGCCGACGGTGAAGACGGCGCTGTCGGGGTCGCGGAAGGACCCCGGTTCGTACGCCAACGCCCCGCTCAGCCGCCGGTCGGTGTGCCCGTGGCCCCGTCGGCCCCGGACGCCTCGGCGGTGGCCTCGGCCTCTGCCGCGGACGGCGTCACCGGTGTCGCCGGGGAAGCGCCGGCCTCGGGGCTGCCGCCCTTGCGCTTGCGGGTCAGGGCGCCGGTCACCTTGGCGCGGGCCGAACGCATGGCGACGCCCGCCGCAGCCGTGCCGCCGACCACGACGGTGGCGATGAGGCTGCCGGTCCCGGCATCGAGGTAAGCGAGCATGGCCATCTCCTTGGTGCGGTGGGCACCGGCGGGCGGGCACCGGCCGGCCACCCGCGGTTCACCTGGCCCGCGAGTCTGCCATATGCCCGGTGTCGGGCGAATGACGGCCCGATGGCTCAGCCGGGCGGCGGCGGGGTCTGGCACGGCGCCCCCGCGCAGGTGTCGATGAGCACCCCGTCGTTCAGGAACGCGGTCGAGACCGCCAGCACCTCCGCCTGGTCGCGCCCCAGGCCGTGTGGGTCCTGGCCCGCCCGGTTGGGGACGTTCCCGGTCGGTGGCGCCGGGGTCCCGAAGTCCCACACCACCAGGTACGAGCCGCGGGTGTCGGGGAACGTCGTGGTGCGGCTCAGGTCCCAGTAGGGCTCGACGTCGGGGCTGCGGCCGGGGGCGAGCGCCGGCCAGCGGACCTCGGCGTTGATGGTCCGCGCCAGGACCTCAGTGGCGATGTTGGCCACCTGGTGGTCGCCGAACGCCTCGTAGAGCATCACCCGCTTGGCCGGCGTGTCCCGGTACGGCCGGCGCACCAGGTGCTGGGCGTAGCCGTTGCCTTCGCCCCGGTCCCACAGCATCTGGATCAGCAGGATCGCCTGCTGCCGGTCGACCCAGTCCGGGTAGCGGGGGTCGAACACGGTGGCGAAGACGTCGAAGTCCACGCTGCGGTCGAGCAGGGTCGAGTAGTTGATGCCGCCGACGCCGAGGAACGAGCGCTCCCAGTCCTGGGCGACGGCACTGATCGCCCCGCCGAGGATGCCGCCCTGGCTCACGCCCACGTACGACAGCCGGGTGGTGTCGATGACCGGATGGCCGTCGGCGGCCTGGAATGCCGGGTCGGAGGCGAACCCGAGCGGGTGCTTGAGCAACCGGCCGAGGTACAGGAAGTTCAGCGCCCCCTGCTGGAGGCGGTCGGCGATCGACCGGAAGGCGGTCATGTCGTTCAGCGCGTCGAGCACGGGGCCGATGTCGTCCTGCGACATGCCGATCGCCCAGGTGGCGCAGAACGTGGTGTTCGTGGCCGAGGCGTAGCGCGACCCCGAGCCGTACACCTCGTTGGCCGACCCGAGCAGGCCGTGTCCGTACAGGGCGGTGCCGGACGGGTTGGCGGTCCCGTCGGCGTTCAGCGCCGAGGACGGGATCGTGCAGACGAACCGGGCCGTGAGCGACCCGTTGTGGGCCGGGACCGGCGACGCCCCCGGCCCGTTGCCGTTGTTGAGGACGGCGCCCGGGCCGCCCGTGCCGGTCAGGTAGTTGGGGACCTGGAACGTGCCCGTGACCTCACGGGCCAGGTTGGCGCGGCCGCTCGGCACCACCGAGTCCACCGTGAACGCGGGGGCGGCGTCGCCGAGGCGGGCGAAGGCGTCGTCGCGCATGGCCAGCAGCCGCTCGGACAGGTTCCGCCGGCTGGCCACCGTGAAGTCCCAGGCCATGACCAGGTCCTCGCGGGCGATACCGGCGTGGTCGAGCGTGGAGAAGATGCCCTCCATCCGGGACCGGCGGGCCTCGACGGCGGCGTTGTTCGTCGACAGGTCGTCGCGGTACGCCCGGAACACGTCGCTCGGCGGCAGCGGCGTTCCGGCCGCGTCGACCACGTTGCGGACCGCGACGACGTAGCGGCGGCCCTCGGCGAAGTTCTCGGTCGGCCGCACGAACGTGAGCGGGACCTGCCCCTCGGGCGCCCGGCTGTCGGTCTCGACCCAGATCGGGTGGCGCCGGCCGGTCCGCGTGTCGACGACCACGAAGGGGGCGTCCCGGTCGCGGTAGCGCTCCATGTCGGTGATGGGGGCGGCCCCGCTGGCGGCCAGGTCCACGCCCGGCAGCAGCACGGCGAGGGCGGAGCCGGGCGAGAACCCGTCGTTGCGGTTCCACTCGGCGGGATCGGCGTGGCCGCCGTCCACCATCGTCGGCATCGACTCGCGGGCGAAGTTCACCCGCAGGCCGGTGCCGGTCCCGTCGTCCGGGACCGTGAAGTGGTCGTTGGGGAACGGCAGCAGGCAGTGCTCGCCGCCAAGCGGGTCGCAGGCGACCGGGTCGTGGGGCAGGTCGAGGACGATGTCGGGCGGCGGCGGCGCACAGGCCACCGACCCCGCCATGACCCCGGCCACCACCAGGAACGACACGACGGAGCGTCGACGCGCCCCCCACGGACCGACCACGGCTCACCCTCCCCTGTGTCCCCCCGGACCCGGGCGCACACTATCCGCGGCGGGCATGCTGGGCGACGTGGTCGCGTCACCGGCCCCCCGCCCGCTCACGCTGCCGGTCCTGCTGGCCCGGGGCATCACGAAACGGTGCCCGCTGTGCGGGTCCGGGCACCTGTTCACGGGCTGGTTCACGATGAAGGACCGGTGCCCCCGGTGTGCCTTCCCGCTCGAGCGGGTCGAGGGCCACTGGATGGGAGCGCTCGGCATGAACACGATCGTCAGCTTCGGCGCCCTGTTCGTCGCCGTCGTCGCCGGCTTCGTGATCACCTACCCGGACACGCCCCTGGTGCCGCTGATGGCGATCGTGACGGCCGTCGGGATCCTGGTGCCGCTCCTGTTCTTCCCGTTCAGCAAGACGCTGTGGAGCGCCATCGACCTGGCCATGCGGCCGCTGGAGCCGTCGGACGACGTGGACCCCACGTTCATCCCGGCGTCGCGCCACCGGGAGCGCTGACGTTCAGCCGATGTGGGCCAGGTGGGCGTGGTCGTTGTAGCGGACCAGCTCCCACCCCACGACCTCGGGGGCGTAGCGCTTGGACACCCGCCGGAACTCGGTGACCGAGGCGTTGCGGCAGTCGAGCCAGGCCCGCTCGCCGGTGCGGCCGGGGTCGAGCCCCAGCAGCTTGATCATGAGCTGGACGATCACCCCACCGTGGCACGCCACCACGATCGTCCCCCCGGGGTGGGCGGCCACGAGCCGGTCGAACACGCCGGCCACCCGCTCGGCCATCTCGTGCCAGGTCTCGCCGCCCGGGTCACGCCGGAGGTGCGGGTCCCAGCCGGTGTCGGGGACGGGGTAGCGCTCGTCGTACTCGTCCCGGCTCAGGCCGTCGCCCTCGCCCGGGTGGTGCTCGCACAGGTCGCAGTCCTGCACGATCGACGGGACCGCCACCCCGAGGGCCGGCGCAAGGATCGTGGCCGTCTCGATCGCCCGGGGCATGATCGAGGTGTAGAGGACGGGCGGCGCAGCGTCGAGCTCGTCGGAGGCGGCCCAGCGGTCGCGCAGCGCCTCGACCTGGCGGCGCCCCCTGGCGGACAACCCCTGGCACCCCCTGTGGCCGCCGACGATGCCCAGCTCCTGCGCCCGGGACTCGCCGTGGCGCACCAGCAGGACCCGGGTGCCTTCCATCGCAGAAAAGGTAGCCCGGCACCTGACGCGACGGTGCCGCCCACCAGGGGCGGCACCGCGACGTTCGGCTCGTACTCACCGGCCGGTGGTGATCACCGGCCCGGCCGGAGGGTCAGAAGTCCTCCATGCCGGCGCCCGCGCCGGCGGTGGCGTCCTCGGGCTTGTCGGCGATGACGGCCTCGGTGGTGAGGAACAGGGCCGCGATCGACGCTGCGTTCTGCAACGCCGAGCGGGTGACCTTGGCGGCGTCGATGATGCCGGCCTTGGTCAGGTCCTCGTAGTCGCCGGTGGCGGCGTTGAGGCCCTCGCCCGTGCCCTCGAGGCTGCGGACCCGCTCGATCACCACGCCGCCCTCGAGGCCGGCGTTGGTGGCGATCTGCTTCAGCGGCTCCTCGAGCGCCTTGGCCACGATGCGGGCACCGGTGGCCTCGTCGGCGGGCAGCGTCGGGACGAGGTCGAGCACCTTGCGCTGGGCCCGGAGCAGGGTGACGCCGCCCCCGGCGACCACGCCCTCCTCGATGGCGGCCTTGGTGGTCGACACCGCGTCCTCGATGCGGTGCTTCTTCTCCTTGAGCTCGACCTCGGTGGCGGCGCCCACCTTGAGGACGGCCACGCCGCCCGACAGCTTGGCGAGCCGCTCCTGCAGCTTCTCGCGGTCGTAGTCGGAGTCGGTGTTCTCGATCTCGTTCTTGATCTGCTTCACGCGGCCGGCCACGTCGGCCTCGTCGCCGCCACCCTCGACGATCGTCGTCTCGTCCTTGGTGACGATGATCTTCTTGGCGCGGCCCAACAGGTCGAGCGTCGCGTTCTCGAGCTTGAGGCCGACGTCCTCGCTGATGACCTGGCCGCCGGTGAGCGTGGCGATGTCGCCGAGCATGGCCTTGCGGCGCTCGCCGAAGCCGGGGGCCTTGACGGCGACCGACTTGAACGTGCCGCGGATCTTGTTGACGACGAGCGTGGCCAGGGCCTCGCCCTCGATGTCCTCGGCGATGATGAGGAGCGGGCGGCCGGCCTGCATGACCTTCTCGAGCACGCCCACGAGGTCGCGGACGGTGGAGATCTTCGAGCTGACCAGCAGCACGTAGGCGTCGTCGAGGACGGCCTCCATGCGGTCGGGGTCGGACACGAAGTAGGGCGAGATGTAGCCCTTGTCGAAGCGCATGCCCTCGACGAGGTCCATCTCGATGCCGAAGGTCTGCGACTCCTCGACGGTGATGACGCCGTCCTTGCCGACCTTGTCGATCGCCTCGGCGATCGTCTCGCCGATCTCGGCGTCGGCGGCCGAGATGCCGGCGACCTGGGCGATCTGGCCCTTCTGGTCGACCTCGACGGCCAGGTCGCGGATGGCGTCGACGGCCGTGGCCACGGCGGCCTCGATGCCCTTCTTCAGAGACATCGGGTTGGCGCCGGCGGCGACGTTGCGCAGGCCCTCGCGTACGAGCGACCAGGCCAGCACGGTGG
The DNA here is from genome assembly GCA_035265325.1 of Acidimicrobiales bacterium. GTDB lineage: Bacteria > Actinomycetota > Acidimicrobiia > Acidimicrobiales > VFJN01 > DATCLS01. Next base: position 35,175 of record DATFOS010000154.1, read on the forward strand.
CGGTGGTGGTGCCGTCACCAGCGACGTCGTCGGTCTTCTTGGCGACCTCCTTGACCAGCTCGGCCCCGATCTTCTCGAACGGGTCCTCCAGCTCGATCTCCTTGGCGATGGAGACACCGTCGTTGGTGATCGTCGGGGCGCCCCACTTCTTGTCGAGGACGACGTTGCGACCCTTCGGCCCGAGGGTGACCCGGACCGCATCGGCCAGCTTGTTCATGCCGGCCTCGAGGCTGCGGCGCGCCTCCTGGTCGAAGGCGATGGTCTTGGGCATCCGTCTAGATCCCTCCGTTGGGCACGGTTAGCACTCGAACTTGGCGACTGCTAAGTCAACCACGCCCCCTGAGCACTCGCAACAGGCGAGTGCTAACGGCGGGCCGGTGTCACTGACCGCCGGCGACGGCGGGGATGATCGAGACGGTCTCGCGCTCGGGGACCGGCGTGTCGAGCCCCTGGAGGAAGCGGACGTCGTCGTCGGCGACGAACACGTTGACGAAGCGGCGGAGGTTGCCGTCGTCGTCGAGCAGGCGAGCGGTGAAGCCCGGGTGGGCGGCGTCGAGGCCGGCGAAGACCTCACGCAGCGTCGTGCCCTCGACCTTCACCTCGGAGTTCCCCCCGGCCATGGTGCGCAGCGTGGTCGGGATGCGGACGGAGACGGTCATCGGCGCTTGCTCCTGAGCGAAGGCGGCACGGCTCAGAGGCTAACCAACGGCCTCTTCCGGCCCGGCATTCCGCCTGGCGCCGGCCGGGTGGGCCCCCAGCAACCCGGCGGCCACCTCCTCGATGCAGGCCACGGTGTGGGCCCGGGCCCGCTCGTCGCCGAAGCGCTCGACCAGCGACACCACCTCGAACCCGGGGCCGGGGACCACGGCGTCGAGGTCGAGCCCCTCGACCACCTCCCCCACGATCGCCACGCAGGGCACCCCGCAGGTGGCCGCCAGCTCGGCCACCCCGCCCACGACCTTGCCCTCGAAGGACTGCTCGTCGAGGAAGCCCTCGGCGGTCACGACCAGGTCCGCGCCGTCGATCAGGTCGGGCAGGTCGAACTCGTCCGCGATCACGTCGAAGCCCGCCGCCAGCCGGGCGCCGGCGCAGGCCAGCCCGCCCGCCAGGCCGCCGGCCGCCCCGGCGCCGGGCAGCGCCCGTACCTCGACGCCGTGCTCGGCCAGGTAGACGTCGGCCAAGCGCTCGAGCCGGCGGCGCAGCAGCTCGACCTGGGCCGCGCTCGCCCCCTTCTGCGGGGCGAACAGCTCGGCGGCCTCCACGAAGCCGATACGCACGTCGCACAGGCACACCAGCTCGACCCCCGCGTAGCGGTGCAGCGGGTAGAGCGTGCGCAGGGCGCCGAGCCCACCGTCGGTGGTGGCGGAGCCGCCGAGGCCCACGAGGACCCGGCGGGCACCGCCCTCGACGGCGGCGGCGATCAGCTCGCCGGTGCCCGCAGTCGAGGCGCCGATCGGGTCGTTGCCGTCGGGCCCGCCGGCCAGCAGCAGCCCCGAGGCCCGGGCCATCTCGACGACCGCCCGGCGCCCGTCGAGCCGCCAGGCGGCCTCGACCGGGTCGCCCAGCGGGCCCGTGACCGTCGTGACGCGGTTGGGCCCGCCCAGGACGTCGAGCGTGCCCTCGCCGCCGTCGGCGACGGGCACCTCGTCGCACACCCAGCCGGCCGCCCCGGCCGCCCGCGCCACGGCGGCAGCCGCCTCGGCGGCGGTGGCGGTCCCCCGGAGCTTGTCGGGCGCAGCGACGACGCGCATCGGCGCCAGTGTGGCCGACGGGTGTGACACTGACGGCCACCGTCGGTCGTATGGGCCGCCACCGTGCCCAGGGCGGTAGGTTCCGCCCCGTGGAGCGACCCGTCGTGATCGCGTCGAACCGTGGCCCCCTGAGCTTCCGCCGGGCGGGTGGCGAGGACGCCGGAGCCGGCGGCCTCGTCGCCAAGCGGGGGGCGGGCGGCCTGGTGTCCGGCCTCGGCCCGCTCGTGGCCGGGACGGAGGCGACCTGGGTCGCCGCCGCCATGACCGACGGCGACCGCGAGGCCGCCGCGCTGGGCGTGGTCGACGCCGAGGACTACCGGGTCCGACTGCTCGACATCGACGCCGAGACCTACCGGCTCGCCTACGACGTGGTCAGCAACCAAGCGCTGTGGTTCGTCCACCACGGCCTCTACGACCTGCCCCGCGAGCCGTCGTTCGGCCGGGAGTTCCGCGACGCCTGGGCGGCCTACCGGCAGGTGAACGCCGCCTTCGCCGATGCCATCGCCGAGTCCGCCCCCAAGGGCGCCGCCGTGCTCGTGCAGGACTACCACCTGTCGCTCCTCGGCCGCGACCTGGTCGAGCGCGGCCGGCCGGACCTGTCGGCGGTCCACTTCGCCCACACGCCATTCGCCACGCCGACCTGGCTGCGCGTCCTGCCCCGCTACGTCGCCGAGGAACTGCTGTCGGGCCTCGCCGCCCACACGGCCTGCGGCTTCCACACCGAGCGCTGGGCCGCCGACTTCCGGGCCTGCTGCCGCGAGCTCCTCGCGCTGGAGCCGGCCACGTTCGTGTCGCCGCTGCCGGCCGACCCCGACGACGTCCTGGCCACCGCCCGGGGCGAGGCGTCCGCCGCGGCGATGGAGGAGGTCGAGCGGCTCGTCGGGGACCGGCTCGTCGTGGCGCGCGTCGACCGGATCGAGCTGTCCAAGAACCTCCTGCGCGGCTTCCTCGCCTTCCACGACCTGCTCGAGCGCTACCCCGAGTGGCGGGGACGGGTCGTGTTCCTGGCCTCGGGCTACGCCTCGCGCACCGGCGTGGCCTCCTACCTCCGCTATCAGGAGGAGGTGCAGGAGGTCGTCGACCGCATCAACGAGCGCTGGGGCGACGGCGACTGGACGCCGATCGTCTACGACACCCGCGACGACTACCCCTGGTCGGTCACCGTGCTGCGCCGGGCCGACGTGCTGCTGGTGAACCCGATCCGCGACGGGCTCAACCTCGTGGCCAAGGAGGGGGCGATCGTCAACGAGCGCGACGGGCTGCTGTGCCTGTCCCCCGAGGCCGGGGTGTGGTCCGAGCTCGAGGACGCGGCGTTCGAGGTCCGCCCCTACGACATCGTGGGTACGGCCGACGCCCTGCACCGCGCGCTGGGCGCCCCGCCCGACGAACGGGCCCGGCGCGCGGCCCTCCTGCGCGAGCTGGCCACCGCCCGCCGCCCCGCCGACTGGCTGGCGGACCAGCTCGCCGCGGCGGGGCCGTAGCCGCCGGCCGGGGGCGGGCCCTAGGCCTCCGGGGTGGAGGCCGACGCCGGTCGGACCCGGTCGAGCAGCGACTGCAGGAACTCGACCACCGCCGCCGGCCCGGGCAGCACCAGGTCGGCGCGCCGGACCAGCTCGTCGGGCCCCTCGTCGCTCACCACCGCCACCTTGAGGGTGTGCACGCCCCGACGGGCCAGGCGGTCGAGGGCGTCGTAGGCGGGCAGGTCTCCGCGGTCGTCGCCGATGAAGCAGACGGCGTCGGACTCGGTCGCGATCGCCTCGACCGCGGTGCCCTTGTCGGCGTCGATGGGCGGGTGGAGCTCGACCGACATGCGGGCGTTGCGGTACACGAGGCCGGAGCGGTTGGCCTGCTGCAGCGCCCAGTCCTGCACCGCGTGGGCCAGCTCGGGCCGGGTGCGGTAGTGCAGCGTGAGCGACAGGCCCTTGGTCTCGACGACCATGCCCTCGGGGCCGAGGTGCCGGGAGCAGCCGGCCACGTCGGCCACGACCTCGCGCCAGGCCCCGGAGTTGGGATGGTCGTCGCGGACGCCGTCGCGCACCACCTCCAACCCGTACAGGCCCGAGATCATCACGCCCGGCGGGACCAACGGCGCCAGGAACGACACCGGCCGGCCCGACAGCAGTCCCACGACCTGGAAGGTCGTGGCCAGCTCCCCGAGGGCCTCGAAAGCCCCCGCGACCATGCGCGCCTGGACCGGGTCGTCGACGATCGGCGACAGCGTGCCGTCGAAGTCGAAAAGGAGGGCGGAACGGTCGGGCCGCTCCACGAACGGCCCCAACGGAGCCTCGAGGGGACTCACAGTCGTCAACGTACCCCCAGCGGGTCACACCCACGCAGGCGTGGGCTCGTTGACGACAAGCGTGCCTGACGGAGTCAGCCCCCCGCCAAGTCGCGGCCCAGCAGCACGACGACTTGAGCCCCGGCGGGGTCGATCGGCGGCGGGTCGGGCAGCGGGACCGCCGCCTCGGCCGTGGCCCCGATCGACTCCGCGAGGGCCTGGGCCTCGGCCTCGAAGTCGGGGGCGAACAGCACTTGCGTCGTCTCGAGCTCGGGGTCCGCGTCGGTCGGCGGCGACATCACGTACCCGCCTGCGCCGATCGCCTCGCTCATGGAGGCGGCGGCACCGGCGACGGTCGTCGTGTTGGCCACGATCACAGCGACCTCCGCCGGCGGCCGGACGGCCGGGGCCTCGGTCGTGGCGGTGCCGTCGTCGCCGGTGGCGGGCGTCTCGCCGGCGGCCACCGTGGTGGTCGTGGTCTCGCGGTCGGCGGCCGGGGTCGAGTCGCTGCCGGCCGTCGGGGACTCGAAGCCGTTGCGCAGGATGAACAGGCCGATGATCGCCGCCGTGGCGATCAGCGCCACGCCCCGCGCCGGGCTCGTCCGCCGCGGGCGCTCAACGTCCATGCGTTCCACGAGGCCTCCTCGCCATTCGGGACAGGCTGGCCGCCGCGCCCGGCCGATGCAAGCACCCCGGGCCCGGCCCGGGCCGCCCGCCGGGGAACCGACGCTGGTGTGCGGCCCGCGCGGGGGTAGGGTCGCGTTCCCCGCCCGAGTAGCTCAGCTGGCAGAGCAGGCGCCTTGTAAGCGTCTGGTCGCGGGTTCGAGTCCCGCCTCGGGCTCGCGGTCATCGACCGCCGCGCTCACCGGCGGCGGGCGATCTCGAAGCACGCGAGGGCGGCCGCCGCCGACACGTTGAGCGACGACAGCCGCCCCCGCATCGGGATCGAGACGACCTCGTCGCAGCGCTCCCGCACCAGGCGGGACAGGCCCCGCCCCTCGGCGCCCAGCACGAGGCACACCGGCCCGTCCCCACCGGCCATCTCGGCCAGCGACACGTCGGCGGCGCCGTCGAGCCCGACGACGTGGAGCCCGGCATCGCGCATCCGGGCGATGGCCGCCGGCAGGCCGCCGGCCAGGGCCATGGGCAGGTACTCGATGGCCCCGGCCGCCGCCTTCGTGGCCGCCGGCGTCACGTGGACCGCCCGGTGCTTGGGCAGGACCGCGCCCGTCACGCCGGCGCACTCGGCCGAGCGCAGGATCGCGCCGAGGTTGCCCGGGTCGGTCACGCCGTCGAGCGCTACGAGGAACGGGGTGCCGCGGCGGCCCGGCGCCCGGCCGGCGACCAGGTCGTCGATGTCCGCCTCCGGCAGCGGGGCGGCCATGGCGAGCACGCCCTGGGGCGCCTCGCAGCGGGCCTGGGCGTCGAACCGCCCCCGGCCGACCTCGCGCACCGGGACCTTGTTGGCGGACGCCAGCTCGCGGATGTCCTCGAGGATCGGCGAGTCGTCGCGCTCGGTGACGACCCACACCTCCTGCACGCGACGGGACCCGGCGATCAGCAACTCGCGGACGCTCTGGCGCCCCTCGACCTGCTCGCCGCCCAGGCCACGATCACCCGAGCTCCGCCGCCCGCGGGGGCCGGCGGGGACGCTCCCCCGCCCCGGTGCCGCCCGCTGCGCCCGAGTCCCGGGCACCGAGGGAAACCCGCCCCCACCGCGCCCACCCGGCGCCCCACGCCCGCCCTGGCCGCCCTGCCCGGACGCCCCACGCCCCGCAGGCGCCCCCCGCCCGCCGGGGGCCCCGCGCCCGCCGGAGGCCCCACGCCCGCCGGGGGCCCCACGCCCACCCGCACCGCCACGCCCGGCCGGCGTACCGCGCCCGCCGGACGCGCCACCACGCCCCGCTGGCGCGCCACGTCCACCGGACGCGCCACCGCGCCCGCCGGCGCCGCCACGCCCGCCATTGGTCGGCCGCCGCGCGGGGCTCACGCCCCACCCCCGACCGACGTCCCGGGCACAGAAGCACCCCGGCCGAGCACCCGCGCCCCCTCGCGCCCTGGGGCACCCCCGCGGCGTCCGGACGGAACCCCCGCCGGACCACCGACGAGCGGACGACCGGGGTACCGGGCGGGGCCGCGGGTCGAAGAAAGGAGGCAGGGGCTCACGACGGGTCCTGGGGGGTGGGGGGCGGGCTGGGGACGGCGAGGAGGAGGGCGACGGCGAGGCAGGCGATGCCCTCCCGGCGGCCCAGGGCGCCGAGGCCCTCGGCGCGCTTCCCCTTGACGGTGACCGGGGCGCCCACGGCGTCGCCGAGGCGCTTGGCCATCTCGTCGCGCCGGGCGGCGAGCTTGGGCCGCTCGGCGATGACCGTGCAGTCGACGTTCTGCGGCGCCCAGCCGGCGGCGCGCACGTCGGCGACCGCCCGGGCGAGCAGGTCGAGCGAGTCCGCCCCTGCCCAGGTCGGGTCGGTGTCGGGGAAGTGCTGGCCGATGTCCCCGAGCCCGCAGGCGCCGAGGAGGGCGTCGGTCACGGCGTGGGCGACGACGTCGGCGTCGCTGTGCCCGGCGAGGCCCGGGGCGTCCTCGAACGTCACGCCGCCGAGCACGAGTGGCCGGGCGGGGTCGTCGGAGAAGGGGTGGACGTCGAACCCCTGACCCACGCGGACAGCCGGGAACGGCGGCGTGGCAGGCGTGTCGGCCGGGATGCTCACGCGACGCCGTCCGTGCGGGCGGCGAGCAGCGCACCCGCCACGACCAGGTCGTCGGGGTGGGTGATCTTGAGGTTGGCCGGCGATCCCTCCACGACGACCACCTTGCCACCTGCGGCCTCGACCAACGACACGTCGTCGGTGGCCTCGCCGCCGGCGGCGTGGGCGTCCCGCAGGGCCGCGGCCCGGAATCCCTGCGGCGTCTGGACCGCCAGCAGCTCGTCCCGGTGGACCGGCCCGCCGTCGCGCCACCGCAGGGTGTCGGTCACGGCAACGGTGGGGACCACGGCATCGACACCTTCCGTGACGGCGGCGGCCACCCGGACGAACAGGTCCGGGCCGGCGAGCGGACGGGCACCGTCGTGGACCAGCACGATCCCGGCGTCGGCCGGGACAGCCGCCAGCCCGGCACGTACGGAGCCCGACCGCGTCGCCGCCCCGGCCACCACGACGTCGGCGGCGGGCTCGGGGGTATCGACGTACTCCGGGGCGACGACCAGCACCACGCCGTCGGCCACCGTCCGGGCGTCGTCGAGCGACCAGTCCAGGACGCGGCGGGAGCCGAGCGGCTCGTACTGCTTGGGCCGGCCGAACCGGCTCGCACTGCCCGCCGCCACGACGATCACCCAGACCGGTCCCATGAGGCCGGAAACGCTAGTCGGACCGGCTGCGGGAGGCCTCGGGGCGCCGACGGCGCCGACGCGGGGCCGCCATCACCCCCCTCGAGTCGACAGCGGACGCATACTGTGGTCGACCACACACGGAGGCCGGCCGCCGTGGCCGGCGAACGGCCCGTCGGGCAGTTGGTGCGATGCCTCATTATCGTTCCCGGTGATGACCCCCTTCGAGTTACTCGCCAGCGTTCCGCTCTTCGCCGACCTCACGCCCGACGAGGTCGAAAAGCTGGCGGCTGCCAGTGGGGTCCAGGACCTCCGGCGGGGCGACGTCCTGTTCCGCGAGGACGACGAGTCCGACTGCCTCTACGTCGTCATCGACGGGCGCATCGCCATCGCCAAGCGCTCGATCGACGGCCGCGAATCGGTGGTCGCTCTCATGGAGGGTGGCGACCTGTTCGGCGAGATGCCGCTCTTCGACCGCCAGGGCCGCTCGGCGGAGGCCCGGGCGCTGGAGGTGTCCCGGGTCCTGGTCATCGGCTACGGGCCGGTGCGCGAGATCTACGAGCAGCGGCCCGAGCTGCTGTGGGGTGTCGTCGGGCTGCTGGCCAGTCGGCTGCGGACGATGGACGTCGCCCTGGCCGACACCGTGTTCCTCGACGTGACCGGCCGCACGGCGAAGCGGCTCGTCGAGATGGCCGGCGGGGAGGACGAGTTCAGCCTCCCGGTCACGCAGGAGGAGCTGGCGGCGATGGTCGGCGCCTCTCGCGAGCGGGTCAACAAGGCGATCGCCAGTTTCGTCCGGCTGGGCTGGATCGCCCAGTCCGACCGCCGCTACCGCATCACCGACCGCGAGCAGCTGGAGCGCCGCTCCCGCTGACCGAGGCCCCGCGGTGCGGGGTCAGGCGGAGAGGTGGGCGATCGCCCGGCGCCAGGCGTCGGCGGCGTCGTCAGGGCGGTGCTGGGAACGCGAGGGGTCGTGGACGAAGCCGTGGTCGGCACCCTCGTACGTGACGACCTCGACGCCGGCAGCGCGTAGGGCCTCGATGTCCTCCGACGGGACCCAGGCGTCGGCCGTCCCGACGAGCTCGAGCGCCGGACACGCCCCCGGGGCGGCCAGGGCGTCGAGCGGCGCGCCTTGGGTGGGGCTCTGCCAATCCGGCCGGATGCGGGCCATGCCGTAGAAGGACACCGCCCGCACGAAGCGGCCCGTTCCGGCGGCCTTCAGCGTGTACATGCCGCCCATGCAGAAGCCCATGACCGCCACCTCGGCGCAGCCGGTGGCGTCGGCGGCGGCCACGGCGTCGCCGAGGATGCGGTCGTCCTCGAGCAGGCCGGCCTTCGCCAGGCGGTCGGCCAGGGTGCTGACGTCGGGCTGACCGGCCCACAGGTCGAAGCAGCAGACGGCCCAGCCGTTCTCGTCGGCCATCCGCTGGGCCATCTCGTCGAACAGGGGCCGCAGGCTGCCGATGTCCGGGACGATCACGAGGCCCCGGGACGGCTCGGCCCCGCTCGACGGCGTGGCGAGCTCGGCGGGCGTGCCGGACGGCAGCGTGATGCGCATGGCCGGCGACCTTACCGACGCCGCCGGCCGACCGCCCGAGCATCCGGCCCGACGACGAGCAGACGCGTGGGGATCACGTATAGCGATCGAGGATGCTGGTCTCGGCCAGGCGGGACAAGCCCTCCTTGATGGCCCGGGCCCGGGAGCTGCCCACGCCGGTGACCTCGTCGAGGTCGTCGACCGTGGCCCGCATGATCTTCTGCAGGGTGCCGAAGCGGGCGACGATCCGCTCGACGACCGCGTCGGGCAGGCGGGGGATGCGGGCCAGCAGCCGATGGCCGCGGGGCTGCATGCTCGCCTCGAGGTCGACCGTGTTGCCCGGCAGGTGGAGCGTTGCGCCGACCGCCTTGAGGTCGAGGAGCTCCTCGGTGTTCATGTCGGACAGGGCGGCCATGGCCTGCTCGAGGTGCCAGCCCGACTCGGGGTGGAAGTAGTCGAGGATGACGAGGCGGCGATCGTCCTCGACGCCGCCCATCAGCTCCTCCAGCTGGAGCTTGACCAGCCGGCCGTCGACGCCCAGCTCGACGATGTCGCTGGAGATCTCGTCGGCGATGCGTCGGACCATCTCGGTCCGCTGCAGGACGCTGACGACGTCGCGGGTCGTGACCAGGTCTTCCACCTCGAGGGCGGACAGCGAGGCCGACACCGTGTCGAGCCGGTTCCGATAGCGCTCCAGCGTCTGGAGGGCCTGGTTGGCCCGCACCAGCAGCCGCGGGATCGGGTCGAGCGGGTGCTTCTCGTCGCCGACGTAGACGGCGATGACCGACATGTCCTCGGAGACCGAGATGACCGGGACGTCGATCGAGCGGGCCACGCGCTCGGCGGTGCGGTGCCGGGTACCCGTTTCGGACGTGGGGACGTTGGGGTTGGGCACCAGGTGGACGTTGGCCCGGGCGATGCGGCTGGCGTCGCTCGCGAGGATGATCGCCCCGTCCATCTTCGCCAGCTCGCTCAGCCGTTGGGGGCTGAAGGCGGCGTCGAGCAGGAAGCCGCCCGAGCAGATGTTGAGGACCTCGGGACCGTCGCCCACGACGATCAGCGCACCCATGTTGGCCTGCAGGATGCGATCGATGCCCTCACGCAGGAGCGTGCCCGGGGCGACCGCGGCCAGCGCGCTCATGAGCTCGGTGCTTGGCCGCGCTGCCACGTTACGAGCCTACTGCCACGGGGGTTGCGCGTTGCCCGTAGCTGCAGCCGCCGATCGGACCGCTACGGAGCGTGCGATGCCCGCTCGCCGGGCCTGACGGCCCGCAGCGCCCGGCCGGTGGCGCCCTCGATGCCGTCGAACCCGAAGTCGGGGTCCCGGACCGGACGGGACGGCGGCGCCCCGCCCCCGTCGTTGCCGGACGAGCCCCCACCCGCCACCCGGCCGGTGCCGGACGGGGCGGAGCCGGCGGCCGCGCCGGCCGGGTGCGTCGCGGCCTGGCGGTCGCGGCGGGCGGAGCGAGCGGCGGGGCCACCGCCGCCGAGGATGCCCGCCGCCACCAGCGCCAGGCGCAACGTGGTGGCCCGGGCCACCGCCAAGCCGTCGGGCGGCTCGGGGGCCGAATGCGGCACGACGGCGGCGTCGAAGCCGAGACGGGCGGCCTCGGCCAGACGGCGCTCGGTGCGGCCGACCTGGCGCAGTTCGCCGCCGAGACCCACCTCACCGCACGCCACCAGCCCGGCGGGCACGGGTCGGTCGGTGGCTGCAGACGCCACCGCCATCGCCACGGCCAGGTCGACGCCAGGCTCGGGCACGCGCACGCCGCCGGCCACCGCCACGTGGACCTCGCTGCGCCCGAGCACGATGCCGGCGTGGCGCTCGAGCACGGCGAGGGCCTGGGCCAAGCGGCCGCTGTCGACGCCCTGGGCGGTGCGCCGGGGCATCGGGGCCTGCGAGGGCACCACCAGCGCCTGGACCTCGACCAGCAGCGGCCGCTGGCCGTCGAGCACCGGGGCCACGATCGAGCCGGCCACCCCGGGCTGCCGATCGGCCAGGAACAGCGCGCTCGGGTCGGGCACGCCGGCGAGGCCCGCCTCGCCCATCTCGAACAGCCCCAGCTCGTGGGTGCCGCCGAAGCGGTGCTTCACCGGCCGCATGAGCCGGAGGGCGTGGTGGCGCTCGCCCTCGAACGAGAGCACGGTGTCGACCAGGTGCTCGAGCACTCGCGGGCCGGCCAGCGCCCCGTCCTTCGTGACGTGGCCCACCAGGATCGTCGTCATGCTGCGCCGCTTCGCCTCGACCACGAGCCGGTGGGCGCAGCCCCGCACCTGAGCCACCGAGCCCGGGGCCGAGGACAGGTCGGGGTCGTGGATCGTCTGCACCGAGTCGACGATCAGCACCTCGGGGGCCACGGTGCCCACGTGGTCGAGCACGTGGGGCAGGACGGTCTCGGCGACCAGCCACAGGTTCGGCGCGGTCACGCCGAGGCGCTCGCCGCGCAGCGCGACCTGGCGGGCCGACTCCTCGGCGGAGACGTAGAGGCAGGCGCCGCCCCCGGCGGCCATCGATGCCAGCGCCTGGAGCAGCAGCGTGGACTTGCCGATGCCGGGCTCGCCGCCCACGAGCGTCACGGAGCCGGGGACGAGACCGCCGCCGAGCACCCGGTCGAGCTCGCCGAACCCGGTGGGCACGGGGTCGCCGCCGCCGTCGCCGACCGCCTCGACCAGCGGGACCGGCGTCGAGGGCGCCCCCAGGGCGCCAGACGCCCCGCCGCCGCTCGCGAACCGGCTGCCCGGGCGATCGGCCGGCTCCTCGCTCAGGGTGCCGCTGGCCTCGCAGGCCGGGCACCACCCCGTCCACTGCGGGGCGGTGGCGCCGCACTCGGCACAGCGGTAGACGGTCTTCGCTCGGGGCACCGCACGATCATGGCCGCGGGGTGTGACAGCCAAGGGGACCCATCCGGCCCCCGGGTGGGTCAGCGGCGGACGAGCCGGACCACGAGCATCACGACCACCGCCACCGCGCTCACTACCGCCACGCCGGCGAGGACGAACACGGGCGTCCGGCGCTCGGTGCTCGACGCCGACAGGTCGACGGCCGGATCGCCCAGGCGCGGGGACCAGATGGCGTGTCCGGCCCGGTCCTCGCCCGTGCCGGCGTCGAGGCTGCCCGGCAGGGTCACCGACAGGTCGAACGTGAAGGCGTCGGCCAGCGGGGCACCGAGGCGCTGCTCGATCGTGGCCGCGTCCTCGCCGAGCGGCTCGCCGTCGAGGAGCCCGGCCAGGCCGGCGTCGCCGAACGCCTCGAGCCCACCGGACAGGTCGAGCGTCCCGGCGAAGTCGTAGGACGTGGTCCCGAAGCCGGTGGAACGGCCGATCCGCAGGTCGCGCAGGGCGCCTTCGGCCCCGGTGACCTCGCTCAGCACGGCGACGGCCTCCTCGGGCGTGCCGAAGGGCTTGGCCGCCGTGACGATCGTGACGCCGTCCGCCGCCACCGGCGCCGACACCTCCCACCCGGCCTGGCGCAGGTCGTCGGCCCGGATCAGCGTGGCCAGGTCGGTGGCGTCCGAGACCCCGTCGTCGTCGAGGTCGGGCAGCCGCCCCATCGCCTCCTCGTCGAGGGACACCTCCGCCGTGACCGTTCCGGAGCCGTCGTCCGCCATGGCGAGGTCGACGGAGGTATGCACCTGGCACCCGGCGACCACGAGCGCCGCCAGGGCGATCGTCGGGAGCGTGGCGCATCGGCGCACCGGCAGGCGCGAGAGGGATCGGTGCAGCATCGGCGGAAGACACCCGGCCTCGGGGCGTGGGCGCCGGGACATTAGTGGGTGCCCGAACGCGCCGGTGGCCGCCCCGGAGGCGGCCACCGAAACGACTCAGCGAGTCACGGAGCTCAGTCGGGCGAACCCGTCTCGGCCAGCTCCATCGGCGGGGGCGTGAAGCCCTCGACCGTGCGGAACACGATGGCCCGCTCGCCGGACTCGTCGGTCTCGACGTCGACCACGACGATCTCGCCGGCCCGCACGTCCTTCACCAGCAGGCGCTCGGACACCGGGTCCTCGATGAGCCGCTGGATCGCCCGGCGCAGCGGCCGGGCACCGAGCTGCGGGTCGTAGCCCTTGTCGGCCAGGAAGTACTTGGCTTCCTGCGTGAGCTCGAGGCCGAGGCCCTGGCTCTCCAGCTGCTTCTGGACCCGAGCGATCATGAGATCGACGATCTCGGTGACCTCGTCCTTCGTCAGCTCGTGGAAGACGATCGTCTCGTCGATGCGGTTGAGGAACTCGGGCCGGAAGTGCTGCTTGAGCGCATCGTCGACCTTCTCCCGCATCTTGGTGTACGAGAGCGCCTCGTCGGCCTTGGCGAAGCCCACGCTGGCCTTGCGGAGGTCGGCCGTGCCCAGGTTGGACGTCATGATCAGCACGGTGTTGCGGAAGTCGACCGAACGGCCCTGGGCGTCGGTCAGGCGACCCTCTTCGAGGATCTGCAGCAGCGTGTTGAAGACGTCGGGGTGGGCCTTCTCGATCTCGTCGAACAGCACCACCGAGAACGGCTTGCGCCGCACGGCCTCGGTGAGCTGGCCGCCCTCCTCGTAGCCGACGTAGCCCGGGGGCGAGCCGACCAGCCGGGAGACCGTGTGCTTCTCCATGTACTCGGACATGTCGAGCTGGATCATCGACCCCTCGTCACCGAAGAGGAACTCGGTGAGGGTCTTGGCCAGCTCGGTCTTCCCGACGCCGGAGGGGCCGAGGAAGATGAACGAGCCGCTGGGGCGCTTGGGGTCCTTCAGGCCGGCCCGGGTACGCCGGATGGCCTGGCTCACGGCACGGATGGCGTCGGCCTGGCCGATCACCCGCTTGTGGAGGTCGTCCTCCATGCGGAGGAGCTTCTGCGTCTCCTCCTCGGTGAGCTTGTAGACGGGGATGCCCGTCCACACCGAGAGCACCTCGGCGATGGCCTCCTCGTCGACCTCGTCGAAGAGGTCGACCCCGGAGTCCTTGATCTCGCGCTCCTTGGACTCCTTGCGGGCCAGGAGCTCCTTCTCGGAGTCGCGCAGCCGCCCGGCCTCCTCGAAGTTCTGCGCCTCGACGGCCTTCTTCTTGGACTCGACGACGGCGGCGAGCTCGTTCTCGAGGTCCTTGTAGTCGGCCGGCGTCTTCATGCGCTTGATGCGCAGCCGGCTGCCCGCCTCGTCGATCAGGTCGATCGCCTTGTCGGGGAGGAACCGGTCGGAGATGTAGCGGTCGGCGAGGTTGGCCGACGCCACGAGTGCCTGGTCGGTGATCGTGACCCGGTGGTGCGCCTCGTAGCGGTCGCGCAGGCCCTTCAGGATCTCGATCGTGTGGGCCACGGTGGGCTCGTCGACGGTGATCTTCTGGAAGCGGCGCTCGAGGGCCGCGTCCTTCTCGAGGTGCTTGCGGTACTCGTCGAGGGTGGTGGCGCCGATCGTCTGCAGCTCGCCCCGGGCCAGCATGGGCTTGAGGATCGAGGCGGCGTCGATGGCGCCCTCGGCGGCACCCGCACCGACGAGCGTGTGGATCTCGTCGATGAACAGGATGATGTCGCCGCGGGTGCGGATCTCCTTGAGCACCTTCTTCAGGCGCTCCTCGAAGTCACCGCGGTAGCGGCTGCCGGCGACCAGGGCGCCGAGGTCGAGCGTGTAGAGCTGCTTGTCCTCGAGGGTCTCGGGGACGTCGTGGGCGACGATCGACTGGGCCAGGCCCTCGACGATCGCCGTCTTGCCCACGCCCGGCTCGCCGACCAGCACCGGGTTGTTCTTGGTGCGGCGCGACAGGACCTGCATCACGCGCTCCATCTCACGGGAGCGCCCGATGACCGGGTCGAGCTTCTTCTCGCGGGCGAGCTGCGTCAGGTTGCGCCCGAACTGGTCGAGCACGAGCGAGCCCGTGGGCTGCGACTCGGACGGCGAGCCGCCGGTGGTGGCACCGGCCTTCTCGCCGCCGGGGCCCGACGAGCCCTGGTAGCCGGACAGCAGCTGGATGACCTGCTGGCGCACCCGCGAGAGGTCGGCGCCGAGCTTGACGAGCACCTGAGCGGCCACGCCCTCGCCCTCACGGATGAGGCCGAGGAGGATGTGCTCGGTGCCGATGTAGTTGTGGCCGAGCTGGAGCGCCTCACGCAGCGACAGCTCGAGGACCTTCTTGGCCCGGGGGGTGAAGGGGATGTGACCGGACGGCGAGGAGCCGCCCTGGCCGATGATCTCCTCGACCTGCTGGCGCACGGCCTCGAGGCTGATGCCCAGGGACTCCAGCGCCTTGGCAGCTACCCCCTCGCCCTCGTGGATGAGGCCCAGGAGGATGTGCTCGGTGCCGATGTAATTGTGGTTGAGGAGCCGAGCTTCCTCTTGAGCGAGCACCACCACGCGGCGAGCCCGGTCGGTGAACCGTTCGAACAAGGGACCTGCCTCCCACCAGTCGGGGGATCCGTGGCGGCGAGTGTACCCGGAGCGTCCGATGTCCACGCGGTCGTCGATCTCCCGTAACACGCTCCCGTAACGCGCTGCGGTGGCCGGCGTCCGCGGCGCCCGACGTAACGTGGCCCGATGGCCGCCCGGAACCCCCTGCTCGACGCGCCCGGCATGGCGCAGGCCCGCGACCGGGTCGAGAAGCGGCTGCTCGGCGCGGTCGAGACCGGCGACGCCGCCATGACCGAGATGGCGTCCCACCTCATCCGGGCGGGCGGCAAGCGCCAGCGGCCCCTGTTCGCCGTGGTGGCGGCGGCCACCCGCACCGGTGTCGAGGGCGGGGCCGACGGTGAGGTGGCCGTGCTCGACGACGCCGTAACGGGCGGCGTGTCGGTCGAGCTGGTCCACATCGGGTCGCTCTACCACGACGACGTGATCGACGAGTCGCCGACCCGGCGGACCGTCGAGAGCGTCAACGCCCGCTGGGGCAACCTGCGGGCGATCCTCGCGGGCGACTTCCTCCTGGCCCGGGCGTCCGAGCTGGCGGCCTCGCTCGGCACCGAGGTGGCCGGGCTCCTCGCCGCCACCATCGGTCGCCTCTGTGAGGGCGAGCTCCGCGAGCTGGGCAAGGCCTACCAGCTCGACCGCACCGAGGCGGATTACCTGGCCGCCATCGAGGGGAAGACGGCGTCGCTGTTCGCCACGGCCTGCCGCATCGGCGGCATCGTCGCCGAGCTGCCCCGCCCCGACATCGACGCCCTCGGCGCCTTCGGCCTCGGTTACGGCATGGCCTTCCAGATGGTCGACGACGTGCTGGACGTGGTCGCCTCCGACGATGAGCTGGGCAAGCCCGCCGGCCACGACATGGCCGAGGGCGTGTACAACCTGCCGGTCCTGCGGACGCTCGCCGCCGGCGGCCCCGAGGCCGACCGGCTCGGGGCGCTGCTGGGCGGGCCGCTCACACCGAACGCCCAGGCCGAGGCGCTGGCGATCGTCCGCGGTGGGCCCGGCGTGGCCGAGGCGGCCGCCGCCGCCCGCACCGCCGCCGAGGACGCGGTGGGCGTGCTGGCCGGGCTCCCGCCGTCCGCCGCGGTCGACGGCCTGGCCGGCGCCGCCCGCCATCTGGTCGCCGGCCTCGACGGCCGCACCTGACGCCCGGCCGCAGACCCTCTCTGTACGAAGCCGATCGTTTCAGTCATCTTTGTCCCGTGGCCCTTCCGGACTTCTTCGTGATCGGTGCGCCCAAGGCGGGCACGACGGCATTGCACGCCGCCCTGGCCCAACACCCCGGCCTCTACCTGTCGCCGGTGAAGGAGCCGAAGTTCTTCCTCGGCGACGGCGGCCCGCCGACGGCGCGGCGGGGGCCGGGCGACGCCCACAGCGCCCAGGAGTGGGTGTGGCGCCGGTCGGACTACGAGGCGCTGTTCGATGCCGCCCCGCCCGGGGCCCTGAAGGGCGAGAGCACGCCGTTCTACCTGTACGACCGTGGCGCCCCCGAGCGCCTGCACCGGTTGGTGCCCGAGGCGAAGCTGATCGCGGTCCTGCGTGACCCGGTCGACCGGGCGCACTCCAACTGGATGCACCTGTGGTCCGACGGGCTCGAGCCGATCGCCGACTTCGTCGAGGCGTGCGACGCCGAGGAGGAGCGGATCGGCGCCGGCTACGCCCCGTTCTGGCACTACCGCGGCCTCGGCCGGTACGGCGAGCAACTGGAGCGGCTCCTGGCCTGGTTCGACGCCTCGCAGGTCCACGTCCTGCGCTACCGCGAGCTGGTCGACGACCCCGCCGGCGCTCTGTCACGGATCACCCGCTTCCTCGGCGTCGAGGACCTGGCCGGCCTGCCACCGCGCGAGAACTCGCGTCCGTTCGTCCCCGACACCGCCCGCACCCGCCTGCTCGCCCGGGCGGTACGAGCGGGGGCGAGCGCCGGGGCGCTCTTCCCGCCGGAGGCCTGGCGTCGGGCCAGCCGCCCGCTCCTGTGGGCGCTGCACCGCAACGGCGCCGCCCGGCCCCGCCTGACACCGGACCAGCGCCGCATCGTGCTGGGCCCGCTGGTCGACGACATCTACCGCCTGCAGCTGGTCACGGGCCGATCGTTCGCCGACTGGCTGGGCGACGAGGGCCGCGGCGCGTTCGGCGCCCGCCGGGCCGCCCGGTCCGACCACGCCGAGGCCGCTGCCACCTGACCCACCGCCTGCGAGCGGCTCAAGCCGGCGGGACGAGCTCGGTGCGCAGGTCGTGGGCGCCGTCTGAGCGGGCCGCCTCGTAGTAGAGGCGGTGGCCGCCGTCCGGCAGCGGCACCACGGCGGCGTAGCGCAGCGCCCGGCCGGCATGCGGCGACTCGGCCACGGGGCCGCCCGGGAGGCCGAGTGTGACGGCCGGCCTGCCGTCCGCGGCGCCGCCGTCCGCAGCGGCGCCGTCCGCCGCGGCGCCGTCCAGGATCGCTACTCCCGTCCGCTCCTCCCAGTTCTCGGCGGCGGAGGCCCGGCCGTCGTACAGCACGGCCTCGGGATGACGCGGCGTCGGGGCGATGCGGGCGGTGACCCGGGCGCCACGGTCGTCCCAACCCCGGCCGCCGCGCAGCTCGGCGCCCGTCCAGCGCCAGGCCAGGCCGTCATCGCTCACGGCGTGGCGGGACGTCATCCGGTCGGCCTCGGCCGGGTCGGGGAGCGGGTGACAGCAGGCCCAGACGTGCCAGGTGCGGCCCTCGACCCACACGACCGGGTCCTTGATCGCCGTGCGCTCGTCACCCGGCAGCGTGGCCTGGCGGGCGGCGGGGTCGAAGCCGGCGGGCGTGTCGGCGTCCAGGGCGTCGACCCACCAGTGGGGCGTGCCGGGCGTGGCGCAGCTGACGTAGATCCGCCAGCCGCCGTCAGGCCGCCGGACCAGGGCCGGCCGTTCGAGCGAGGCGGCCCCGAAGGCGTCGCGCTCGATGACGGCCACCGTCTCGAACCGCACGCCGTCGTCGGACCGCGCCACGATCACGCCGAAGCCCCGCCCGTCGCCCACCGGCCGCCGCAGCCGGTACGCCAGGTACCAGGTGCCGCCGGCCAGGACCGCGCTGGCGGCGCCGGCCCAGTGACCGGGCCCCTCACCGGGGGCCGGTACGACCACCTCGGACCGGTCGAACGCGGGGACGGGAACGGTCAGCGGGGGTGAGGTGGGCACGGCGGGGGACGCTAGTGGCGGGTGCGGCGGGCCCGGCCCGCTCGTCGGCGGCGGTAGGCACAGCCGACACCCGCGGTGCGCGAGGCTGGCGGCCGTGCGAGTCACGGCACGTGTCGACTATGCGGTCCGCAGCGCCGTCGAGCTGGCCCGCGCGGCGCCCGACAGCCTCACGGCCGACACCATCGCCGCCCGCCAGGGCCTGCCGCTTGCCTTCACCAAGCAGATCCTGAGCGCCATGCGACGGTCGGGGCTGGTGCACAGCCAGCGCGGCGGCGAGGGCGGCTACCGGCTGAGCACGGCACCCGCCGAGGTGACGGTCGCGGACATCGTCCGGGTGGTCGAGGGGCCGCTGGCGGACGTGCGGGGCGAGGCCCCGGAGACGCTCACGTACCCCGAGACCACCGACGTCCTGCGCGAGCTGTGGATCGCCACCCGGGCCAGCCTCCGGGCCGTCCTCGAGAACGTCACGCTGGCCGACCTGGCCGCCGGCAACCTCCCCGGCGAGGCCGCCCGGTTCACCGAGCAGGCCGGCGCCTGGGAGCGCCGCTGACCGAGGCCCGGCCCGATCAGCCGTCGTACGTGCGGGGCGCCGACCAGTCGGCGCCCTCGACCGGGCGGCCGGTGCGGGACGTCCACCGCCACTGCACCGACAGCCGCCCGCCCACCGGCTGCGCCACCTGGGGCACCGAATGCTCCCAGCCGACCTGGCAGGCGCCCCCGAGGACGACGAGGTCGCCGTGGCCGGGGGCGAAGTCGTGCGTGGCGCCCTTGTCCGGCGCCTCGTGGGCGTACCGGTTGGCCCGGGGGCGCAGCAGGAACGGCCGCCGGTCGCCGAGCACCAGCAGGGCGACGACCGTGTCGTCCAGCCACCGCATCTCGCGGTCGCGGTGGAACGCCATGCCGTCGCGCTGGTCGCGGTACCAGACGAAGGAGTAGCCGTCGTAGCTGACGCGGTAGCGAGCCTGAAGCGCCCGGGTGGCGTCGAGCAGGACCGGCGACAGGGGCGGGTCGGCGACCTTGTAGCCGGCGCCGAGATAGGGCGTCTCGACCCAGCGGTCGTAGCGGAAGACCTTCCCCGGCCGCAGCGGCGCGTTCTCGACCAGCGTGCGGTAGAGGGTGTCCGCCCCGTCGACCCAGCCCCGGACGACGTCGACCCACGATCGCTCGTCGAGCCACGTCCGCTCGACCGTGACGCCCCGGCGGACGGCGGGCTCGGCGGGTTCGGTGACGGTCATCGCCGGGCGCCCCTCAGGTGCGCGGGGTCTCGCTCAGGTTGTCGTTGGCGGCCCGGTAGAGGTCGTAGATCTCCTTGCAGACCTGGCACATGGGCAGCTTCTTCGGGTCGCGCTGTGGCACGAACCGCTCCCCGCACAGGGCCTCGACCGGGAACCCGTACACCCGGGCCTCGGTCACCTTGGCGATGGCCGACTCACCGGGGTCGGTGCGCACGATGTGGGCGACCTTGGGCTCGCCGGTGCGGGTCTCCTCATCGGTGTCGGTCCGCTCGTCGAGGATCGGGCCCGCGGGCCGTAGCTGTGTGCTCATCTGGCGCCTCCCGGCCGACCAGGCTACCGGCCGCGTGCAAGGCGCTCCGCGCCGGGTAGACCCATCCCATGGCCCACGAGGTACGACACAACGCCGAGCGGTCGCGCTACGAGATCCACGTCGACGGCGAGCTTGCCGGCATCGCCGACTACCGGGCGGACGGCCCCGTGCTCACGTTCCCGCACACGGTCGTCGACGGCCACCGGCGGGGCCAGGGGCTCGGCGCCGAGCTGGTCCGCGGTGCCCTCGACGACGTCCGCCGGGCCGGCAAGACCGTCGTGCCGTCCTGCTGGTACGTCGCCCAGTTCATCGACGAGAACCCCGACTACCGGGACCTCCTGGCGGCCTGAGCCGGCCGAGCCGCCCGTACGCCGGGACCCCGAGCCGCCGACGCGCGGCCGTCGGGCCCGCCCGGCCTTCAGACGACGGCGGGGAGGCGGTCGCGCACGGCGTCGCGCAGGTCGCGCAGCGCCGCCGGGTCGAGCCGCCGCTTCTCCGGGACGGTGACCTGGCCCCAGCGCGGGTCCTCGAACCGCTCGCTACCCCAGCTACGGACGCCCCGGTAGCGGGGGATCACGTCGAGCACCACTTGATGGGCGAGGTTCGTGAAGAAGGCGAAGTCGTACTGGTCCGGCGCCAGCAGGTCGTCGAGGGCGCGCTGCACCCTCCGCATCTGCGTGTGGAGGTCCATCCACTCGGCGGCGGTCAGCCCGGAAACCGACCCGCAGGGCCGGTTGAGCAGGATGACGGAGGCGCCGAGCAGGTACTGGTTCTCGTTGATGGCGATGGTCCAGGTGGTGCGGGCCTCGACCTGGGTGTCCGGCGGCAGGCGGAGCCAACGTGTCTCGGTCACCCCGCCAGTTTGGCAGGATCCTGAACTTAGGGTGAAGGGGACACGTTGGACGTCGCCGGCGTGTCCTCCACCCCGGGGAGCGTCCGGGGGAAGCGCCCGGCGGCCACCACGCCGAACACGGCGACGGCCAGGGTCAGGACGAACCCGATCCGTAGCGACGTGGCCGTCGACCAGTCGCCCGACTCGCCAAGGTCGACGAACACGCCCACCAGCCCGGTGCCGAGCGCCACGCCCAGCACGTCGGTGAGCTGGAGCGACGAGCTGGCCTTGCCCTCCTCCCCCGGCGCCGCCGTGCCGAGCACGGTGACCGAGATGGGGGCGTAGCAGAGGCCGATGCCGAGGCCGGCCACGGTCCAGCCCACGACCACGACGGCGGGCAGGCCACCCAGTCCGGCGAGCGTGGCGGCGATGCCGACGGCGATGAGCGCCAGGCCGCGGCGCACCAACCAGCGCGGGCCGTTGGACACGACGAGGCGCTGCTGGGTCCAGGCGCCGGCGGTCCAGGCCAGCGTGCTGGACGTGAGGGTCAGGCCGGTGACCCACGTCGGCTGGTCGAGGGCGCCGGTGAGCGTGAGCGACACGAAGGCGTCGGTCCCGAAGAAGGCGAACGTGAGGATGCCCCGGCTGGCCACGGCGGCGGGCATGCCGGGGCGGAGGCGGACGGTGCCGGCCGGCACGAGGCGGAGGAAGGCCACCGCGGCCACCGGGCCGCCGGCGACGACGAGGGCGATCGCCAGAGGCACCTCGTCGGCGCCCAGCCCGGCCAGGACCAGCGCCACGCCGGCCACCAGCACGGCCGCCCAGCGGCCCCGCTCCCGCGGCCGGTCCCGGACCGCCCGGGCCCCGTCGTCGCCGTCGCCGTCGTCGGCCTGCGGGACCGTGTCGCTCATGGCCGGCAGGGCCATCCCGCCCGCCAGGGCCACGAACGGCAGCAGCGCCAGGAACACGAAGTGCCAGGACAGCCAGTTCTCGATGGCGCCCGCCGCCGCCGGCCCGAGCAGGCCGGGGACCACCCAGGCCGTCGAGAACACGGCGAACACCCGGGGCCGCAGCACGGGCGGGTAGGCCCGCCCGACCGTCGTGTAGGCCACGGCAGGCACGACGCCGGCGCCCATGCCCTGCAGGACGCGCCCGCCCACCAGCACGAGCATCGACGGCGCGGTGCCGCCCACCAGAAGGCCCACGGTGAACAGGGTCAGACCGAGCGCCAGGGGGAGCCGCGTGCCGCGGCGGTCCGCCAACTGGCCAGCGAGCACGATGCCCAGCAGCGAACCGAGGAAGAAGCCCGAGAAGACCCAGCCGTACAGCCCGAGCCCACCCAGGTCGTCGGCCACGACCGGCATCACGGTCGCCACGGCGAGGGCCTCGAAGGCGACCAGCGTGATCGTGAGGACGAGGCCGGCGGTCAGCCGCCGCCGGGCCGGCACCCACACGCCGTCGGCCGGCGCCCCGCCCTTGGCGTCCTCGACACCGGTGGCGGCGCCGGCCGCCGGGAGGCGGGACGCGATCGGGGTCTGGTCGTCGGCACGCACGATGGGTCCAACCCTGCCCGCCGTGACGGGGATTCCGACAATCGTTTGAATCCGCCCATCGGCGGAGGGGGTTCCGCCCGCGGGCGGGCCCGGGAGCGAGACTGGCCCCGTGCGGCCGCTGCCCGAGCCCTCCCCCGGCGCCTCCGGCGAGGACCACCTCGTCCGCGGGCTGCTGACCGGGCTGGCGGCCTTCCGCTGGCTGGCCTGGGCCTGGATGGCCGTCGTGATGCTGGTCAACCGGTCCGAGCTGCGGGAGCCGCAGGCGCGACCGTGGCTCGCCGTGGCGCTGGCCGGCGCCGCCCTCGCCGTGACGGCGGGGCTCACGGTGGTCCTGGTGCGGGCGCCCCGACGCCTGCTGTCCTGGCCGCTGGTCGCCGCCGAACTCGCCGTCGCCGTCGCCGTCGAGGCCGGCGACGGGCTCGCCTACAACGGCGTCGCCCACGCCCAGACGCTCGGATCGGCCTGGCCGCTGGCCGGCCTGCTCACGGCCGGCATCGCCTTCGGCTCGGCGCCGGGGGCGATCGCCGGCGTCGCCGTGGCGGTCGGGCGGGTGGCGGGCGAGGTGGCGAGCCCGACCCGCTGGCGCGACGTCGACACGATTTCCTCTGCCTCGGCCGTCGTCCTCTACGCCCTGGCCGGCGGGCTGGCCGGCTTCGTGACCGCCCGCCTCCGGACCGCCGAACGGCGCATCTCGCTCGCCCAGGCCCGCGAGGAGGTGGCACGAACGCTGCACGACGGCGTCCTCCAGACCCTGGCCGTGGTGCAGCGCCGGGCCGACGACCCGGCACTCGCGCGCCTCGCCCACGAGCAGGAGCGGGACCTGCGGGAGTACCTGTACGGCACCGGCGTCGCCGTCGGGGCGGGCGGCGACCTCGGCGGACGGCTGCGCCGGGAGGCCGCCCTCTTCGAGGACCGCTACGGCGGCACCGCCCGCGTCGTGGTCGCCGACGACCTGCCGGACATGGCCCCGCCGGTGGTGGACGCACTGGCCGGGGCGGTCGGCGAGGCACTGGCCAACGCCGGCAAGCACGGCGGGGCGTCCACCGTGACCGTCTTCGCCGAGCCCCTCGACGGCGAGGTGTTCTGTTCGGTGCGCGACGACGGGACCGGCTTCGACCCCGCCGCCGTCGTCGAGGGCCAGGGGCTGCAGCGCTCGGTCCGCGGCCGCGTGGCCGAAGTTGGCGGGCGGGTCGAGGTGGACGGCGGGCCCGGCCGGGGCGCCGAGGTCCGGTGCTGGGTGCCCGCGGCCGGCGGGCCGACGTAACCTCGCGCCGTGTCCGACCTGCAGGCCGTGCGTGTCGTGGTGGCCGACGACCACCCCATCTGGCGGTCCGGCCTGCGGGCCGACCTGGGCTCGAACTTCCACGTGGTGGGGGAGGCCGGCGACGCCGACGAGGCCATCGCCCTGATCCGCTCGGCCCGGCCCGACCTGGTCGTGTGCGACCTGCACATGCCCGCGGGCGGGGGCCTCAAGGTGGCGCGGGAATGCGGGGAGTCCGTCCCCGTGGTGATGCTCACGGTCTCGGAGCAGGAACGCGACCTGCTCGACGCCGTGGCCGCCGGCGCCCAGGGCTACCTCGTGAAGTCCACGGGCTCCGAGGAGCTGCGCCACCAGCTGTGGCGGGCCGCGCACGGCGAGCCGGTGTTCTCGCCGGCGCTGGCCTCGCTGGTGCTGGGCGAGTTCCGACGGCTGGCCAAGGCGTCCGGGCCGGTCCATCCGCTGTCGACCCGCGAGCGCGAGGTGCTCCAGTACGTCGCCCGGGGCCACACGTACCGCGAGATCGGCGAGCAGCTCTTCATCGCCGAGAAGACGGTCGAGAACCACGTGCGGAACATCCTCGGCAAGCTCCACCTCAACCGCCGTCAGGAGTTGGTCCGCTACGCCGTCGAGCACGGCATCGACTGAGCGGTCGGGTCACCGTGATCAAGGAGTGGCAAGAGGCGTTGGGCGGACGGCGCCTGCTGGTCAGCGGGTTCGGCAAGTGGGGCGGGGGTGTCTACGACGTCACGTCCGGGCGGGCGGAGGCGCTCGACGACCTGCCCACGGCCGGGCTGGCCCCGGGCGGCGGCCGTCTGTGGCGGGTCCTGCGGGCACCGGGCGAGCGGTCGGGGACGACCGAGCTGCTGTCCTACGACGGCCGCGGCGTGCGCACGTACGACCGGCTCGACCGCGTGCGCGACCCCCACGACGTGTGCTGGTTCGCCGGGGCGCCGCACCTCGTGTCGAGCTGGGACGACACCGTGTGGCGCGTCGAGGCCGGCGGCGCCCTCACCCCCGTCTGGTCGGCGCCGACCACGGGGCCGGGCGGCCGGGTGCCCGATGCCTGGCACCTGAACTCCCTGGTCGAGGTCGGCGGCGGCCTGCTCGCCTGCGGCTTCGGGCGGACGGACCGCCACAAGGGCTGGAAGGCTGCCCCCGAGTCCGGCACCGGCTACCTCGTCGACCTGCGGACCGGCCGCGACGTGATCATCGGCCTGTGCTGGCCACACACCCCCCGCCGGACCGCCGACGGCTGGCTGTTGTGCGAGTCCGCCATCGGCTGCCTCACGGCCTGCGCCCCCGACGGACGCATCCTGCGCCGGGCGGACCTGGGCCGCTTCACCCGCGGCCTGGCGGTCCTCCCGGGCGAAGCCGGGCCCGGGCCTGGCGTTCCCGGCGGGGCCGGCCGGGCCGCCCGGTGGCCCAGTGGGGCCGGGCGGTGGGCCGTCGTCGGCGGGAACGGGCACCGTGCGGTCGACGACGACCGGGCGGAGGTCCTGGTGGTGGACCTGGCGACGATGGACGTCGTCGACCGCATCGGCCTCCCGTGCATCGAGGTCTACGACGTCGTGCCGGTCGCCAACGCCCTGGCCCGGGGCCTCGAGCTGGGCTTCGGCGCCAACGCCGGCCGGGTGGTCGACCAGGCCCGCGCGCCCACGCTCGCGCCCGACCAGCGGCCGGCGCCGGCCCGGGCGCAGGTGGCCCTGGCCCCCGCCCGCGTCGCCCGCCCGCTCGCCGCCCTGGGCGAGCGGCTCGCCCCCGAGGCGGCCGGCGCCTGCGGCCTGCGCGGCCGCCTCCCGACCCGCATGACCGCCGGGACCGCCGGCGTGGTCGCCGTCGACGTGGTCAACGCCTCCCCGTTCCCCCTCGGCTCGGTCACGCCCAAGATCGTCAGGCTGGCGGCCCGTTGGGCCGACGCCGACGCGTACGCCGACGGCGACATCCGGGGCGGCGGGCCTCCCCGGTTCGGCGGGGCGCCGGCCCTGGTCAACCCGCCCGTCCCGCTCCCCCGGGTCGTGTTCCCCGGCGATCGCGTGCGGGTGACGGTCCCCCTGGAGGCCCCGGACGCGCCGGGCACCTACGTGCTGCGGGTCGCCCTCCGCCAGGCCGGCCTGGGCTGGTTCGGCGTCCGGCTGGAGGCGACGGTCGCCGTGACGCCGTCAGGCTCCTAGCGGCCGCCACCCTCGCCGGGCGTCGACCGCGCCGGCTCGAACAGCTCGACGGGGTTGCCGGAGGGGTCGCGCACCAGCGCCTGGCGGCCGCCCGCACCCTCCGTCACCTTGCCCCACACCTCGATCCCGTCCGCGGCCAGCTCGGCCAGCGTGCCGTCGAGGTCGTCGGCCACGAGCTGGAACCGGTTCCAGCCGCCGGGTCGGGGCCTGCCCTCGCCGGCCTTGCCCGCGCTGCCGGCCCCGGGAGCGTTGAGCAGCAACCGCAGCCCGGCGCGGTCGAGGGCGGCGAAGCCCGGCGCCGGGTGCATGGCCACCTCGAACCCGAGGCAGTCCCGGTAGAAGGCGACGGCGGCGTCGACGTCGTCGACGATGTAGCGGACGCTGGCGACAGTCGTTGTCATGGCTCTCTCCTCGCAGGTGTCCTTCCGTGATTATAGGACTCGATCGTCGCATAAGCTACACTGGCGTCCCAGAAGTAGCCACCCCATCCCTCCAACTCCCGGAGCCGCCGTGGACCCCCGCATCGAACGCACCCGCCAGGCCGTGCGCCGGGCGACGCTCGAGGTGCTCGGGAGCCGGGGGTACGCCGCCTTCACCGTCGGGGCGGTGTCCGAGACGGCGCGCGTGGCGAAGAGCACGATCTACCGGCACTGGCCGACGCGCCTCGCCCTCGTCGCGGATGCCCTCGAGACCCTGAACGAGCAGCCGCGGCCGGTGGTCACCGCCGGCACCGCCCGGCAGGGGGTGGAGGTGCTGATGGGACACCTGGCGGCCGCCTTCGAGGACTCCACGCTGTCCGCCTGCATCCCGGCGCTCGTCGAGGCGGCCGAGCACCACGCCGAGGTCGCCGACTTCCTGCACGCCTACAGCGCCCGGCGACGCCAGACGCTGGTCGACGTGCTGGCCGCGGGCGTGGCGTCGGGCGAGCTGGCCTCCCACCTCGACCCGGAGGTGGCGGCACTGGCGCTCTCCGGGGCCGTCGTCTACTGCCGCACGATGACGGACGCGCCCTTCCCGCCGGACCGGGTGCGGACCCTCGTCGCCCAGGTGCTCGGCCCCGCCCCGGAGGCCCTCGAGGCCCCGCCGGCCCCGGGCGCCGGGCGAGCCGTGGCGCCCTAGGCCTGCTCGGGGCGCAGCGTGGGGAACAGGACGACGTCGCGGATGGACTGGGTGTCCGTGAGCAGCATGACCAGCCGGTCGATCCCGATGCCCAGGCCCCCCGTGGGCGGGAGGCCGTACTCGAGCGCCCGCAGGTAGTCCTCGTCGACGGCCATGGCCTCGGCGTCGCCGGCGGCGCGCTGGCGGGCCTGGTCCTCGAAGCGGCGGCGCTGCTCGTCGGGGTCGGTCAGCTCGGAGAACGCATTGGCGATCTCGCGGCCGGCCACGATCGCCTCGAAGCGCTCGACGGTCTCGGGCAGCTCCCGGTGGTCCCGTGCCAGCGGCGAGACCTCCTTGGGGTAGTCGGTGACGAACATCGGCCCCCACAGTTCGGCCTCTGTCGTCTGCTCGTAGACCTCGAGGATCAGCTTGCCGGGGCCCCAGTCGTCCTTCGCCTCGACGCCGTGGTCGGCGGCGATAGCCCGCAGCTCGTCGAGCGGCATGCGGACGTCGAGGCGTACCCCGGCGTGCTCCTCGACCAGCTCGGTGAGCGAGGCCCGCGGCCACGGCGGCGTCAGGTCGACCTCGCGGCCGCCGTAGGTGACCACGGGCGAGCCCGTGACGAGCCTGGCGAGGTGGGCGATGAGCTCCTCGGTCAGCGCCATCATGTCGCCGTAGTCGGCGTAGGCCTGGTACAGCTCGAGCATCGTGAACTCGGGGTTGTGCCGGGTCGACAACCCCTCGTTGCGGAACACGCGGCCGAGCTCGAACACGCGCTCGAACCCACCCACCACCAGCCGCTTCAGGTACAGCTCGGGGGCGATACGCAGGTAGAGGTCGACGTCGAGGGCGTTGTGGTGGGTGACGAACGGCCGGGCCAGCGCCCCGCCGGGGATGGGGTGGAAGACCGGCGTCTCGACCTCGACGAAGCCGCGGTCCTCCAGCCAACGACGGATGCCGGACATCACCTGGCTGCGGGCCAGGAACACCGCGCGGCTGCGCTCGTTCGCCCACAGGTCGGCATAGCGCTGGCGGTAGCGCAGGTCGGTATCGGTGATGCCCTTCCACTTGTCGCCGAAGCCGCGGCGGGCCTCGGCCAGCTGGTGCCACGACGCCACCTTGACCGACAGCTCGCCGGTCTTGGAGCGGATCACCTCGCCGGTCGCCACCACCCAGTCGCCCAGGGTGAGGGAGGTGAGCTCGTCGTAGCGCTCGGTCCCCTTTGCGGTGGCCATGAGCTGGATGGCACCGCTCGAGTCGCGCAGCGTGGCGAAAGCCAGGCGGCCGATGTCGCGCAGCAGCATGACGCGGCCGGCGACGGTGGCGGTCACGCCGGTCTCGCCGCCGGCCTCCAGGTCGACGTGGGCCGCCTGCAGGTCCGCGGCCCGGTCGGTGACCTCGACGCGGTACGGCGGCCGCAGGGGCTCGGCCGCGTCGGCCGGCGGCACCACCTCGGGCGCGGAGTTCTCGTCGCTCACTGGTTCTTCTCGTAGATCAGGCGGAGGCGGTGGAGCGTGAGCCACGGCTCGTGGTGGTCGATGGTCTCGGACAGCGGCGTGATCAGGCCGGACAGCCCCCCGGTGGACACGACGCTGGCCTTCTCACCCAGCTCGGCCTCGATGCGGTTCACCATGCCGTCCACCAGGGCGGTGTACCCGTAGATCACGCCGGACTGCATCGACTCGACGGTCGAGCGGCCGATGACGTGGCGGGGCTCGACCAGCTCGACCCGGCGCAGCGCCGCCGCCCGGGTGAAGAGGGCGTCGAGGCTGATGTCGATGCCCGGGAAGATGGCGCCACCCATGTACTCGCCCCGGGCCGAGATGGCCTCGAAGGTCGTCGCCGTGCCGAAGTCGACCACCACGATCGGGCCCTTGTAGAGGTCGTAGGCGGCCACCGCATCGGCGATGCGGTCGGCCCCCACCTCCTTGGGGTTGTCGTAGAGGACAGGCACGCCGGTGCGGATGCCCGGCTCGATCACCACCGCCTCGTGGCCGAAGTAGCGCTGGCTCATGCGGCGCAGCGCGCCCGTCACGCGGGGGACCGACGAGCACAGGGCCGTGCCGGCGATGTCCTCGTCGAACGAGAACCCGTGGAAGCCGAGGAACTCCTGCATCAGGAGCGCGTGCTCGTCGGCGGTCCGCTCGGCGTTCGTGGCGATGCGCCAGTGGTCGAGCAGGTGGGTGTCGGCCAGGCGCCGGTCGACGTTGGGGGCGTCCTCCGGCTCGAGGTCGTAGAGGCCGACGACCGTCTGGGTGTTGCCGACGTCGATGGCCAGGAGCATCACGGCGAGCGAGGCTATCCCTTGGGGGGCTCCGCCCCCCAAGCACCCCCGCCGGGGCTCCGCCCCGGCCAGCCCCACCAAGGCCGGGCGGTCGGACGCACCGACCCGGGCGGGCTCAGGCGTCCTCGACGTCGAGTCCGCTGTCGAGGACCGGCGAGGCTATCCCTTGGGGGGCTCCGCCCCCCAAGCACCCCCGCCGGGGCTCCGCCCCGGCCAGCCCCACCAAGGCCGGGCGGTCGG
>DATFOS010000155.1:0-7608 GCA_035265325.1 Acidimicrobiales bacterium
CGTCGGGCATCTCCGCGATGACATCGGCCAGCCGGGCGCGCTCCAGCGCCCGCCACAACTGGTGGTCGGTCGCGTCGGGGTGAGCCAGCTTCAGGTTCGAGCGGATCGACTCGTGGAACAGATGCCCGTCCTGGGTGACCACGCCGACGGTGTCCTTCAGGGACGCGAACGTCAGGTCGCGCACGTCGACACCCGACAGGCGGACGGCGCCGCCGTCCACGTCGTAGAGCCGGGTGGCGAGCGAGGCCAGGGTCGACTTGCCGGCGCCCGACGCCCCGACCAGCGCCACGAGCTGCCCGGGGTCGGCCCGGAACGACACCCCGTGGAGGATCTCGACGCCGCCGCGCGTGTCGAGGGTGGCGACCTCCTCCAGCGAGGCGAGCGACACCTTGTCGGCGGCCGGGTAGGCGAAGTGGACGTCGTCGAACTCGACCGACACCGGGCCCTCGGGCACCTCGACGGCGCCGGGCTTCTCCTGGATGAGCGGCTCGAGGTCGAGCACCTCGAACACCCGCTCGAAGCTCACGATGGCGGTCATGACCTCGACCCGGGCCCCGGCCAGGCCGGTCAGCGGCGCGTAGAGGCGGGTGAGCAGCAGGGCCAGCGACACGACGGCGCCCGAGTCGAGCTCGTCCCTCAGCGCCAGCCAGCCGCCCAGCCCGTACACGAGCGCCAGCGCCAGGGCGGACACCAGCGTCAGCGCCGTCACGAAGCTGAACTGCGCCATCGCCGTACGCACGCCGATGTCGCGCACCCGCTCGGCGCGGTCGGTGAACGCCCGGGCCTCGTCGTCGGGCCGGCCGAACAGCTTGACCAACGTGGCGCCCGGCGCCGAGAACCGCTCGGTCATCTGCGTGGTCATGGCCGAGTTGTGGTCGGCGGCCTCGCGGGTCAGCGCGGCCAGCCGCCGCCCCACCCGCCGGGCGGGGATCACGAACAGCGGCAGCAGGACCAGCGACAGGAGCGTCACCTGCCACGACAGCCCCAGCATCACGCCGAGCGTGAGGACCAGGGTGACGATGTTGGTGACGACGCCGGAGAGCGTGTCCGAGAACGCCCGCTGCGCCCCGATCACGTCGTTGTCGAGACGGCTGACCAGGGCGCCCGTGCGGGTCCGGGTGAAGAAGGCGACCGGCATCCGCTGGACGTGGCTGAACACCGCCCGCCGCAGGTCGAGGATCAGGCCTTCGCCGATGCGGGCCGACAGCCAGCGGTTGACCATGCTGACCCCGGCTTCCAGCACGGCGATGATCGCGATGACGACGGCGAGGCCGATGACCACGCTGCTGTCGCGCCCTTGGTCGATGGCGTCGACCACGCGTCCGGCGAGGATCGGCGTCGCCACGGCGAGGACTGCGGCGACGACGCCGAGCGCCAGGTAGGCCCGCAGCTCACCCCGGTGGGGACGGGCGAAGCGCAGGATGCGGCGCAGCGTCTCGCGCGAGAAGCCGCGTCCCTCCTGCTGGTGCATGGCGTGGTACAGGCTGTTCCACGCCGTCATCTCCATGCTCATCGACGGTGCCTCGCTCGTATTCCGAAGGGGAAGAGGGTAGCCACGGCGGGGGCCGACGCCGCCGCGGCTTTCCCGGAGGACGCTACGAGCTGAAGTTCGCTTCAGGTCAAGGATTCGGCACGCGACCCGGCGTCGTCTCAGGCGTTGAAGGGCAGCTGGCCGCCGGGGCGGGGCCAGTCGACCGCGACGAGCTGGCCGGTCCCCGACAGGGTGACGAAGGCGGTCGCGCCGTCGGGGGCGAAGCAGATGTTCGTGGTCAGCGGGTCGGGGAACGCCATGTACTCGACGGCGCCGCCGTCGGGCGCCCACGAGGTGATGCCCGGGACCAGGCCAAGCGTCCCCACGCACACCCAGCCCTCGCCGTCGACGGCCAGCGAGTCGAGCATCGCTCCCCCGCCGGGCTGGCCGACGATCGTGGCCCCGTTCGGCCCGATCAGGCCGGTGCCACCCACCTGGCCGGGGCCGGTGACGTCCCACGAGAGCAGGGTGCCGAGGTACGTCGTGGCCACGTAGAGCACCCGCCCGTCGGGCGAGAGGCCGACGCCGTTGGGCGAATCGAGCGGCCCGACGACCTCGCAGGCGCCGCTGCCGTCGGCCTCGCAGTAGTAGACGGCCGTGCGGTCCGCGGTCTCGCGCCGGCGCGAGCCGAAGTCGGTGAACCACAGGCCCCCGTCGGCGTCGAACACGAGGTCGTTCGGCGCCCGCAGCGGCGTGTCGTCGACGGCCGTGAGGATCGTCGTCACCTCGCCCGTGCCCAGGTCGACCCGCTGGAGCGACCCGCCCTCCCAGCTGTCGGGCGGCGGCTCGCCGGGGAAGGTCAACCCGTAGCGGTCGTGCCAGTCGAAGACGCCGCCGTTGTTGCACACGTAGAGGCCGCCGTCGGGGCCGACGGCGGCGCCGTTCGGGCCCTGGCCCGCCTCGGCCAGCACCGAGGTGGTCCCGTCCGGCGCGATACGCGTGACCACCCCCGCGGCCACCTCGACCACCAGCACCGACCCGTCGCCGAGCGCCACCGGTCCCTCCGGGAACCGCAGGCCGTCGGCCACCACGCGCATGTTGGCGGGCCCGACGACGCGCGCCCCCTTCTCCCCCATGGTCATGACCGGAGTCTGTCACCGACGGTCGGCCCCCGTTCGCCCGGACGACCCCTAGGCTTGACCGTAGGGTCAAGTGTCGAGGACGGAGGGTGGTCGGCCGTTGGGCGACGGGGCAGGCACAGGCGCGGGGACCGGCGGTAGCGGGGACACGAGCGCCACGGCCGGCCGGTCGACCCTGCCGCAACGGGTGGCCGCCCGACTGGACGAGGGTGGCAACTACCCCCGCTGGGTCCTCCTCGTGGCGCTGTCGGGGCTGTTCGCCACGACGTTCCCGGTCACCGTCCTGACGCTCGCCATCCCGACGATCGCTAAGGACTTCAACGTCGACGAGTCCGGCCTGGCCTGGGTCGTCACGCTCCCCGTCCTGGCATCCGCTCTGGCGCTGCCCGTGCTCGGCAAGCTCGGCGACCTCCACGGCCACCGCAAGGTTTTCCTCACCGGCTTCGCCATCGCCGCCGTCACGACCGCCCTCACCGCCACGGCGGGCAGCCCCGCCGCCCTCATCGCCTGGCGAACGGCGAGCCAGGTCGCCGGCGCCAGCACGATGCCCAGCTCGCTGGCGCTGATCAACTCGGTCCACCACGGGGATCGGCGGGCGCGCGCCATGGGCTGGTGGTCCATGGTGGCGGCGGGCGCACCGGTCATCGGCCTCACGATCGGCGCCCCGGTCATCGACGCCGTGGGCTGGCAGGTGCTGTTCCTGGTCCAGTCGGTGCTGATGGTGCTGCCGGTGGCGGCATCGTGGCTCGTCTTGCGGGAGACCGAACGGCGCCCGGCCCGCTTCGACCTCGCGGGCGCGGCGACCCTGGCGATCGGGGCCGGCGCCCTGCTGCTGGTCGTGGACCGGGCGCCCGACTGGGGCGTGACCAGCCCCGCCGTCCTCGTCGGCGCCGCCGTCGGCATCGCCGGCATCGCCACCTTCGCCGTCATCGAACCCCGCGTGCCCGCACCGCTGATCCCGCTGGACTTCCTCCGCTCCCGCCAGGCCACCGCCGTGCTGGCCGGCTCCTTCTTCACCGGCGCCGCCTACATGGGCGGGTTCTTCCTGGCCAGCCTGCTGCTGGTCGAGGAGTTCGGGTACTCGCTGACCAGCGCGGTGCCCATCCTGAGCATCCGGCCGGTGCTGTTCGCCGTCTCGTCGCCGGTGGGCGGATGGCTGACCGCCCGGGCCGGGTCCCGGGCCTCCGCCCTCGCCGGATGCATCACGCTGGCCGGCGGGTTGGCCGCGCTCGCCGTCGGGTCGGCCGCCGAGTCGCTGCTCCTGGTCACGGCCGGCGGCTTCCTCCTCCAGGGGATCGGCTACGGCCTACTTCGCCCGGCCACCTCCACGGCGCTGGCGGACGCCGTGGCCGTCGCCGACCTCGGCGTCTCGGGGGCGGCCGAGCGGCTCATGGGCCAGCTGGGCGTGGCGTTCGGGATCACGATCATGGCGACGACGTACGGCGGCGAGGTCGACCGCTTCGCCCCCGCTTTCGCCGTAGGCGCCGGGTTCGCTGTCGCCGGCGCGATCGCGGCACTGGCCATGCAGAGACGATTCCGCGACGATCGCCTTCCCATCAAGGGTACGGACGAAACGCACCCCGTGGCCGGGCCACCACGGGGTGCAGGCCGATCCGCGAGCGGGATTACGGAGGGTTACGGGAGCGTTCGTCGGATAGCGGACGCCGACCGATGAGTCCGACGGGGTCGCCCCGTCGTACGGGCATCGGATCGCCCGCAGCGACAGATCGCACGGACCGTGCCCACCGCACGGATCGCACCCAGGAGCCCCCCATGCACGCCACCGCCACCGTCACCGCCCCCTCGACGACCGTCGCCCTCCTCGCCCGGGCCCGCAGCCTGCGGGACCAGGCGGCTCACGTGCACCCGGTCGTGGCCCAGGCCTACCGCCGCCGGGCGGCCGAGCTCCGCCTCCAGGCGTGGGCGGAGGCCAACGCCGGCTCCACACCCACGGCACCGGACGAGCTGGACGCCCTGATCGACGCCGCGTGAGCGGCCCGCCCTGACGCCTCGCCCCGCGCCCGACACCGCCCGGCGCATGGGTCAGGGACGGGGCGTCCCCGCGTAGGTCCCGAAGTCCCACAGGTTGCCCTCCGGGTCGCGCACGGTGAAGCCGCGTTGCTCGAAGTCGGTCTCGTCCCGCAGCGGGCGGACGACCTCGGCCCCCGCCGCGGTGCAGCGGGCGAACAGGGCGTCGACGTCGTCCACCACGACGTAGACGCCGGCGAGCCCCGGCGGCCGGGTGCCGAAGGGTTCCTCGCCCGGCGCGTGCGAGCCGAGCATGATCCCGCCGCCCCACGGCGTGAGCAGCTCGGCGTGGGGCACGGGACGGGCCTCGTCCCCGTCGACGACGATCGTGGGCTCGAAGCCGAAGGCGTCCTTCAGGAACGCGATCATCTTGTGGGCGTCGGTGCAGCTGACGCAGGGCCAGACGTGTTCGGTGCGCATGGGCTCACCGTGCCGGGCCCAGGTCCTCCGCGTCTTGAACGGACGGGAGCTCCTCCGCGAGCCACCGCGTGGGCGTGCTGCCGGCCAGCGCCCGGAACTCGCGGGTGAAGTGCGCCTGGTCGGCGTACCCCGTGGCGGCGGCGACGTCGGCGACGGTGCCGGCCCCGGCGCGGCGCTTGAGGAGGGACTTGGCCCGGTCGAAGCGGACCAGCCGGGCCGTCGGCTTGGGCGCCAGCCCGACCTCCCGGTGGAAGCGCTCGCCGAGGTGGCGGCGGCTCCAGCCGACCTCGCGGGCGACGTGGCCGATGTCGACGCACCCGCCCGACGCCACGAGGAGTCGGAACGCCTCGGCGACCTCGGGCGACGGCATTCCGGCGCAGTCGGCCCGGGCGGCGACGGCCGTGGCCAGCGCCGTGTCGAGGAGGGCGAACCGGGCGAGCCACGTCGGCGCCTCCCGCAGGCGCTCGACCAGCGACCCGACCGGCCCGACGGCGGCGAGGTCGAGCACGTCGGCGAGGTCGACGACCTGCGACGCCAGCTCGCCGGCCGGGAGCCCGAACAGCGCCCGGGCTCCCAGCGGGGTCAGCTCGACGCTGATGCCGTGCTGGTTGCCGTCGTGGGCGATCTCCACCGGCCCGGCGTGCAGCCCGCTCACCAGCGCCTGGAACCGCCCGGGGGGCTGGTCGCCGGGCATCCGCCGGACGTCCACGGGGTCGTCCAGGCTGATCTCGAACGTGAGGCGGTGCGACGGCATGCCCGTGTGGAGACCGGGGGCGAAGCCGGCCATCCGGTAGCCGAGGTACCCCTCGACCCAGGGGTCGACGCCCGGCCCGGGACGCGCCCACGCCGCCTCCGACACGGTGGTGCCGGCGCTCGGTCGCCCCGCCTCCCCCGTCGCCGTGGCCATGGCGACCACGCTACGGCGCCGCCGGCGGGGGGGTCAGCCGGGGCGGGGGGCGAACATGATCACCGACACCCCGGCGAGACAGAGGGCGGCGCCGGCCAGGTCCCAGCGGTCGGGGCGGAAGCCGTCGGCGACCATCCCCCACGCCAGCGAGCCGGCCACGAAGATCCCGCCGTAGGCGGCGAGGATGCGTCCGAAGTGGGGCTCCTCCTGCAGCGTGGCGACGAAGCCGTAGGCGGCCAGCGCGGCGATGCCGGCGCCGACCCAGGCGACGCCCCGGTGCTCCCGGACGCCCTGCCATACCAGCCACGCGCCGCCGATCTCGGCCACGGCGGCGGCGGCGAAGAGCAGGAGCGTCCGGGCGACCGACATCGCCGAGACGCTACCGACCGCCCGGGCCCGGCCGGCCGGGCCGGGGGCCGCGCCCCGTTCGCTCCGGCCTTGGTCACCGCGCGCCCCCGGGACAGCTACCCCGGCGCCTGCCGGCCCCGTCGGGGGGCCCCGCTCACAGCGGCTTGGCGAAGTGGAACGCCCGGATGGTGAGGGACTCGCGGTGATAGAAGCGGTGGGCGTCGTGGCGGTGGGTGCCCGAGTCGAGGTCGAGGACGGTGCAGCCGGCGGCGCGGGCTCGGGCCTCGAGCTCGGCGAGCAACGCCCGCCCGACGCCGGCGGACCGATGCGCCGACGACGTGACCAGGTCGTCGACGTACAGCTTCCGGCCCGCCGAGGTTGTGTGGAGGAGGCGCCACCCGGCCACCCCGACGCAGGCACCGCCGACGTAGGCGGCCAGGTACCGCAGCCCCTGCCCGTACCCCCGCTCGTAGGTCGCGGGGAACGACGCCGCGGT
This sequence comes from Acidimicrobiales bacterium, assembly GCA_035265325.1. GTDB lineage: Bacteria > Actinomycetota > Acidimicrobiia > Acidimicrobiales > VFJN01 > DATCLS01. Next base: position 6,810 of record DATFOS010000155.1, read on the forward strand.
CAGGTGCGGCCGCAGCTCCAGCAGCACGGGCAGCAGGTCGCCCACGAGCCGCTCGTCCCCCGGCTCGACATCGACCAGCTCCACCGCCACCGCGTCACCCATCCGCCGGACGCTACGCACCCACCGCAGCTGCCGGTCGGTCAGTCCGTCGGTCGCGGCGACGACGAGCGCGCGGTTCCAGCGGGGTAGCCGACTAGCAGCTCCCGTTCGTCCGCCGACGGCGCCGGCGGGTGAGGGGAGCTACCGGGGTCAGCGTTTGGGGCCGATGATGCAGGCGAGGAGGACGGCGGCGAGGCCTGCGACGCCGACGTAGACACCCTGGGCCGGCGCGGGGGCGCCGTGGCCGGTGAAGATGATCCAGAGGGTGGCGCCGTGGGCGATGGCCGCGAGGACCACGAAGGAGCCGGAGATCCGGCGGAAGCCGAGCAGCAGCCCGAGCGCGAACGACCGGGGCGTGAGGATCGTGGAGAAGACCACGGCCAGCACCGCCACCGCCGCCACGATCCACCAGAGCGTGTCGACGTAGAGCTCGAGGTAGCGGGCCTTGCCGGAGTCGATCGCCGAGGCGGCGGCCTCGCCCGCGGCGTCGGTGACCTCGTCCTGGATGGCACCGCCGACCTCGCCCGGCGTGGGTAGGCCATCAGCCCCGGTGGTCGGCGTCGTCGTATCGGCGCCGTCGCCGATCAGGTCGCCGCCGTCGGTCTCGGGCATCGTGAACGCGGTGCGGATGTCCTCCAGCAGCACGTCCTGGTCCCCGACCTCGAACCACGGCAGGACCGTGAGCGCCGCCACCACGCAC
>DATFOS010000156.1:0-16859 GCA_035265325.1 Acidimicrobiales bacterium
GGTACCAGTAAGAGTGCCGAGAACCTTCGCATGAGATGTGCCTTCCGCCGTTGTGTTCAGACCTCATACAGACGCCCAGGACACGACATCGGTTGACGTGAACCCGACTGAACGCTCGACGCCGCGCGGACGCGAGGCCGCGGTCCTCCCTGACGCTGTCGGCCGACCGACCTGGGAGGTCGTGACCGACAGTGGCACGATCTCGGTCATGGCCGATCCCGAGCGCCACGAGTTCTGCTTGCTCTCGGCCGCCTGGCGGTGAGGACCAGCTAGGTCCCACGAAGACGGGCCGCCACGATCCGGGGCCGGCTACGTCGACACGGCGGGGATGGAGACGCCGACGCCGCCGCGGGTCTCGGCGCCGTAGCGCTCGATCTCGGCGGGGAGGTCGAGCGGGCGGATAGTGGCCGCGCCCGCCTTCAGGTCGTCGGTGAGGAGGTCGGCCGGCACGAGCCAGCACACCTCGAACTCGATGCCGTCGGGGTCGCGGGCGTAGAGGGCCTTGGTGGTGGCGTGGTCGCTGGCGCCGACGAGGGCGCCTTCGTCACGCAGCCGGCCGGCGATGCGGGACAGCTCGGCCAGCGTGTCGACCTCCCACGCCAGGTGGTAGAGGCCGACGGTGACGCGCCCGGCCATCGACGGGCCGGCGCCCTCACCGATGCCGAAGATGCCCAGGTCGTGGTCGTTGTTCGACCCCGGCGCCTGGAGGAACGCCGCCCGCCCGGGCATGTGCACCAGCGTGCGGAAGTCGAGAACGCCCTCGTAGAAGGCGCGGGTGCGCTCGACGTCACGGACGTAGAGCACCGCGTGGTTGAGCCGGGTGACGGGCACGAGCCCTCCTGATGATTGAAACCTCAACGACCTTACCTCCAACCTCCTTGAGGCTTCAACCATTCCGGTAGGGTCGCGTCGTGACCGACGAGGCGGGGCCCCGGTGGCTGAGCGGGGACGAGCAGCGGGCGTGGCGCGGGCTCGTGCTCGTGACGCAGCACCTCGACGGCGCGCTCGACCGGCAACTCCAGCGCGACGCCGGGCTCAACCACGCCCACTACGGCATCCTCGTCGCGCTGTCCGAGGCGCCCGAGGAGCGGTTGCGCATGGGCGACCTGGCCGGTCGACTCCGGTACTCCCCCAGCCGGCTGACCCACGCGGTGGCCGGGCTCCAGCGGAAGGGCTGGGTGCGGCGCGAGCCGTGCCCCGGCGACCGACGGGGCCTCGTCGCCGTGCTCACGGACACCGGGCGCCGGGAGCTGGAGGCGGCCGCGCCGGGCCACCTGGCCGAGGTACGCCGGCGGGTGTTCGACCGGCTGTCCGCCGAGCAGGTGGCGGCGCTGACCGCGATCTGCGAGACGCTGTTGTCCGACGTCGACGACGCCGTCCGTCAGTAGGAGGGGCGAGCCGGGCGTGGGCGGCGGGCACCCAGACCAGACCGCCCGAGGCCTGACGTCCCCGCCGGTCGGCGGCACGGGCCGGCGGTCGTCCGCCGATCCTGACCCCTCGGCGACGCGCCGCAGCCGTGCGGCGACGACCGGCCCGTGCCTTGCGACCCGGCCGTCAGCCCGTTGCCTCCGGGCCTGACGGCGTCGCCCGGGCGGACTGGCGGCGGCCAGCGCCGCTCACCGAGCCACGGACGAGCCACCCGCGCTCGCGCGCGGTGTGGACGTGGTCGTCGCAGACCGTCTCGCGGAGGATGAGCCCCGGACGGGTCTGCCGCTCGACACGATGGACCGCGGGCGCCTCGCACCAGCCGACCCAGTCGCACGGGGCGAGGCCGCTCATCCCTGCTCCCCCACGCGTGCGGCAATGGCCGGGACCGGCTCGCCGCGGTCCTGCAGTTCGTCGCGCAGGGCCATGAGCTGCGACCGGCCGACCTGGTCGAGACCGTCGAGGCCCTCGGCGGCGGCGAGCCGCAGCAGGGTCTCGTGGTGGCGCAGGCGTGCGGTCGTCATCCGCCCTGCCCGGTGACGGGCATCGCGGTACGCGGCGACCACCTCACGCATCATGGCCGGCAACGGTGCGCCTCCCCAGGCTCAACGAGTCCCGTCGTCGGGCGCAACGGCGGGACGGGTCGACGATGCCCCGGCCGTGGCTGGCCGGTCCATCACGGGCACCTTCACGATGGCGCCTCTTACGGTCCTGAAGTTTCCGAATCACGGAAAGCCGGACTGTTCAGCCCGCCGGATCGCTCAGACGCCCACCCAACGCGCGTAACCGGCGAGCGATTCAGGCACGCGGCGCTTGGCCATGAGGAGGTGCTCGACCGTGCGACGGGTCGTGGGGTGGAAGCGCGTCACCTGCGGGGCGATCCGCCGGGCCTCGAGCAGCGCCCGCAGCGCCCGCTCGTGGTGGCCGAGGGCGGCGTGGGCGCGCCCGAGGTCCATGTGATGGTGGCCGACCCGCGTCGCGTCGAAGCGGGACGGCAGGCGCAGGCGGTCCGCGGTGTCGACCGCCTCCTGGTGGCGCTCGCGGGCGACCAGGGCCGCTACCTCGTGCAGCGCGACGTTGGTGGGGCCGAAGCCGAGCCACAGCGCGTCCGGCACCTCGCCCACCTTCGTCGCCAGCTCGCCCGCCCGGGCGAGGTGGTCCTCGACGGCGTCGACCTCGCCGTCCTGGGCGGCGTGGACGGACGCGGCCAGGTGCCCGTGCCCGGTGAGGGCGGCCCGCTCGGCGCCCACGGGGGCGGACTCGGCCAGCGACTCGGCGCGCTGCTGGAGCCGGTGGGCGTGGTGATGCTGGCCCGACCGCAGGTGCTCGTGGGCCCGCTCGTGGAGGCGGAGCGCCTCGACGATCGGGTCGTCGGCCCCGCCGGCGGCCCAGCTCATGCGGTCGAGGGCGACCGCCCCGAGGTCCCGGAGGCCGAGGCGGGAGGCCAGCTGCTGGACGCACCGGTAGGCGTGGGCCAGCGCCACCCAGGCCCGAGGATCCCTCGCGGCGTGGCCGTGGACCAGGGCCACCAGCTCGTCGAGCAGGCCGGACAGCATCCCGACCACGGGGGCGAGGACCCCGTCGCGCATGACCCGGCGGCACACCGCGTCGACGTCCGCCGCCACGGCCTCGACCGAGCGGGGTTCGATGTCATCGGCCGGGAGGTCGTAGGCGCCGAGGGCGCCGCGTAACGGCTCGACCAGTTCGTCGAGCGAGGGGCCGCCGGGGGCGCCGGGCTCGACGGCTTCGGTGAGGCGGTCGACGTCGATGCCGAGCGCCCGGGCCACGGCTGCGACGACGGCGGGCTGGGCGACGGCGTGGCCGGATTCGACCTTGGTGAGCGTGCCGTAGGCGACGTTCGCCCGCAGCGCCAAACCGCGCTGCGTGAGGCCCCGCAACTTGCGATATCGAGCGATGCGATCGCCGGTCGAGTCGTCGCCCCCAGCGGGCATGACATGACGATATCCGTCCTCGTCCCTCTAAATGACACGACCGCATGTCACAACTGGGTTGAGGTCCGGCGACCGGCTCGTAAGGGTGACGTGCGTGGACGCCACCTACGACGAGATCGGCCGGCTGTACCGGCGCCACCGGCGCCCCGACCCGCGCCTGGCGACGCAGGTGATGGCGGCGCTGGGCGACGCCCGCTGGGTGGTGAACGTGGGCGCGGGGAGCGGGTCCTACGAGCCGGGGACGACGGTCGCCGCCGTCGAGCCATCCGCCGTGATGGTGGCCCAGCGCCCGCCCGGCAGCGCCCCGGTCGTCCGGGCCGTGGCCGAGCGGCTGCCGTTCCCCGACCGGGCGTTCGACGCCGCCCTCGCCGTGCTCACCCTCCACCATTGGGCCGACAAGGAGGCCGGGCTGGCCGAGCTCCGACGGGTGAGCCGCCGGCAGGTCGTGTTCTGCACCGACCTCGCCGTCAGCAACGCGTTCTGGCTGGTCGCCGACTACTTCCCCGAGGTGGTGGCGATCGAGGAGGGCCGGGACGCCTCGCCCGGGCTGATCGCCGAGCGGCTCGGGCCGCACGCCCGCATCGAGGTCCTGCCGGTACCCCGGGGCTGCACCGACGGCTTCCAGAATGCCTACTGGGACCGGCCCGAGGCCTACCTCGACCCGGAGGTCCAGGCCTGCATGTCGACGCTGGCGGTGCTGCCGCCCGAGGTCCTCGCCCGCGGGCTGGGCCGGCTGCGGGCCGACCTGGAGTCCGGCGCCTGGCACGAGCGCCACGGCCACCTCCTCGACCGGACCAGCATCGACGGCGGCTACCGCCTCGTCGTCGCCGAGCAGTGACGATCCCGGCCCGGGTGAGCCACGGCGTGCCGCGCTTGGCACACTTCGATGGCAGCGGGACCGCGACCCTCGGCCGTATCCGCCGGAACGACAGGAAGGGACCCCATGACCGCCACCCAACCCGCCGTCGACACCGGCCGGCCCGAACGCCTCGCCCCCCACGTCAGCGCCGCCCTCCTCGAGCGGCTGGCGGGCCGGGCCTTCACCGCAGCGCCCCGTCCCGGGCGCGACGTGACGGCGCCGGCCACGGGCGAGGTCATCGCTCAGGTGCCGCACGCCACGGTCGAGGACATCGCCGCGGCCGCCGCCGTCGCCCGGGACGCCCAGAAGGCGTGGGCGGCCAGGCCCGTGAGCGAGCGGGCTGCCGTCCTCATGCGCTTCGCCGACCTCGTGCTCGACCGGCAGGACGAGGTGCTCGACCTGATCCAGCTGGAGAACGGCAAGGCCCGCCGCCACGCCTTCGAGGAGGTGGCCGACGTCGCCGTCACCTGCCGCTACTACGGCCGGGTGGCGCCGCGGGCACTGAAGCCCAAGCACCGAGCCGGGGCCATGCCTGGCCTCACGCTCGTCAAGGAGCACCGCCACCCCAAGGGTCTGGTCGGCATCATCTCGCCCTGGAACTACCCGCTGACGCTCGGCATCAGCGACGCGCTGCCCGCGCTCGTCGCCGGCAACGCCGTCCTGGCCAAGCCGGACAGCTCCACCCCGTTCACCGCCCTGTGGGCGGCGCTGGCCCTCGACCAGTGCGGGCTGCCGCCCGGGCTGCTCCAGATCGTGACCGGGCCCGGCGCCGAGTTGGGCCCGTCGATCATCGACAACAGCGACTTCGTGATGTTCACCGGCTCGACCGCCACCGGGCGCGGCATCGCCGCCCGGGCCGCCGAGCGCCTGGTCGATGCGTCGATGGAGCTGGGCGGGAAGAACCCGCTGCTGGTCCTCGACGACGCCGACCTCGATCGGGCCGTGCCGGGTGCGGTCCGGGCCTCTTTCTCCAACGGCGGCCAGCTCTGCATCTCGATCGAACGGATCTACGTCCACGAGAAGGTGTGGGACGAGTTCGTCCCCCGCTTCGCCACCGCTGCCGACGGCCTGACCGTCGGCCACAGCTGGGACTACGAGCCCGAGATGGGCTCGCTCGTCTCTCGACGCCAGCTCGAGACGGTCGTCGAGCACGTCGAGGACGCCGTCGAGAAGGGCGCCACGCTGCTGGCCGGCGGCAAGGCTCGCCCGGACCTGGGCCCGTTCTTCCACGAGCCCACCGTGCTCACCGACGTGGCGCCGGGCATGACCCTCTACGCCGACGAGACGTTCGGGCCGGTCGTGTCGCTGTACAAGGTGGCCAGCGTCGACGAGGCGGTCGAGCGCGCCAACGACACCGAGTACGGCCTCAACGCAAGCGTCTGGACCAAGGACCTCAAGCGGGGCCAGCAGGTCGCCACCCGGCTGGAGGCCGGGACCGTGAACGTCAACGACGGGTACGCCGCTGCGTGGGCCTCGGTCGACGCGCCGATGGGCGGGTGGAAGGCGTCCGGCGTCGGGCGCCGCCACGGCGAGTACGGCCTGCTGAAGTACACCGAGGCGCAGACCGTCGCCGCCCAGCGCCTCCTACCGACCGGCCCGCCCGAGAACGTCGAGCCCGACCGCTACGCCAAGGTGCTCAGTTCGGCCCTGAGGTTGATGAAGCGCCTCCCGGGCCGGAAGTAGCCGAGCCGGCCGCCCGCGTCCACGGGCGCGGGCGGCGGGTGGCGTCGCGATCGCGCAGCACGGTCAGGGCTGCCGCCCAACGGACGTGACCGGAGGAGTCGAGGCGGCCCTCCTGGGCCATGCGGCGGGCGCGCCGCTCGAGCCAGCGGAGACGCAGCGTGGACGTCAGCCGCGCGTCCCACATCGCCTCGTCGTAGGTCCGGATCATCGCCTGTCGTCACCTCGCCTGCCGGGCGGCCCCCGTGGGGCTCTGCGCTGAGCCCACCGCCATTGCACCGTGCACTACCACGAGGCCATCCCATGGAAACAGTATCGGCTAGGAAATTGCAACTATTCCTCGGTGTGGATTTGTCGGTTGAGTAAGCGTTCGCCAAGGCAAATCGTGACGACTTATTTCGGAGAATGCCTCCAGTGCGCCGGGAGTCGGCGCCCGGGCTCACCACAGGGCCTCGCGCAGGGCCTGGCACGCCTGGTCCCGGGCCACCTTCCCCTCCGGCACGAAGGCGCTCAGCTCCAGGAAGCCGTGGATCATCCCGTCGAAGCGGGTCGCCGTGACGTCGTTGCCGGCAGCCCGCAGCGCCTCGGCGTAGGCCTCGCCCTCGTCCCGCAGCGGGTCGTACTCAGCTGTGATCACGAGCGCCGGCGGCAGCCCACGCAGGACGTGCTCGTCGGCCCGCAACGGCGACGCCAGCGGGTCGGTGGGGTCGTGATCGCCCAGGTAGTGGCGCCGGAACCAGCGCATCGTGTCGGCGGTCAGGTAGTAGCCGTCGGCATTCTCGACGATCGACGGGTGCGACAGCATGAGGTCGACGGTCGGGTAGAGCAGCAACTGGAGGGCGATGGGAGGCCCGCCGTCCCGCAGGCGCTGCGACACGACCGCGGCCAGGTTGCCGCCCGCAGAATCGCCGGCGACCGCCAGGCGTGACCCGTCGGCGCCCAGCTCACCCGCGTTGGCCGCCGCCCAGCGCACGGCGGCGAGGGCGTCGTCGACGGCGGCGGGGAACGGGTGCTCGGGCGCCAGGCGGTAGTCCACGGACACGACCACCACGCCGGCGCCCTCGGCCAGCGACCGGCAGCCGGCGTCGTGGGTCTCGACCGACCCGATGGTCCAGCCGCCGCCGTGGAAGTAGACGAGCAGGCCTCGGCCGTCCTCGGTCTCGGCGGACCGGTAGACCCGCACGGGCAGCGGACCGGCCGGGCCGGGGATCGTGCGGTCCTCGACCGAGGCGATGTCGTCCTTGGGGATCATGGCCAGCAGGGCGGCGAACGCCTCGCGCACGGCGGGTGGCTCCTGCTCGTGCGTGGGCGGCGCGTCCGCCGCTGCGATGAGATCGAGCAGCGTCTGGACCTCGGGCGTCACGGCCATCGGTTCCCCCTCCTACGAGCCGGCGCCGCCATCTTGCCCCGCCGGGGCCGCTTCGGCCGAACGGCGTTCAGGCGGCGGCCCCGCCGCGGGCTCAGGGGACGGCGTAGAAGAGGCGCTCGACGACCCGACGGGCGCGGCGGGTGACCCGGCGGTAGTCGTCCCGGAGGCGGGTCGGGGTGGTGCCGAGCGAGCGGGCGAGGCGGGCGAGGTCGTCGGCCCGCGTCGGGAGGGCGTCGACGGAGCGGGGCGACGCGCCCACGATGAACCAGCGGTTGCGGGTGGCGCCGCAGAACATGTACGCCTCCCGCAGGACGTCGGCGTCCTCGCCGTCGATGGCGCCGGCCCGCTCCAGGGCGTCGAGGGCGGCGGCGGTGCCGGGGCCCGGCGTCCCGGTCCGGAGCTGGAGCAGCTGCGTCGTCCACTCCACGTCGGCCAGCGCACCGGGACCGAGCTTGAGGTGGAACTCGCGGTCCTCGCCCGGCGGGATGCGCTCGCGCTCGACCCGGGCCTTGAGCCGGCGGACCTCCCGCTCGTCCTCGACGGTGAAGGGCCGGCCCCACACCGCGTCCGCCACCACGTCGGCGAACCGCGCGCCCAGCTCGGGGTCGCCGGCGACCGGCCGGGCGCGGGCCATGGCCTGGCGCTCCCACACGTCCGCCCAGCGGGCGAAGTAGGTGGCGTAGCCGTCGAGCGTGCGGGTGAGGGCGCCGTCGCGCCCCTCCGGGCGCAGGTTGGTGTCCACCGACCAGATGCGCTGGACCGGCGTGGCGCCGCCCACGAAGCGCAGCACCCCGCCGGCCAGCCGGAGCGCCTCGGCGTGGTCGGCGGGCGTGGCCGCCTCGTGGACGAACACGACGTCGAGGTCGCTCGGGTAGGACAGCTCGCCCCCGGCGAAGCGGCCGAGGGCCACGACGGCGAACGGGATGCGCGGCTCCAGCGTCCGCACGGCCCGCTCGAGGACGGCCTCGGCGAGCGCGGTCAGGTCCGCCCCGATGCCGGCCACGTCGTCCACCCCGAACACGTCGCGGGCCGCCACGCCGAGGAGGTGCCGATCCCGCCAGCGGCGCAGCGCCCGCTGGCACTCGGCGGCGTCCGGCCGCCACGCCAGGGCCCGCCCGGAGGACTCGATCAGGCCGTCGCGGTCCAGCGTACGCAGGCGGGCAGGATCGGCGAGCCGGACGATGAGGTCGGGGTTCTCGACGAGGATGTCGCCGAACAGCTGGCCGGTCCCGAGCGCCTCGCACAGGTTGCGGGCCACGTCCGGGCGGTCGCGGAAGGCGTTGGCCAGCTCCATCGCCCGCTGGTCGCCGGACGCCAGCTTGCGGAGCCCGAGCAGGCCGCCGTCGGGGTCGGGCGACCGGGCCAGCCAGTCGAGCAGCAGCGGCAGGAGCTGGCGCATCATCCGGGACGAGCGGGTCAGGCCCCGGGTCAGCTCGCGCACGGCCTGGCGGGCCCGCTCGGCGTCCGTGAAACCGAACGAAGCGAGCGCCGGGGCGGCCCCGGGGGCCAGCCTGTCGGCGTTGGCCAGGGCGTCGAGCAGCGGACGGAAGTAGACGCGCTCGTGGATGCTGCGGACGAGGTTGCGGTGGTGCGCGAGGTCGTGGTCGAAGGCCTCGGTCGGCCCGGCCGTGGGCGTGCCCCGGTAGCCGAGGACGCGGGCGACGCGGCGGCGCTGGTCCCGTTCGGCGGGGACGGTGTGGACGGGCTGGTCGTCCTCCAGCTGGAGGACGTGCTCGACGCGGCGCAGCAGTCGGTAGGCGGCGGCGAAGCCGTCGGCGTCGTCGGGGTCCACGTAGCCCCCGGCCGCCAGGTCGGCCAGGGCGACGAGCGTGGTGGGCGAACGCACCTCGGCGTCGGCCCGCCCGTGCACGAGCTGGAGCAGCTGGACGGCGAACTCGATGTCACGGATGCCGCCGCGGCCACGCTTCACGTCACGCTCGCCGCTGTTGCGCCGGGCCGACTCCGCCTCGGACCGCGCCTTCAGCGACCGCAGGGACCGCACGTCGTCCGCCCCGAACGGCCGGCCCCACAGCGCCGTCGCCGCCCGCTCGGCCCAGGCCCGCCCCATGCCGGGGTCCCCGGCCAGGGGGACGGCCTTGAGCAGGGCCTGGAACTCCCACGGCTGCGCCCAGCGTTCCCAGTAGGCGGCGTACCCGTCGAGGCTGCGGGTCAAGGCGCCGTCGCGCCCCTCCGGGCGGAGGTTGGTGTCGACCCGGTAGCAGCGCGAGACGACCTCGACGACCGCCCGGGCCTGGCGGACGTGGCCGCCCACGAACAGCACGTCGATGTCGCTGCCGTAGTTGAGCTCGTGGCCGCCGAGCTTGCCCATCCCGATCACGGCCAGCTCGTCGGCGCCCACGCGGGCCACGGCGACGCGCAGGACGTCTGTGGCCAGGTCCGCCAGGGCGGCCGTCGTCTCCTCGAGCGGGTCGAGGCCAGCCAGGTCCCGGGCGGCGATGCGGAGGATCTCCCGGTCCTTCCAGCGGACGAGGGCGTCCACGACCTCGTCCCGGGCGACCGGCCCGACGCCCGCCACCGGCGCGGTCGCCGCCGGAACGGTCACGGCCGGCGGGGGCGGACGCTCGTCGAGGCGGGCGAGCACGTCGAGCGCCGCTGGGTCGGTCTCCAGGAGGCGGGTGAGGCTGCGGCTGGCGGCGAGGACGCGGACGGCGTGGGCGCCCACCCCGCCGGCATCCGCCGCCAGGCGCTCCACGGCCGGCGGGGCCAGGCGGGCCAGGGCGGTGCGGACGACCTGAGGCTCGGCCGAACGGTCGACCTCGTCGGTGAGCACCCCGGGCACCATGACCCCGATCTTGCCCCGAGGATCCGCGGTCGGCCCGTAGCCTGGCCATGTGGCTCGACTCCGTGTGGCGCTGTGCCAGCTCAACACCCGTGTCGGCGACCTCGACGGCAACGTCGCGCGCATCCTCGAGGCCCTGCGGAGGGCCGAGGACGAGGGTGCCGACCTGGCCGTCTTCCCCGAGCTGGCGATCACCGGCTACCCCCCGGAGGACCTCCTCCTCAAGCCGGGATTCATCGTCGACAACAAGTCCGCCCTGGCGGAGGTGGCGGCCGCCACGGCCCACGTGGGATGCGCCGCCGTCGTGGGCTTCGTCGACGCCGGTCGCGACCTCTACAACGCCGCCGCCGTCTGCGCCGGGGGCGAGGTCAAGGCGACGTACCACAAGCGCGAGCTGCCCAACTACGCCGTGTTCGACGAGCAGCGCTACTTCGCCCGGGGCGTGCTCACCCCGTCGCTGGTGCTGATCGGCGGCGTGCGGGTCGGGGTCTCGATCTGCGAGGACGCCTTCAACCCCACAGGTCCCATCGCCGCCCAGGCGGCCGGTGGCGCCGAGCTGGTCGTCAACATCAACGCCTCGCCCTATTACGCCAACCGTCTCGCGGAACGGGAGCGCATGCTCGCCACACGTGCGTCGGACGCCTCGTGCGCCCTGGTGTACGTCAACCAGGTCGGCGGGCAGGACGAGCTGGTCTTCGACGGCGCCTCGATGGTGTTCGACACCAACGGCGACCTGATGGCCCGCCTGCCGCAGTTCCGCGAGCGGGTCGAGGTGTGCGACGTCGAGGCGCTGCCGGTGTTCCGCAAGCGGCTGCTCGACCCCCGTGGCCGGGCCAGCGACACGCCGCTGCCGGTCGTCGAGGTGTCGACGGCGCCGCGGGCGGCGTCCGGCACCGACGTCCGCCGCGGGCCGTTCACCGAGCTGCTCAACCCCGTCCGCGAGGTGTACGAGGCCCTGGTCACCGGCACACGCGACTACGTCCTGCGCAACGGGTTCACCGACGCGGTGATCGGCCTCTCCGGCGGCGTCGACTCGTCGCTCGTGGCCGCCATCGCCGCCGACGCACTCGGCCCCGAGCACGTGCACGGCGTCCTGATGCCGTCGCGGTTCTCGTCCGACCACTCCCTGTCGGACGCCGAGAAGCTCGCCGTCGAACTCGGCATCGACCACCGGACCATCGCCATCGAGCCCGCCCACGCCGCCCTCCTCGACATGCTGGCGGCCAGCTTCGAGGACCGTGACCCCGACATCACCGAGGAGAACCTGCAGTCGCGCATCCGCGGCGTCGTCCTCATGGCGCTGTCGAACAAGTTCCCCGGATGGATGGTCCTGGCCACCGGCAACAAGAGCGAGATGGCGGTCGGCTACTCCACGCTCTACGGCGACACGGCGGGCGGGTTCGCCGTGATCAAGGACGTGCCCAAGCTGCTCGTCTACCAGCTGTGCCGCGACCGCAACGCCCGGGCGGGGCGGGAGGTCATCCCGGAGGACGTGCTGACCAAGCCCCCGTCGGCCGAGCTGCGGCCCGACCAGGTCGACGCCCAATCGCTGCCGCCCTACGAGGTCCTCGACCCGATCATCGAGGCCTACGTCGAGGACGACCTGACCCGCGCCCAGCTGCTCGAGCGCGGCTTCGACCCCGAGCTGGTGGCCCGCATCACCCGGCTGGTCGACGTGGCCGAGTACAAGCGCCGGCAGTCGCCCCCGGGCGTCCGCGTGACCCCCAAGGCGTTCGGCAAGGACCGGCGGGTGCCGATCACGAACGCCTACCGGGGCTGAGCACCGGGCCGCGCCGGCATGTCCGAGCCGTTCGTCCCGCAGGAGGACGCGCGTCCCCGTGAGCGGGACCGGCCCGAGCGTCGCGCCCGCCGGCGGGCCGACCTCGCCCTCGTCCTGGCGGCGTTCGCCTTCGGGACCACGTTCATCGTCGTGCAGGACGCCGTCGAGGGCGCCGACCCCACCGGCTTCCTGGCCCTCCGCTTCCTGCTGGGGGCGGCGGTGCTGGCGGTGGTGGCCCGCCGCCGGCCCCGGGGGACACCACACGAGCTCCGCCACGGCGTCGCCGCAGGGCTGGCGCTGGCGGTCGGCTACGTGGCTCAGACCGTGGGGCTGCAGTACACGACGGCCGCCACGTCGGCCTTCCTGACCTACATGCTGGTCGTGGTGGTGCCGCTGACGGGCTGGGTGGCGCTGCGGCGGCGGCCGCACCCGCTGACCGGCCTCGGGGTCCTGCTGGCCGTGGCCGGGCTGGCCCTGCTGACGGGCGGGGGCGGCACCGGGTTCGGGCGGGGCGAGGCGCTGACCCTGGTGTGTGCGGTTGCCTTCGCCGTGCACATCGTGATCCTCGGGGAGGTGGCGGCCCGCCACGACCCCGTGCGGCTCACCTGCGTGCAGCTGGTGACGGTGGGGGCGGTGTGCCTGGTGCCGGCCGCGGTCACGGGCGGGTTGGCGCTGCCGGCGTCGGCCGTCTGGGCCGCCGTGTTCACGGGCGTGTTTGCCACCGCCGTGGCGTTCCTCGCCATGGTGGCGGCCCAGCGAGTCGTGAGCCCGGCCCGGGCGGCGCTGGTCCTGCTGCTGGAGCCGGTTTTCGCCGCCCTCCTGGACTGGCTGACCGGTGCCCCGGTCCGGGCCTCCACCGCGGCGGGCGGGGCGCTGATCCTGGTGGCGGTCGTCGTGGCCGAGGTCCTCCCGGACGCGCTCGCCGCCCGGCGGGCCCGGGCCGGCGACCGCGCCGCCGGCGGTACGCCCGGGGCCGGAGCCGGCGGTGGGGCGCAGGTGCCCGCGGTGCGAGACTGACCGGCGATGCCGACGTTGGACGAGACCGGCGCGTGGGCCGGCGGCTGGGCCTGGGCAGAGCTGCGGCTTTTCGAGGTGGTGGGCGGCTGGGTCGCCGCCGCTCCCGAGCCGGCCGCCAAGGCGCTGCTGGCCGCCCAGTCCCGTCACCACGCCGAGCGGGCCGAGGCGTGGCTCGGTCACCGGCCGGTCGTGGCCGGACGCGATCCCGAGGACCTCGTCGTCCCGTCGTCCGAGGGCGTCGCCGCCGCGCTGGCGGCGCTCGCCGACCCCGAGCCGGCCGGCACCGCCGAGCGGTTGGCGGCGCTGGTCCGGGTGGTCCTGCCCCGGCTGGCGACCGCCTACCGGGACCGGCTCGACGTGGCCCTCGCCCACCCGATCACCGACGAGGCGCTGGCCCGCTCGCTGCGCTGGGCGGTCGCCGACACGCTGGAGGACTGGGTGGCGGCCGAGCGCCTGCTCCAGTCCCTGCTGCGGACGGGCGACGACGTGGCGAAGGCCTCCGCCCACGCCGCCCGCGTCGAGTCGCTCCTGGTCACCTGAGCCGCCGCCGACGCCGGGGCGGGCCCTGCCGTCCGTCGACCGTGCGGCGAGCCGCCGCTCAGCCCCAGAAGTAGTGGAAGAAGTCGTCCCAGAGGTCGGGGTCGCCGTCGGTGTCCTCACCGTCGGTCGTCGCGTCTCGCGTCGTCCCGTCCGTGGACGTCCCGCCGGTCGCCGCGGGGGCTGTGGTGGTGGGGCTGGTCGTCGGCGTGGGGTCGCCCTGGGGGTCGACCGTCGTCGGCGGGGTGGTCGTCGAGGTCGTGGACGGGTCGGTGGTGGTCGACGTCGTCTCGCCGACGGGGGGCGTGCCGCCGGTGCCGTCGTCGCCCTCCCAATCCGTGACCGGGTCGTCCGGTCCGGCGCTCATCGGGGCGTCGTCGCTGCCGCCCACGGGTCCCGTGTCGGACCCGGAGCCGCTGCCGCCGCCCCATCCGTCGCCGTCCCCGTCCCCGTCGCCGTCCCGATTCCCGTCGCTGCGCCCGGTGGGCGGGCCGAACGCGGGCGCCGAACCGGTGTCCCCCGCACCCGGCCCGGTCGTGCGCGGGTCCCCTGCCGGCGGGACGGCCGGCGCCGGGCGCCCACCGGACGCCGCGCTCGGGTCGGTGGTCGTGGCCTCGGGCGGGGTGAGAGCGTCGGCGGGATCGGAGGGCGTGGCGTCGGCCTCCGGGGGCCGAAGGCCGGCACCGGAGGGCGCCCCCGGGCCGGACACGGCGTCCCGGTCGGGGGCGTCGCCCTGCGGCCGGTTCGTCCCGAGGACGAGGCCGCCGAGGAGGGCGGCGGCCGCGGCCAGGCTCACGGCGGCCCGGCGCTGCTGCGACCGGACCAGCGACCGGGCGGCGGGCGACAGGTGCGCCGGGCGGCGCCGTCCCGAGCACAACCGGGCCGTGGGCCGACCGCCGTCGTCGCCGACCAGCGTCAGGACGCCCTCGCCGCCGGCACCGCCCTCGGCGCCCGCCCACGCCCCGGCCGCCGCTGCCGCCACGTCGGCGTCCTCGGCCGGATCGCGCCGGTCGTCGGCGTGACGGACGCCGCCGGGGGTGCCGGGGGTGCCGGGCCCGGCGGCGATCTGGGCGCGCAGGCGGTCGGACATGCGGGGCGGCGGCTCGAGCTCGCGGCTGGCATGCAGCACGGCGATGAACTCGATCAGCCCTTCGGCCCGCGGTCCGTCCTCGGGGCGATCGCGGCCCCCCGGCCGGCGTCCCGCCAGCACATCCTCCGCGTCTCGCCCGCGGCGTCCCCTCACCAGACGGCCCCCCATCCCTTTATGTGAACGTCGAAACAGCCGTTCACGTTGCGGCTGGTAGCGAGGTCGACACAAGAAAGATGCGCGACGGCATCGCCGGTGAGGCCCGCCGGCGTCCCGCGACGGTGCCCTCGGCGCCGATCGAGCGGGACGCCGGCGGTGCCGGCCACGTCAGCCCCCGGCGTGCTGGCGGTCGATGTGGCGGCGGAGGGCGTTGAGCGCGCGGTGCTGGAGCGCCTTCACGGCGCCCTCGCGCTTGTCGAGCATGCGGGCCACGTCCTCGACCGAGAGGTCGGCGACGATGCGCAGCAGGACCACGTCGCGCTGGTCGCGCGACAGCACCGCAAGGAGGTCCCGCACGCGGTCGTGGGACAGCCAGGCCAGCACGTCGTCCTCGACGTCGCCGGTGCCCGAATGCTCCTCGACGCCGGCCTCGTCGTCGACGCGGACCTGCCGGTTGGCCCGGCGGCGGTCGTCGATCATGCGGTGGTGGGCGATGGTGAAGACCCACGACCGGAAGTTCTGCTCGTCGCCGCTGAAGGCCGGCAGGTTCCGGTGGACCTGGACGAACACGTCGTTGGTCAGGCCGTCCGGGTCGCTGGCGCGGTGCCACCGGAGGTAGGAGGCGACCTGGCCCGCCATCACCCGGTAGATCTCCTCGAAGGCGGCGGCCGAGCCGGTGCGCGCCGCCTCGACCAGGCTCCCGACCGACGGGACAGCCCGCCCGCGGAGAGCGCCCGCCGCCATGCCGGTGCTGGCGCGGGTCGCCGCGCGGACGGTGGCCACGGGGCGGTCGTGGGTGAGCTGCACGAGAGCTAGGCCTCCCCGGTCGTCACCGCTGGTACGGCGGGGGTCGCTGGAGATCGCAATGCCACGGAAGCTGCTGCCTCCTCCGCCCGACGAACCTTAGTCAACGCGCACCCACCCCACGGCACGCTGCGAAACCGGCCATCGCGGTCCGCGTTGGGCCTCGGCCGATGCGCCGGGGGGTATGTACGTCTGTCCGTTACCTGACGGAGAACTGACGGATCGTCACGGATCGTTGGACGGACCACCGTCGCCGGATTTCGCCGCCGGCCCGGTCGGAGTGACCAATTGCATCCGCCACTAGGGAAAGCACCCGGTGTAAGTTCGCTCGGAGCGGGCCCGCCGTGGCTGGAATGCGGCCCTTCTTCTCGCGCGGCCGACCGATCCCCTTGACCGGGCCGGTATCGTAGGCGACGCCCCGGCCTGTCCGGCGGCATCGAGTTGGCGGAGACCGAGGCGCGGCCCAC
Source organism: Acidimicrobiales bacterium (assembly GCA_035265325.1). Lineage (GTDB taxonomy): Bacteria > Actinomycetota > Acidimicrobiia > Acidimicrobiales > VFJN01 > DATCLS01. Next base: position 15,937 of record DATFOS010000156.1, read on the forward strand.
GCACGCCTGTCCCCCACCCGCAGCTCTTCTTCCGACACCCGGCGATACGGACAAAGGACGATACGTTGCCCAAGGAGCGCGTGGAGCGCGACGAGGAAGATCTCGTCCGGCTGTACCTCACCGACATCGGGCAGTACCCGCTGCTCACGAAGGATGATGAGGTCCGCCTCGCTCAGGCCATCGAGGTCGGCAACGCCGCCCGCAAGGAACTCGAGGCCGAGGGGCGCAAGCTGGCCCCCGCCCGCAAGCGTGAGCTCCGACGATCGGCGCGCGAGGGGGAAGACGCCGAGCGCACGTTCGTGCAGTCCAACCTCCGCCTCGTCGTCTCGATCGCCAAGAAGTACCAGGCCTCAGGCCTGCCGCTCCTCGACCTGATCCAGGAGGGCAACCTCGGCCTGATGCACGCCGTCGAGAAGTTCGACTGGCGCAAGGGCTTCAAGTTCTCGACCTACGCCACGTGGTGGATCCGTCAGGCGATCACCCGCGGCATCGCCAACACCGGTCGCACGATCCGCCTGCCCGTCCACGCCGGCGACACGCTGGCCCGCCTACAGAAGGCCCGGGCCCGCCTCGAGCTCAAGCTCGGGCGCCCAGCCACCCTCGCCGAGCTCGCCATCGAGGTCGAGATGCCCGAGGACAAGGTGACGGAGGCGTTGCGATTCGCGGCCGAGCCCCTGTCGCTGTCCGAGCCCCTGCGCGAAGACGGCGACGCCGAGCTGGGCGACGTGGTCGAGGACCGCTCGGCCGAGTCGCCCTTCGAGGTGGCGGCCACCGCGCTGCTCCCCGAGGAGATCAACCGCCTCCTCGCGCCCCTCGACGACAGGGAGCGCGAGATCCTGAAGCTGCGCTTCGGCTTGGATCGCGGCGAGCCCCGGACCCTCGAAGAGGTGGGCGAGCACTTCAACCTCACTCGGGAGCGCATT
>DATFOS010000157.1:0-3608 GCA_035265325.1 Acidimicrobiales bacterium
CCCTTGCGGGAGCGGGCGCGGCGGCCGGCGGCGGTGGCCGTGTCGGTCATCGGGCCTCGGACGAAGAGCCGTTCACCCCCACAGTGTGGCGGTCGGCACCCCTGTCCGGCACGGGGACCGGCACCGGCCTGGGCTCGGGCCCACTCGCCGGGACCGTCGGGGCGGCCGTGGCGGCGGCCGCCGGCGCGGCGGGGACGGGCTCGCCCCGGTCCTCCTCGTCGTCGAGGTCGACGTGCTCGCTGATGCCCCATCGGTCGTGGAACCGGCGCAGCGGACCGGGCGCCCACCAGTTCCACTCGCCGGCGAGGCGCATGAACGCCGGCACGAGCGTCCCCCGGATGAGGAAGGCGTCGAGCAGCACGGCCAGCGCCAGGCCGACGCCGAACAGCTTGATGAAGCTGACCCGGCTGGTCGCGAAGGCGATGAACACCACGGCGATGATCACGGCTGCGGCCGTAACGATGCGGCCCGTCCGTTCCAGCCCGACCGCCACCGAGGACACGTTGTCGTGGCCGTTGTCGTGCTCCTCCTTGATGCGGGAGAGCAGGAAAACCTCGTAGTCCATCGACAACCCGAAGGCGACGCAGAACATGAGGATGGGCATGGCGGCGTTGAGGCTGCCGGTGGCGGTGAAGTCGAGCAGGCCCGACAGGTTGCCATCCTGGAAGATCCAGACCATGGCGCCGAACGTGGCCGTGAGGCTGAGCAGGTTGAGCACGATGGCCTTGGCCGGGATGACCACGCTGCCGAACATCATGAACAGCAGCACGGCGGTGATCACGGCGACGAGCCCGAGCGCCCAGGGCAGGCGGTCGAAGAGCGCATCGTTGGTGTCGACCAGACCGGCGGACCGGCCGGTGACCAGCACGTCCCACGGGCTGTCGGCGTCGCGGATGGTGTGCACGAGGTCTTCGCCGGCCTCGGACATGGGCTCGACCGAGGGCACGACCGACAGGTAGGTGGCGCCGTCGGCGCTGAAGCCGGCGTAGCGGGGCGAGCTGTCGGGCGGGAGGACGAGCTGGCCGGGCTCGCAGCCGAGCTGGGCGGCGCCGCCGGTGCCGCAGTACGTGCCGGTGGCGGTGTCGACCCGCGACACGCCGGGCAGCGAGGCCAGCTCGGCGGCGTAGGCATCGACGTCGGCCGCGACGTCGGCGTCGCCGGCGCCGCCGGTGTCGGGGGCGACCACCGACAGGGCCCCGGCCTCCTCCGACGAGAACTCGGCGCGGATCACGTCGTGCACCTGGCGGACCTCCGACGACTCCTGCAGCACCCGGTCGTCGGGCGACGACAGGCGCAGCCCGAGGAACGGGGCGCCGAGCACGAGCAGCAGGGCGATGACGGCCGTGGCGATGGGGATGGGCCGGCGCATGACCAGCGTGGCGACGCGGTGCCAGATGCCCTGCTCGGGTGGGGTGACCGACCGCCGCCACAGCGTCAGCGCGTTCACCCGGTGGCCGAGCAGCACGAGGATCGCGGGCAGCACCACGACCGAGAACACGCCGGCGAGCAACGCCACGGCCACGCCTGCGTACGCGAAGCTGCGCAGGAAGGCGATGGGGAACACCAGCGTGGCGCACAGCGAGGCGGCCACGGTCAGGGCGCTGAACCCCACGGTTCGCCCCGCGGTGCGGACGGTGCGCACCGCCGCGGCGCGGGGCTCGTGGCCGGCCCTCAGCTCCTCGCGGTAGCGGGAGACCACGAACAGGCTGTAATCGATGGCGAGCCCGAGGCCGAGGGCGGTGGTGAGGTTGAGCGCGTAGATCGACACGTCGGTCATGGCCGCCAGCACCCGCAGCACGAAGAACGTGCCGATGATCGACATGATGCCGATCACGAGCGGCAGCGACGCGGCGACGAGGCTGCCGAACACGATGACCAGCAGGATCAAGGTGATGGGCAGGGCGATCGTCTCGGCGCGGACGAGGTCCTCCTCGATCGTGTCGCCCACCTCGTGGAACACCTCCGCGAACCCACCGACCTCGACCGAGATGGCGTCGGCGACCGTGCCGTTGCCGGCGCCCGCCGCCTGCTCGTACCGGGGGGTCAACTCTGTGACGCGGTCCTCGACCTCGTCGTCGTTGCCTTCGATGCGGGCCACCACGAGGGCGCGGCTGCCGTCGTCGTTCCGCAGTGGTGGGGCGTTGCCCTCGGACCAGTACGAGACGACGTCGGTCACGCCCTCCTCGCCGGCCAGCCGGTCGGCGAGCGCCTGCCAGGCCTGTGCCGCCGCCGGGTCGTCGACGTCGCCGCCCTCGGCGGTCACCAGAAGGAGGAGGTTGGGGACGCCGGTGTCGAAGCGATCGGCCAGGGCCTCGTCGGCCCGTTCCGACTCGGACGACGGGTCCTCGAACCCCCCGGACGTGAGGTGGTCGGCCACGCCGCCGCCAAGGGCGCCGGCGACGGCGAACAGCACGACGGCGGCGATCACCACGGCCCGGGCGTGCTGGGTTGACAGTCGTGCAAGCCGCGTGAGCATGGCTGTCTCCTCTAGAGGTTAACGACGTTACGTTATCTCGGGTATCAGACACCCGGTGGCCCCGTCGTGTCGACAGGTCATCGGTCACAGCCCCCGAGGGCCCGTTATCGCAGCCCGCTGCCGTTCGGCCCTGCGAGAGGAGATGCCGGCGAGCCGGCCAGTGGCGCAGTCGCCGACGGCGGTACAGGCGACGGCTTGCCGACGACTTGACCAATGGGTCAACCTCTCCGGCGTGTCTCCCGAGAACGACGTGAGCTTCCCCGGCGCCCGCGCCCCCAGCCGCACCCGGTCCGTCGTCTCCCACGGCATCCGCCTCGCCGTCTACGAGTGGGGTGACCCCGGGGCGCCCCCGCTCGTCCTCGCCCACGGCGGGTTCGACTTCGCCCGCACGTTCGACGTGTTCGCGCCGCTGCTGGCCGATGCGGGGTGGCGGGTGGTGACCTGGGACCAGCGGGGGCACGGCGAGTCTGAGCATGCCGCGCTCTACTCGTGGGAGGCCGACCTACGAGACGCGGTCACGGTGGTCGATTCGGTGACGCGAGACCCGCTGCCGATCGTGGGGCACTCGAAGGGCGGGGCGGTCCTCGTGCAGTTCGCCGCGGCCCTGCCCCACCGCGTGAGCCGGCTCGTCAACCTCGACGGCCTGGCCTCGGGCCGCAGCATGCCCGACGTCCCCGACCACGAACGCACCAAGCTGCTCGTCGGCGAGATCGCCGGCTGGCTCGACTTCCGGCGCGGCGCCGGGACGCGGCCGCGCCGGCCAGACACGCTCGACGGCCTGGCCAAGCGCCGAGGGGCGATGAACCCTCGCCTGTCGCACGACTGGCTGCGCTATCTCGTCTCCGTCGGCGCCCGCCGTGACGCCGACGGGTGGCGCTGGAAAATCGACCCCTCGCTGCGACTCGGCGGGTTCGGGCCGTGGCGGCCCTCCTGGGCCCTGGCGCGGCTGCCGGGGCTGAGCGCGCCTCTGCTCGCGGTGCTCGGCCAGCAGCCCGAGGTGATGGGCTGGGGCACTCGCCCCGAGGAGGTCACCCCCAACCTGCCGCCCGGCAGCCGGGTGGAGGCGTTCGATGACGCCGGCCACTTCGTCCACATCGAGCAACCGCGGCGCGTGGCCGACCTCGTGCTCGAC
>DATFOS010000158.1:0-2942 GCA_035265325.1 Acidimicrobiales bacterium
GGCGTCGACGGCACGTCCGGCACGGGCGACCTGCCGTCCGGCGACGCCCTCCCACCGTGGGCCCCCGACGGCGGGGCCAGCGGCGCAGGCCTCCCAGGATCGAGCTCCGCCGGCGACGCCCTCCCACCGTGGGCCCCCGACGGCGGGGCCAGCGGCGCGGGCCTCCCGGGATCGAGCTCCGCCGGCGACGCTCTCCCACCGTGGGCCCCCGACGGCGGGGCCAGCGGCGCGGGCCTCCCAGGATCGAGCTCCGTCGGCGACGCCGTCCCGCCGTGGTCGCCGCCCGGCGCCAACGGCACGGGCGCGCTCAACGGCGCCGCCCCCTCGGGCGACGCCCTGCCCCCGTGGCCCGGCGCCGACGAGACGGCTGCGTCGCCGAACGGGCCGTCCGGCTCGGGTTCGGGCGACGACTGGCCGCACAGCGGTCGGGCCGACAAGGGGTCGGTCCTCGGCGGCGCCTCGACCGCCAGGCCGACCGACGGCGCACCGGCCTGGCCGGCACAGCCCAGCACCAACGGCAGCGGCGCCCCCGGCACGAACGGCAGCAGCAACGGTGCCGGCCTCGGGCCCGTCGACGGCCTCGGATGGCCGGGGGCCAACGGCAGCGGGGCGGCACCGGGCCTCGGCGGTCCGCTCCCGCCGGTCTGGCCTGCCGCGAACGGCAGCGGGTTCGGCGCCAACGGCCACGGCGACGCCTCGATCAACGGCCCGTCCGCCAACGGCACCCCCCTCGGGCCGGTCGACCCGTCCCGCAACGGCAGCGGCTTCGGCCCCAACGGCGCCCACCTGGGCCCCGATGCCCGGGACCCCGCGCCCGGGGACCTCGACGGCCCGGCCCCGAGCACGCCGGGCGAGCCCGACAACCCCGGCCGCCCCTGGTGGGCGCCGTTCGGCACGACCGGTGCCGTGGGCGAGCCCGACGGGCCGCCCGTCAACGGCTGGAGCCACGGCGGCCACGGGGCCGACGCGCCGGCGGCCCGTGCCGGGTCGTCCCCGGGCGCGCCGGGAGCGCCGTCCGGCGAGAGGACGCGCCGCGGGCGGCGCGGGGGCGGCGACCAGGCCGCAGGGGTCCCCGCCCCGGCCCACCCCGGCCGTCCGGTGACCAACCCGCCCATCGTCTCGACCAGGCCCGACGACGCCGTCGACGGCACGACAGCGCTGGAGCGGGCCCGCCAGGCGCGCCTCGAGCGCCAACGGATGGAGCGCGCCGACGCCGTGTCGCCGGACGGTCCCGACACGGCCGACGCGAACCCCGCCGCCGCGCCCGACGCCGCCCGGGTGGGCCCGCCCGCCCTGCCGGTCATCGTCCTCGTGGTCCTCGTCATCGTGCTGGGCCTCGGCGGCGCCTACCTGGTCGTGACCGGCGAGGACTCGTCCGACGAGAGCGCGACCTCCTCGTCCTCGACGACGGTGACGACGGCGCCCGACCCCGTCGACGGGGCCTCGAACCTGCGGGCCACGGAGGCCGCGGAGGGCGTCCTCCTCGACTGGGACGGCCCCGAGGACGCCTCGTACACCGTCCGCATCCTGTCGGCGACCCAGCCGCCGCGCCTCCTGCAGCCCGACCCGGGGACGCAGATGACGATCATCGGCGAGGCCCTCACGCCCGGCTCCGGCTACTGCTTCGACGTGACCCGCTCGGCGGCGTCGGGCGGGTCGGCCGACGGCACCGGGGCCACGGGCGCCAGCCCGACCACCGTCGCCGGCGCCCCCGGCACGACGGTGCCCGGTGCCCCGACCACCGTGGCGGGCGCTTCTGGGACGACCGTGGCCGGCGTCGACCCCGCCGCCGGAGCCAGCGCCACCACCGTCCCGGCGGACGCCGCCAGCGACGGCGCCGCAGCCACCGGTCAGGCTCCGGCGTCGCAGCCCACCGCATGCATCCGGGGCGCCACGCCCGAGGCCGTCCAGCGCTGACCGGCCGCCTCGCCCGGGACGGGCGGGGCCGCCGGTCGGGGCCTCCGGGTGACCGGTAGGCTCGTCCGACGCCATGGTCGGGACCCCTCCCCCACCCCCGGTGCCGCACATCCCCGGCTACCGCGACCTGGCGCCCCTGGGGCGCGGGGGCTACAGCGAGGTGTACCGCGCCTACCAGGAGCGCTTCGACCGCTGGGTGGCGGTCAAGGTCCTCACGTTCGCGCTGACCGACGAGCGGTCGCAGCGTCGGTTCCTGCGGGAGTGCCAGGTCGCCGGGCGCCTCTCCGCGCACCCGAACATCGTCACCGTCTACGACGCCGACCTGGCGCCCGACGGCCGGCCGTACATCTCCATGGAGCTGTTCGATCGGGGGTCCATCGGCGACCGGCTGGCCCGGGGCGGCGCCTTCTCCGTCGCCGACGCCCTGCGGATCGCCGTCGCGCTCGCCGGGGCGCTCGAGACCGCCCACCGGGCCGGCGTCGTCCATCGCGACGTCAAGCCCGCCAACGCCCTGCTCGCCGCCTACGGGCAGCCGGCGCTCACCGACTTCGGGCTGTCGATCCTGGCCGAGCGGCACGAGCTGTCGGTGGGCGTGGACGCTCTCACGCCGTACCACGCCGCCCCCGAGGTGCTGGAGCGGACCGCCGTCGGCGCCGCCTCCGACGTCTACTCGCTGGCCTCGACGACCTACGCCATGCTCGCCGGGCGGGCGCCCCACCAGCAGGCCGGTAGCGGCGAGTCGATGGCGTCGCTCCTGCTGCGGATCCTGCAGGTGGACGTGCCGCCCATCGCCCGGCCGGACATCCCCGCATCGCTCGACGCCGTCCTGCGCAGCGGCCTGTCCCGGGACACCGCGACCCGGACCCCGTCCGCCTTGGCCTTCGCCGACGGCCTCCAGCAGGCCCAGCGCGAGCTCCGCCTCGAGGTCACCAGTCCCGTCGTCTTCGACGTCGGCTCCGGCACCGCGCCGGCCACCCCGCCCACGATCGCCGGCGTGGCTTCCCCCGCCGCCGGTCCCGCCCCGG
>DATFOS010000159.1:0-11988 GCA_035265325.1 Acidimicrobiales bacterium
CGGGCGGCGATGGGCTACACGGGGGCGGCGTCGATCCCCGACCTGCAGCAGCGGGGCAGCTTCATCCGCATCACGGGCGCCGGCCTGCGCGAATCGCACCCGCACGACGTCACGATCACCAAGGAAGCGCCCAACTACGGCACGTTCTGAGCCGGGGCCGCCGGCCGGTGGCGACCCGGCCCCGGCCCCCGGGCTAGGGGTGGCCGAGGTCGCCCCGGCCGAGCGTGCCCGTGACCATGCCGAGCAGCTGGCGGAGCATGGCGGCCGTGGCGCCCCACAGGGTGTCGCCGACCAGCTCGAAGAAGTAGATGCCGCGCTCGTCGCCGCCGGGGAACGTCCACCGTTCCTCGCGGTAGATCGCCGGGTCGAGCAGCTCGGCGATCGGCACGTGCAGGATGGCGTCGACCTCGGCCGGGTTGGCCACACAGTCGGGCCGACCGGGCAGGGCGCCGACGAGCGGCACGATGAACGACCCGCTCACCACCGTCGCCAGGTGGTCGAGCTCGCCGATGATCGTGACCGAGGACGGGTCGAGCGCCACCTCCTCGTGCGCCTCGCGCAATGCGGCCTCGGCGGTGGTCTCACCCTGGTCGACGCGCCCGCCGGGGAAGCTCACCTCGCCCTTGTGGCTGCGCAGGGACCAGGTGCGGCGGGTGAGCAGGACGACCGCACCCTCGCCGTCCGTCCCGTCGTAGAGCGGGGCCAGCACGGCGGCGGACCGGGTCGTCAGGCCGCTCAGCTCGCGGGCCGACCGGCGGGGTGGGCCCTGCGCCGCCAGGGCGGTGGCCACGTCGGCGACCGACGGGCGCCGCACCCCGGCCGGCAGGTGTGCCCACGGGGCCGGACTGCCGGGGCCCGCGTCGAGCGGCCGGGGAATCTGCTGGATGCCGCCCCGCCCCGGCGGTACCGGGATCGGCGGCGGCGGGCCCGGGCGGCCGGGCGGCGGCCAGTTGGCGGCGCCCCGCTCGGCGTTGCGCGCGGCCGAGACGGCGGGGTCGCGCCGGTCGGGCCCCACGATGCGCGTGGGGCCCCGCCGCGGCTCGACGGGATCGAGGGGGGCCGGCTCAGCCACCGCCGGGCGTGCTCACCGCCGTGGCGGCGGCGTCGGACTGGGCCGCCACGGCCACCTCGAGCAGCTCATGCATGCCGGCGGTCTTGAGGTTGCTCAGGACCCGGCCGGGCGGGGTCTCGCCGCGCTCCCACTCCATCCAGTGCGCCAACAGCTTCTGGGGGTCAGGCGGGGGCATGTCCATGGCCCGCCAGGTTACCGGGGGTCGGTGGCGCTCCCGGCACCCGTTTCCACCCACGCTGATGACGTCGTGGCGACGTCCGCCCGACGTGCGGGGATCCGGGGCGGGCATGCCAGGCTGGACGGGTGCCCCGCCGCCCCCTGGTCCTCGCCTCGGCGTCGCCCGCCCGGCTCGGCCTCCTCCGCGACGCCGGGCTGGCGCCGCACGTCGTCGTGAGCGGGATCCCCGAGGACGGCGTCGACGGCCTGCCACCCCACGAGGCCGTCTACACGCTGGCCGACCGCAAGGCGAGCGCCGTCGCCGACCGCCTCCTGGCCGGCGGGGCGAGCCTGGCCCCGGGCGCCGGCCCGGGCGCCCCCGGCGGCGAGGCGGGCGCCCCGCTCGTGGTCGGGTGCGACTCGATGCTGGTCATCGACGACGAGGTGCGGGGCAAGCCGACCTCGCCGGCGGAGGCTGGGGCCTGGTGGCGCGCCATGCGGGGCCGCCGCGGGCGCCTGGTGACCGGTCACGCGGTGGTGGACACGGGCTCGCACCGGCGGGCGGGGGGCGTGTCCGAGACGGTCGTGCGCTTCGGCATGCCAACCGACGACGAGGTTGACGCCTACGTGGCGTCCGGCGAGCCGCTGGCCGTGGCGGGCGCCTTCACGCTCGACGGCCGCAGCGGCCCGTTCGTGGACGGCATAGACGGTGACCACGGCACGGTCCTCGGCCTGTCGCTGCCCCTGCTCCGTCGGCTGCTCGCCGACCTCGGCGTGCCGATCGTCGACCTGTGGGCCACGCGATGACCGACACGCGCACCGACCTCCTGCCCGACGTGCGGATCGGCCCGCTGGCCGTGTGGCCGCCGGTCGTGCTCGCCCCGATGGCCGGCATCACGAACGCGCCGTTCCGCCGGCTGTGCCGCTCGTTCGCCACGGACGCGACGGCGGGCGCTGGCGACGCGGTGGGCGCCGGCGGCCCGGTCGACGCCGGCGGTGCGTCCGGCGGGCTGTTCGTGAGCGAGATGATCACCGCCCGCGGGCTCGTCGAACGCAACGACAAGACCCTGCGGATGGCCCGGTTCGCCGACGACGAGCCGGTCCGCTCGATCCAGCTGTACGGGACCGACCCGGCCACGATCGGCGAGGCGGTCCGCATCCTGGCCGCCGAGAACGGCGCGGACCACGTCGACCTCAACTTCGGCTGCCCGGTGTCCAAGGTGACCCGGAAGGGCGGCGGCGCGGCGCTGCCCGTGCGGCGGGCGCTGTTCGCCGCCGTGGTCCAAGCCGCGGTGCGAGCCGCCGGCGACGTGCCGGTGACCGTGAAGCTGCGCGTCGGCGTGGACGATCGCCTGCGCACGTTCCTCGACGCCGGCCGGGCCGCGGCCGGCGAGGGCGCCGCCGCAGTGGCGCTCCACGCCCGCACGGCCGAGCAGCACTACAGCGGCCGGGCCGACTGGCGGGCCATCGCCGCCCTGGTGGAGGCGCTGCCCGGGGTTCCCGTGCTCGGCAACGGCGACGTGTGGCGGGCGTCCGACGCCGTGCGGATGATGGCCGAGACCGGCTGCGCCGGCGTGGTCGTCGGGCGGGGCTGCCTCGGGAGGCCGTGGCTGTTCGGGGACCTGGCCCGGGCGGCCGCCGGGGCGCCGGTGCCCGGCCCGCCGCCGCTCGGCGAGGTGCGCGAGGTGCTGCGCCGGCACATGCGCCTGCTGGTGGCGTGGCTCACCGAGCCGGTGGCGGTGCGCGACGTTCGCAAGCACGTCGGCTGGTACCTGCACGGTTACCCGGTCGGCGGGGCGGCCCGGCGGCGGCTGGCGACGGCGCCCAGCCTCGACGCCTTCGAGGAGGGCCTCGACGCCCTCGACCCCACCATCACCGCGGCGGAGGACGACGTGGCGCGGCCGCGCGGCAAGACGTCCGGCCCGTTCCACGTCACCCTGCCCGAGGGCTGGCTCGACCGGGCCGACGACCCCACCCCGCCCGAGGCCGACGACCTCGACGCCACCTCCGGCGGCTGACCGCCCGGTCGTGTTCGCCTACGAGAGCGGCCCGGCCCGGCCGGGAGCCGCCTCGGCCCGGCTGGCCGGCCGGGACTCCGTCGCATCGGGCCCCACGTCCGCCGCACGGCGGAGGGACGATCCGCCCCCCGGCGAACGTGCGGACGGGCGCGCGTGCCGTACAAACGAGGGCGTGCTGCAACTCCACGACCTCACCAAGCGCTTCGGCGCGCTGGTGGCCCTCGACGGCGTGTCGATGGCGGTCGAGCCCGGCCACATGCACGGGTTCGTGGGCCGGAACGGCTCCGGGAAGACCACCACGATGCGCATCGCCCTGGGCCTGCTGGCCGCGGACTCGGGCACCTTGCTGTGGAGGGGCGCCCCGCCGGCCGACGACGACCGCCGCCGCTTCGGCTACATGCCCGAAGAGCGGGGCCTCTACCCCCGCATGAGCGCCCGGGCGCAGGTCACCTACTTCGGGCGCCTGTCCGGCATGGCCGCGGCCGACGCCGCGGCCGCCGCCGCCCACCGGCTCGACGAGCTGGGCCTCGGCGACCGGGCCGACGACCCGGTCGAGAAGCTGTCGCTGGGCAACCAGCAGCGCGCCCAGCTGGCCGCGGCGCTCGTGCAGGGCCCCGAGCTGCTCGTGCTCGACGAGCCGTTCTCCGGCTTGGACCCCGTGGGCGTCGACGTTCTGGCCGGAGTCCTCCGGGCGGAGGCCGACCGGGGCGCGGCCGTGGTCTTCTCCAGCCACCAGCTGGAGCTGGTCGAGCGGCTGTGCGACGAGGTGACGATCATCGACGACGGGCGGGTCGTGGCGGGCGGGCCGATCGCCCGGCTGCGGGCCGAGCGGGCGCGCCCGGCGGTGCGGGTCGAGCTGGAGGGCGGCTGGACGCAGTGGGCGGCACCGCTGACGACGGCCGGCGTGGCGGAGGCTGTCCGCCCGGAGGGCGCCGGCATCGTCGTGGAGCTGGCGGACCCGGCCCGCGACCAGGACGTGCTCGACACCGCCCGGGCCGCCGGCCGGGTGGTCCGCTTCGAGCACCTCGTGCCGAGCCTCACCGACCTGTTCCGCGAGGTCGTCCAGGCCCGGCCCGACGTCCCCGCCCCGAAGGAGGAGGTGCCGGCATGAGCGGGTGGTCGGTCATCCGCCTCGTCGCCGGGCGGGAGGTGCGGGCGCGGGCCAAGTCCCGCGGCTTCCTGGTCTCCACGGCGGTGAGCCTGGCCATCCTCGCCGTCATCGTGGTCGTCGCCTCCACCCTGTCCGGCGACGACGACCGGCCCTCCTTCGACGTGGGCACGGTGGGCGAGCGTCCCGCCGAGGTGGCGGCGGTGGCCGTCGACCTGGCCCAGGGCGAGGCGGACATCGACGCCCGCCCGGTGGGTGACGAATCCGAGGCGGCTCGCCTCGTGGAGGACGGCGACCTCGACGCCGCCCTGGTGGACGACCGCGTCCTCGTCGGCGACGAGCCCAGCGACGCCCTGACCGCGCTGTTCCAGGCGGCCAACCGCGAGGTGGCGATGTCCACGGTGCTCCACGAGGCGGGGGCCACGCCGCAGCAGGTGCGGGCCGCCGCCCCCCAGCCGCTGGCCACCGACGCCGTCACGCCGGACGACGACCGGGACGAGCGCCGCGGCATCGCCTCCGTCGGCACGATGCTCATGTACCTGCAGCTCATCACCTACGGCTACTGGGTGGCGTCCGGCATCGTCGAGGAGAAGGCCTCGCGTGTCGTCGAACTGCTGCTGGCCAAGACCCGGGCCCGCCCGCTGCTGGCCGGCAAGGTCCTCGGCATCGGGCTCATGGGCCTCGCCCAGATGACCCTGTTCGTGGCCACCGCCCTGGGCCTGACGCTCGCGCTCGGGTCGATCGACCTGCCGCCGGGGACCGGGGCCGTCGCCGTGGGGCTCATCGCCTGGTTCGTCGCCGGCTTCGCCCTCTACGCCTGCCTGTTCGCCATGGGCGGGGCCATCGCCAGCCGGGCCGAGGAGCTGCAGAGCACCACCGGCCCCATCACCCTGGCCATCGCGGCGGCGTTCTTCGCCTCGTTCCAAGCCGTCGAGGACCCGGACGGACCGCTGGCCTTCGTGACCGGTCTGGTGCCCTTCACCGCCCCGTTCGTCATGCCGGTCCGTATGGCGACCGATGCGGTGGCGCCGTGGGAGCTGGCGCTGGCGGCGGCGATCCTCGTGGCCACGACCGCCCTACTGGTGCGGGTCGCGGCCCGCGTCTACGCCGGCGGCGTGCTGTTCACACGGGGCCGCATCAAGCTCCGCGACGCCCTGGCCCGGGCCGAGGCGTAGCCCCGGGCCGCCGCGTGGCCCGCACCGAACGGTACGCCCGGCCGGATCCCCCAACCCGGCCGGGCGTTCCGTCGAGCTGCCGGCGCCACCCGGGCCCCCACCCCGGCGGCGCTCGGCGCTCAGGCCGCGTGCCTCCGCTAGGCGGAGGCCAGCGTCCGGGGGGTGCTCCCGTGGCGGTGGGTGAGGTTCTCGCCGCTCCGGGGGTCGAACAGATGGAGGCGGCTCGGGTCGAGCCACAGCGCGGTCTCCTGGCCCTCCCGGATCTCGCTCTCGGCGTCGAGCGCCACCACCAATTGGGTGCGGATCTGCTCGCTGTCCAGCTCCGCGGCCAGGTCGTCCAGAGGCTGCCTCACCTCGTCCGGGGCGTCGAACGGGATGTAGGCGAATTGCCCGCTGCCCAGCCACTCGAGCACGTCGATGGTCGCCCGGAACTCGATGCCGGACTTGCGCCTGTCGTCGGGCACCTTGTCGAGCACCTCGAAGTGCTCGGGCCGGACGCCGGCGATCAGCACGTCGCGACCGGCGACGTCCCGGGCGATCTCCTCCGTGATCGTCACGTCGGCGATCGGCAGGTGGAGCGTCTGCCCCTCGACCCACGCCGGCAGGAAGTTCATCGACGGCGACCCGATGAAGCCCGCCACGAACAGGTTGACGGGCGACTCGTAGAGGTTGCGGGGCGTGTCGATCTGCTGGAGCTCGCCCTTGCGGAGCACGGCGACGCGGTCGCCCAGCGTCATGGCCTCGACCTGGTCGTGCGTGACGTACACGGTGGTCATGTCGAGGCGGTTCTGGATGCGGGAGATCTCGGTCCGCACCTGGCCCCGGAGCTTGGCGTCGAGGTTGGACAGCGGCTCGTCGAACAGGAACGCGGCTGCGTCCCGCACCAGCGCCCGGCCCATGGCGACCCGCTGGCGCTGGCCGCCGGAGAGCTGGGCCGGCCTGCGGGGCAGGTGCTCGCGCAGGTCGAGGAGGTCGGCCGCCTGCTCGACCTTCTTCTTCACCTCGTCGTCCGGCGTCTTGTGGAGCCGGAGCGGGAAGGCGATGTTCTCGAACACCGTGAGGTGCGGGTAGAGGGCGTAGTTCTGGAACACCATGGCGAGGTTCCGGTCGCGCGGCGGCTTGTCGTTGACCCGCTCGCCGGCGATCGTGAGCTCGCCCTCGGTGATGTCCTCCAGGCCCACGATCATGCGGAGGATCGTCGACTTCCCGCAGCCCGAGGGGCCGACGAGGATGACGAACTCGCCGTCGTCGATGTCGACGCTGACGTCCTTCACGGCGTGGAAGCCGTCGCCGTAGGTCTTGGTGATGTGGTCGAGCTTGATGGCGGCCATCTGGATCCCTTCCGATCAGCCCTTGACGGCGCCCGACGTGAGGCCGGCAACGATCTTGCGTTGGAAGACGAGGACGAGGGCGATGACCGGGATGGTCACCACCACGGAGGCCGCGGCGATCGCGGCCGTCGGTTGCTGGAAGAACGACTCGCCGGTGAAGAACGCCAGTGCGGCGGGCACCGTCCGGGCGCGCTCGCTGGCGGTGAGCGAGATGCCGAAGGCGAAGTCGTTCCAGGCGAAGAAGAAGGTGATGATCGCGGCGGTGAAGACGCCGGGCGCCGCCAGCGGCACGATGACCTTGCGGAACGCCTGCCACGCCGTGGCGCCGTCGACCTGGGCGGCCTGCTCCATCTCCCACGGGATCTCCCGGAAGAACGCCGAGAGCACCCAGATGGACAGCGGCAGGGTGAAGCTCAGGTAGGGCAGGATCAGGCCCAGCCACGTGTCGTAGAGCCCGAGCGAGCGCCACATGTCGAACAGCGGGCTGATCAACGCCACCGTCGGGAAAATGGCGATCGCCAGGGCCAGTGACAGGATCAGCCGCTTGCCCCGGAAGTTCAGGCGGGCGATCGCGTATGCCGCCAGCGTGGCCAGGAAGACCGACACGATGGTCGAGATGGCCGACACGCCGATCGAGTTGCGCAGGGCGCTGGTGAACAGGCTGGTGTCGAAGACCGTGTCGTAGTTGTCCCACGACCAGTTGCTCGGCAGGAACTTGCCGTTGTTGATGTCGTCGCCCGTCTTGAACGACAGGGAGAGGATCCACAGCACCGGGAACAGCGCATAGACGACGATGATCACGCAGGCAATGGCCCAACCAGCGGAGGAGCGGCGGCTCTTCATTGGTTACCTCGCACCTGGGAGAGGTCGGTCTTGAAGCCCTTGATGAACAGGAAGGCGATGAGCACCACGGTGAGGAACAGCAGCACCGACACCGCCGAGCCGAGGCCGATCTCGGTCCGGCTGATGACCTGCCGGTAGGCGAGGAACGACACGGTCTCGGTGTCCTGGGCGCCACCCGTCATGATGAACACCGTGTCGAAGATCCGGTAGGCGTCCAGCGTGCGGAACAGCAGGGCCACCATGATCGCCGGCTTCATGTTGGGCAGCGTGACCCTGGACAGGCGCTGCCACCACGTGGCGCCGTCGACCTTGGCCGCCTCGCCCAGCTCGACCGGCACCTGGGCCAGCCCGGCCAGGAGCAGCAGCGAGATGAACGGCGTCGTCTTCCACACCTCGGCCAGGATGATCACGGCGATCGCCGACCAGCGCTGGGAGAACCAGGCGAAGTCGTCGAGGCCGAACCAGTTGTTCACGAACCCGCTGTCGAGCGCGAACGCGTACTGCCACGCATAGGCGGCGACCACCGTGATGATCCCGTAGGGCACCAGGATCGACGTGCGCACCGTCCGCCGGCCGAACACCAGCCGGTGCATGACCGAGGCGAAGGCGAAGCCGATCACGAGCTCGATGAGGACGGTCACGACGGTGATGAACACCGTCGTCCCCACGTCGGTCCACCACAGGCTGTCGGTGAGGACCGTCGTGTAGTTCTTCAGCCCGATGAACTCTCGCTCGTCGGGCGCCGTGATCCGGTAGCTGAAGAGGCTCTGGTAGACGGCCCGCAGCATGGGATAGCCGGTGACGGCCACCATCACCACGAAGGCGGGGCCGGCCAGCATCCAGCCGAGCCGCTCCTCGCTGCGGGCCCGGTCGGACCGGCGGTTGGCGCGGGCCGGGCCGGTCGTCGTCCCCGGCTCGGCGGTCGGCGCGGTCACGGTCGCCACGGGCTCACCTCCGGTCGCATCACAGCAGCTGCTCGCCGTTGAGGACGGCGACGATGAGATCGTCGGCGTCGGCCGGCGTGGAGTCGGGGTTCACGGACCGCTGGGGGTGGAACGTCCGCTGGATGGACGAGCTGACGTCTGTGTAGAACGGCGTCACCGGACGGGGCGTGGCCTCGTCGATCGACTCGCGGATGTCGTCGGCCATGGGGAAGGCCTCCTGCACCTCGGGGTCGTCGAACACGGCGGCCCGGGCGCCGGAGTTGCCCTCGCCGAGCATGTACTCGACGCCCGACTCGACCGACGTGATGCACTGCGCCGCGGCGACCGCCTCGTCGGGGTGGTCGGAGAAGGCGCCGATGCCGAGGTCGATGCCGCCGAGGGGCGGGGCGCTGGGCTCGCCCTCGACGGCGGCCGGCACCCGGGCCCAGACGATGTCGTCGAAGGTCGCCTGGTCGAGGGACCCCTCGTCGACGGCCCCCTGGGCGGCGGCGTAGACGTACGGCCAGTTGACCATGAACCCACCGTCGTCGGCCTGGAACGCGTTCCGGGCATCCTCCTCGATGGCGGTGTCCAGCTCGGGCGGGGCGGCGGCGGAGCGGCCCAGCCGCCGGACGATCTCGGCGGCGGTTCGACCGGCGTCGGTGTCGAGGGTTGGCTGGGCGTCGCGCCCGGCCTCGGTGTCGGTCAGCATCTCGCCGCCGGCGGACGCCACCAGCGAGTTGATCCACACCGTGTAGCCCTCGTACCGGCTGCCCGTGACGGCGACCGTGGTGTCGGTCTCCTCGGCGGCGTCGATGATCTGGTCCCAGGTCACATCGCCGCTCTGCGGGTCGATCCCCGTCTCGTCGGCGACCGACTGGCGGTACCAGAGCAGCTGGGTGTTGGCCCAGAAGGGCGCCGCCACCAGCTGGTCGTTCCAGGTGGCGGTCTCGAGGGGGCCGTCGAGGACGTCCTCGCTGATGTCGGCGGCCTCGTCCTCGCTGAAGGGACGCAGGAAGCCGGCCTCGGCGAACTCCGCGACGAACACGACGTCGAGGCTCATGAGGTCGATGCCGCTGTCGTTGGCGGCGAGACGACGGACCAGCTGCTCCCGCTGCCCGTTGGCATCGCTGGGCAGCAGCGCGGTCTCTATCCGGTAGGCCCCGTCGGATTGCTCGGTGCACTTGTCGGCGAGCGCCTGCTGGCCGCCGTTGTCGGGGTTCGTGTACCAGGTGAGCGTTGGCGTGCCCCCCTCGCCACCACCACCGCACGCGAGCATCGTCCCGGCCAGGAACGTCGCCGTGAGCAGGACGCCGGTCCGTCGTCGGTTCGATGGAGTGACTGCAGCCACATCACCTCCCCCTTCGTGACGACCGTAACGTTGCCCGAATACCTAGGCAACAAACTGTTGAATCATCTGGCTCATGGCGCGAAGGGCCTCGTCAACCCTCCGTGGTTGTCGTGGAGGCCCCCGAACCGGGGGCCGACCCCTCCAGGATGTGCCGTTCGATCGTGGCCCCGGTCCCGCCCAGTCCGTCCACCGTGACCTGGTCGTACGCCACGAGGCGCCGGCTTTCGCCGTCGACGTAGAGGATGGACGCGACCAGCGGTTCCGGCTCGTCGCCCTGCAGCCCGCGCAGGCCCGCGCCGCCCGTCGAGCCCTGGGTGAGCAGGACGGTCTCAGGCCGCTCGTCGTCCTCCTCCGTCGTGCCGGACGAGTCGGCCTCGCCGTCGGCCTCGGCGTCCGCGAGGCGCTCCTCGGTCGCCTCGTGGGTGTGGCCGGCGAGCACCAGCGGGACCTGGCCGCCCATCCCCACCGCCGCCCGCGGGTCGTGGACCATGGCGACGTCGACCGCGGGCGGCTCGGCGGCGGCGAGGGACCGGGCGGCGTCGGGGGCGAAGCGCTCGATGCGCCGGCGCTCCGAGCTCTCGTCGGCGTCGTCGTCGCTGCCCTGGCTCTGGTCCGGCGTGTAGCGGGGATCGCCGATGCCCCAGATGCGCAAGCCGGCGACCTCGGCGGCGTCGCCGTCGAGCACGACCGCGTTGGGTTGGTCGGCCACCGCCTCCTGGATGGCCAGCGAGTCGTGGTTGCCCCGGACCCACACGTAGGGCACGTCCAGCCGGCCGATCTGCTCGACGATCGGCTCCTCGGTGCCGGTGCCCCAGTCGGTGAGGTCGCCGGTGTCGAGGACGGCGTCCACCCCGAACTGCTCGGTGACTTCGCCGATGATGTCGTAGGCCTGCGGGTTGAGGTGGACGTCGCTGACGTGCAGGAGCCGGATCGTCCCGTCGGTGGGCTCGAACGTCGGCAGCGCCTCGGTGGCCCGGTAGAGCGAGACGATGTTGCCCACCAGGTCGCTGAGCTGGGCCCGGTACTCGCCGAACCGCTCGACGATCGACTCCACGTCGCCGACCGCCGTGGGGGCGGCCGTGAGCAGGCCGGTGTAGCGGGGCTCGGCCACGGCCTCGGCGTTGAACGTGGCGGCCGTCCCGCCGCCGACGGCGGTGACCAGCACGGCCCCGCAGGCCAGGCCGGTGACGGCGGACCGCCAGGTGAGCCGGGCGACGACCGCGCCGACCAACCCGCCCACCACGGCGAGCACGGCGCAGCGGATCGCCAGCCGGACCAGCGCCCGGCGCACCTCGTCCGCCACGTCGTCGCCCAACTCGTCGACCAGGGCGGGGTCCTCGGCGATGCGCTCGGCCTCGTCCAGCGTGAGTTCGTCGACCCGGAGGTCGAGGCGGACGGGGGCGTCGTGGGTGTCCAGCTCGATCGTCCCCAGCGGCGCGAGGCGGACCACCGTCTCGCCGGACAGCGACGGCCGCACGGCCATCGTCGTGTCGAACGGCCCCACGTGCGCCGGGATGCGCCCGGCCAGCGACAGGGCGATCACCGCCCCGCCCAGGGCGAACAGGGTCACCCGCGCCCGCGGCGCCCACGTCCGCAGCCACGCCCACGTGGCGGCACGCCAGGCCCGGGCGCGGGCCGCCCAGCGGTCGCGGCGCCCGGCGGGAGGGCCGGCGAACGGGCCGTCGGTGGCCCGGCCGTCGCCGTCGGCGGGCGGGGCCACGGGCGGGTCGGCGTCGGTGAGCGTCTCGTCGACGGGGGGCACGGGTCGGGGTGGCTCCAGGGGGACGAGGGACCGGGTTCGTGAGCGGCCGGGCACCCGGCCTTCCCGGGGAGTGTCGCGCCGACTCACCCGGTGGTGGTGCGGGTACGCGCCCGTCGATGGAGCGCCTGGACGACGTCACGGCCCTCGTCGACCGGATCGTCGAGCGCGTGGGCCGCCGCGTCGTTGTCGGTACCCCGCTCGGCCTCGGGAAAGCCAACCGGGTCCTCGACGAGCTCTACCGCCGGGCCG
>DATFOS010000160.1:0-2778 GCA_035265325.1 Acidimicrobiales bacterium
AGCCCGAACACGGCGCCGGTGGCCCGCCAACGGCGACTGGCCAACCGCATGAGACCGACGAACACCAGCGGGAACAGCAGGACGACCTGCGCCGCGATGGAGACCGACCAGAAGTGCTGAACCGGGGAGGGGTCGGTGAGCACGCTGGCGAACCCGTCGCCGCCGAAGGCGAACCGCCAGTTGAGCACCTGGCCGGCTGCGGCCACCACGTCTCCCCGGAACCCTGGGCCGGCGCCGACCCGGAGGGCCGTCTGCAGAGCCACGACCACGGCCAGCACCAGCACGGCGGGAGGGATGAGGCGGCGGGCCCGCCGTTCCCAGAACCGGAACACGGCTAGATGGCCGTTCTCCGCCCATTCGGCCAGTGACAGCGTGGCGATCAGGAAGCCGGACAGCGTGAAGAAGCTGGAGATACCGAGGAAGCCGCCGCGCAGGAGGTCGTAGCCCTGGTGGAACGCCAACACCGCCAGCAGCGCAACCGCTCGCAGGCCGTCGAACCCGGGCACGTGGGGCAGACGGGGGCCGAGGTCGAGCGTGCCGGGGGCGGGGCGCTCGGCCGGGGGTCGCGTCGCCGTCGCGGGGCCTCGGCCGGGGGCGGGTCCCGGGGCGGGCGCCGGCGTTTCGGCCGGGGCGGGCGCCGGGTCGGCCCAGGCCCAGGGGTCGGTATCAGGCGTCGGGTCGGCCCAGGCACGGGGATCGGCGGTGGTGGGCGCCGGGTCGGCCCAGGCACGGGACTCCGTCGTGGCCGCCGGGCTGGCCCACGCCCGGGGCTCCGTGGTGGGCTCCGCACGCCACTCGCTCGGCTCGGACGTGGTGACACGGTCGTCCGGGGACCGGGTCTCGTCGGTCGGCGGTCGGCCGTCGTCCGACGTGCCCGGCTCGCCGCGGTCCCAGCGACGGGCGCCGGTGGTGGGCGCGCCGTCGTCCCACGAGCGGGGCTCCGCGGGCGGCGTCGGCTGGTCGTCCCGCCGGCGGGGGCGCCGTAGCGGCGACGGGGCCTCCCAGGCGGTGCCACCGCGCGCTGGCGCCGGTCCGAACCTGCCCTCGGTGTCGGCGCCGGCGTGGGCCGCCGGGTCGTCCCAGGCACGGCGGACGGGCGCGGACGGAAGTTGGCCGTGGCTGCCTGCGGGGTCGGGCGCCGCCGGTCGAAGGTCATGGACGCGGTCATCCTCGGACGGCTGCGGGTCCCAGGGGCGGCGCCGGCCCCCCGGGCGAGGCGTGTCGTCCGGTCGGTACAGCGAGCGGGCGTCACGGGGGGCGTCCGGCTGGTCGCGCCGGGCGTCGCCCGGGCGGCCGCGGCGACCACCGAGACGGGCGTCGATGCTGTCGTGCACGCGTCGGCGGGCCCAACCGGGCGCAGGGGGATCGCTCTCTCGCCCGTCGTCGAACCCGGCGCCTCGGGACGCGGCCGCGGCCGCGGCTGCGTCCTCCCAGGGGTGGGCAGGGCCGTCGGCCACCGGCGCCTCGGGCGCAGCCGGCGCGGACGGGGCCGGTCGGGCGGGCGGCGTCGGGCCGGCCTGGGGTGCCGACCGGCGCCCCCAGCCGCGGCGGCCGGGGCGCGACGGTGGCACGCCGGGATCATCGGGCCCGGCGGACGGCGGCGGGTGCTCGTCGCGTCGGGCGGGCGGCGCCGGCGATCCCGTCGGAGGGGCCGACCCGCGCCGCGCGCGCGGGGGCCGGTCGGACCATCGGCCCCGGTCCCAGCCCCCCGACGGTTCGTCGGCGTCGGCCGGCCCGTCCGGTCCCAGCCCGGCCGGCGGCACGGAACGCCGTCCACGGCGTTCCGGCGGTGAAGAGTCGGGGGTGGGGACGCCACGCCCGGGCGGCCTGGCGCGTGGAGCGCGCTCGCCGGACGGATCGTCTCGGTCGGCTCGGTCGGTCCTCCGTCGGGGCGACGGCGGTCGAGCAGGGCTCAGGGTGTGTCCTCCAACGTCCCAGCGGTCGTGTCGCGGGCCTCGATGGCCGAGGAGACGCGCCGCGGCGGTCGGGCAACACTACCCAGGCACCCACGCACAGTGTCCATCCTGCGTTTACGATGGCCAGCGAGCCGGGATACCCCAACAGCGTCTCGGACCAGCGGCGTTAGCCTGATCGTTCGTGGCCCGCTACTTCGTGACGACCCCCATCTACTACGTCAACGACGCTCCGCACATCGGGCACGCCTACACCACCGTCATCGCCGACGCCCTCGCCCGCTGGCACCGGTTGCTGGGCGACGACACCTTCTTCCTCACCGGCACCGACGAGCACGGGCTGAAGGTCCAGCGGGCGGCCGAGGCCAACGGCATCAGCCCCAAGGAGATGGCCGACCGCACGTCGGAGCGCTTCCGCGATGCGTGGAAGCTGCTCGACATCTCCAGCGACGACTTCATCCGCACCACCGAACCCCGCCACCACACTGCGGTGCAGGCGTTCCTCCAGCGGGTCTACGACAACGGCCACATCGAGCTCGGCACCTACGAGGGCCTCTACTGCGTGTCGTGCGAGGCGTACTACACGCCCGACGAACTGGTCGACGGGCTGTGCCCCATCCACCACCGGCCGGTCGAACAGGTCAAGGAGGAGAACTACTTCTTCAAGCTGTCGCGCTTCGCCCAGCCGTTGCTCGACTGGTACGCCGCCCACCCCGAGTTCGTTCGCCCGGAGACCAAGCGCAACGAGGCGCTCGGGTTCATCCGAGGGGGGCTCGACGACTTCTCGATCAGCCGGACGTCGATCTCGTGGGGCGTCCCCCTGCCGTGGGACCCGGCGCACGTCACCTACGTCTGGTACGACGCG
>DATFOS010000161.1:0-5325 GCA_035265325.1 Acidimicrobiales bacterium
CACCGCCACGGCGGAGGGTGCCGGGGCGGGCGACGTGCCGGGCGGCACGGTCGTCGCCGCCCTGTACGACCGGCCCGGGCTCGACGCCGACCTGGCCGCCGCCATGGCCGCCGCCCTCGCCCGGCCGGGCGGCACCGGCCGTGGCGTCGTGCGGGAGCTGGGACGGCTGGTCACGGCCGGGGTGGCGAACGACTTCCCCCGCCTGCCGGTCCACGCCCGGCCGGTCGTGCTCTGGCTGCTGGCGGGGCCGGGCGACGGCACTGCGGCCGAGGCCGTCGCCGTCGCCGTGGGCACCCCGGCGCAGCTCCTGCGGCTCCGCCCCACCGAGCGGTCGACGCTGCGCTAGGGGGCTCCGGCGGGCGAACCCGGGCCCGGACGCCGCCACCCGGCGGCCCGATCATCGCCCCGCGCCGCCAGGGGCGGCTGACAGGGTGGGGCATGGCCCTCGTGTCGCTCGTGACGGTGGTGGTGGCGGAGTACGACCCGGCGATCCGGTTCTTCGTCGACGTCCTCGGCTTCGAACTGGTGGAGGACACGCCGGCCGAGACCGGCGACGGCCGCCCCAAGCGCTGGGTCGTGGCCCGCCCGCCGGGGGCCGAGACCGGGCTGCTCCTGGCGCGGGCGGACGGCCCCGAGCAGGCCCGCGCGGTCGGTCACCAGACGGGCGGGCGCGTCGCGTTCTTCCTCCGGGTGGACGACTTCGCCGCCACCCACGAGCGGCTGGTGGCGGCCGGTGTGACATTCGTGCGCCCGCCCCGCACCGAGCCCTACGGCCGGGTGGCGGTGTTCGAGGACGTGGCCGGCAACCGCTGGGACCTGCTCGGCCCGGCGTAGGGCGTGTCCTGCAAATCATGGCGCACGCCTCTCCGGCCAGGAACGCCGCTGGACTGCGTCCTCGTCGTCACCGCACACGCCCTAGTGGATCAGGTGGTCCGCCGGGTCGAACGAGCGGGTCACCTCCCAGTACTCCAGCAGGCTGAACGGCCAGTTCTGGGCCGTGCGGCCGGTGGCGTTGCGGTACCAGCTGTTCACCGTCGACACGCCCCAGGCCCGCTCGGCGTTGCCGGCGTCGATGCGGGCGTTCCAGGCGTCGTGGGCCTCGGTGGTGGGCTCGGCGGACCGGGCCCCGGTCGCCACCAGGTAGCGGAGGACCTCGCCGATGTAGTGCACCTCGCACTCCGAGAAGTAGGTGATGCTGCCGTTGGCCACGATGTTCGTGTTCGGCCCGTAGAGCAGGAACAGGTTCGGGAACCCGGGCAGCGTGATGCCGACGTGGGCGCGGGCGTCGCCGCCCCAGCGCTCGTGGAGGTCGACCCCGGCCCTCCCGACCACCTTCATCGGCGTGAGGAAGTCGGACGCCTTGAACCCGGTGCCGTAGATGATCACGTCGGCCTCGTGCACCGTCCCGTCGGCCGTGCGGACGCCGTCGGGCTCGATCGCCTCGATCCGGTCGGTGACGAGGTGGACGTCGTCGCGCTTGAGGGTGCGGGCCCAGATGCCATTGTCCCGGATGAAGCGCTTGGCGAACGGCGGGTAGTCGGGGACCGCAGTGGCCAGCAGGTCGGGGGCGTCGCCCAGCTCGGTCTCGAGGTAGTCCACCAGCATCACCCGGACGAGCTCGTTCAGCTCGCCCACCGACGCCGGGTCGCCCGCCCAGTCCGGGTCGACCGTGGCCGCCCCGAGGAAGCCTTCGACGTTGCGCCAGAACACCCAGAACCGGAACCAGTTGGCGTAGCCCGGGACCTCCCGCATCAGCCAGGCCACCGGCTCGGACACGGCGTCGTGGTAGTCGGGCGTCGGCAGGAACCAGGCTGGGGTCCGCTGGAAGATGGTCAGCTCGGCGGCCTGCTCCGCCACGGGGGGTATGAACTGGGCCGCGCTCGCCCCGGTCCCGATGACCGCCACACGCTTGCCGGCCAACTCGACGTCGTGGTCCCAGCGAGCCGAGTGGAACGCCGGGCCGGTGAACCGCTCCAGGCCCGGGATGTCGGGCAGGTTGGGCCGGTTGAGCTGGCCGACCGCGCTGACGACGGCGTCGACGACCAGCGCCTCCTCCCGGCCGTCGGGGCCGCTGAGCTGGAGTGTCCACGCCATCGTGGTGTCCTCCAGTTCCACGGCCGTGACCTCGGTGCCGAACCGGATCAGCGCCCGCAACCCCAGGTCGTCGGCGATGCCTCGGAAATAGTCCAGCAGCACGCCCTGGGGCGAGAAGTGGTCGGGCCAGTCCGCCCGCTGGGCGAACGAGTAGCTGTAGAAGAGGTTGGCGACGTCGACCCGGCAGCCGGGGTAGGTGTTCTCGAACCAGGTGCCGCCCACGTCGTCGTTCTTCTCGACCACGACCACGTCGAGGCCGGCCTGGCGGAGGCGGTGGGCGGCGAGCAGGCCGGACATGCCGGCGCCGATGACCGCCACCCGGAACGTGCGGTCGGGGGCGAGGTCGGCCAGCGACCAGGACGGCGCCCGCAGGTCCTCGCCGAGCGCCAGCTCCTCGCGCAGAAGCTCGACGTAGTGGTCCACCGGGGCGCCGGCCGCCACGTAGCCGAGCAGCGGGCGCAGCTCGTCGGCCGTCGGCGCAACCGCCGCCTCGAGGCCCTCGTCCCGCAGCCGGCACAGCGCCGCGAACCCCAGCTGGCGCGCCTCGGCCAGAGCCACCGGGTCGAGGCCGCCGTTGGGGTCCAGGATGTCGGCCGGGTTGGGCTGCAGGTGCTCGGGGACGAGGGACGGGTCGCGCAGGGCGGCGGCCAGGGCCGGCAGCAGCGCCGGTACCTCGGAGTGGCGCAGCGCCTCCCTGATCGTCTCATCGTCGGCCGAAGCGAGGTCGGCGGTGAAGTCGGGCATCGTCCCCCCTGGCGATCCGCGGGCACAGTCGAACCGCGCTCGGGTTCGGGACTATCCCGGCTCGGCGCCGCTTGTCAACGCCGCTCCCGGTCGCCGGCCCGGGCGCGCCCGCCGCCGGCCGCCCTGCGCGACCGTCAGGCCCCGGGGAGGGCGAGGTCGGCGACGACGGGGAGGTGGTCGGAGGCGTCGCCGGCGACCACGGCGGCGGCCAGCGCAGGCAGGTCGGGCGAGGTCATGACGTAGTCGATGCGCGTCCGGGGGCGGGTGCTGGGAAAGGTCCGGCCGGGGCCGTCGCCGGCGGACTTCCAGGCGTCGACCAGCGTGGCGTCCAGGGATGCCAGCTCGGGGGCGTGCGGCGCGGCGTTGAGGTCGCCGAGCAGGACGACCGGCTCGCGGCTGGCGGCCGCCACGGCGGCGATCACGTCGGCCTGGGCGGCCCGGCCGCGTGCCGAGTCGTGCTGCAGGTGGGTGCCGAGCGCCCGCACGATGAGGCCGCCGACGTCGACGAGCGCCTCCAGCAGGCCGCGGGGCTCACCGCCGACCGGGAGGGGGAGCGCGACGTTGCGCCACCACACGAGCGGCGTCCGGCTGAACAGCGCGGTGCCGTATTGGCGGGGCGGTGCCCCCGGCGTGGCGGGCGGACGCTCGACGTTGACGCCGTAGGCGACGTCCATGCCCAGCCGCCCGGCGAGCCAGGCGGGCTGGTCGACGAAGTCGCTGCGCGGGCCGAGGTGCCGGTCGACCTCCTGGACCGCCACGACGTCCGCCGCGCACGCCTCCACCAGGGCGGCGGATCGCTCCAGGTCGAGGCGGCCGTCGGCCCCGACGCCGTGGTGGAGGTTGAAGGACATCACCCGCATCACCTGCGTCGGCGCCGCCGTGGTCACGGGGACACGATGCCCCACGCCCGGGCGCGGGACGGCCCGCCGCTTCGGGTGATGGGCGGCGGGCCGTCCGACAGGCCGTGTGTGTGTGTGTCCGTCGGGGGCGGCTACTCGCCGTCCTCGTCGGAGCCCTCGTCCTGGGCGTCCACCTCTTCCTGGACCTCGTTGCTGGCGTCGGTCACACCCTCCTCGACGTCCTCTTCGACCTCGTCGGCGCCGTCCTGGACGTCCTGGAGTTCCTCGTCGGTCGTGCCGCCGTCGCCGTCCTCGTCGTCGCCACAGGCGGGCGCAGCGAGAACCAGGGCCCCAGCGAAGGCACCACCGAGAAGACGCTTGCTGATCGTGTTCATGGACCCCCGTCTACCCCGACCCACCGGCGCCAACCGCGACAGGGAATGTTCAGCTCGTGGCCGTGTCGATTCACAGCGTGCTCGATAGCTTGCTCCGGGCACGGGAGGGGACTGCCATGACGACGACCTCGACGTTCGCCGACACCCGCTCACTCCGCCCCCTGGTGGATCGCTACCGGGCCGTACGTGACCTCACCGAGCGGCTCGCAGAGCCCCTCTCGGCCGAGGACCAGACGGTCCAGTCGATGCCCGACGTGAGCCCCACGAAATGGCACCGGGCCCACACGACCTGGTTCTTCGAGACGTTCGTCCTCGCCGAGCACGTCGCCGGCTACGAGTCGTTCGACCCCGCCTACGGGTTCCTCTTCAACTCGTACTACGAGGCCGTCGGGCCCCGGCACGCCCGGGTCGAGCGCGGCCTGCTCACGCGGCCGGGCGTAGCGGAGGTGGCCGACTACCGGCGCCACGTCGACGCAGCCATGGGCGGCCTCCTGGCCGACGCCGCGGACGGGACGGGCCGCCTGCCCGAGCGGGTCGTCGCTCTGGTCGAACTGGGCCTGAACCACGAGCAGCAGCACCAGGAGCTCCTGCTCATGGACATCAAGCACGTCCTCGGGGCCAACCCTCTGCACCCGGCCTACCTGCCGGGTGACCCGTCCCCGGTGACTGGCCCGGGCCCCCACGAGCCGAGGTGGCTGGCACACCCCGGCGGTGTCGTGGCGGCCGGCCACGGTGGCGACGGGTTCGCCTACGACAACGAGTCGCCGCGGCACGAAGCCCTCCTCCGGCCGTTCGCCGTGTGCGACACCCTGGTGACCTGCGAGGAGTGGCTGGCGTTCATGGCCGACGGCGGGTACCACCGGGCCGAGCTGTGGATGTCCGACGGCTGGGCGACCGTGCAGAACGAGGGCTGGGAGGCGCCCGGCTACTGGCACCCCACGCGCGCGGGCTGGTTCGTGCAGACGTTGCACGGCGCGCGGGCCGTGGTCGGGGCCGAGCCGGTCGTGCACGTGAGCTGGTACGAGGCCGACGCCTTCGCCCGCTGGGCCGGCGCCCGCCTGCCCACGGAAGTCGAGTGGGAGGTGACGGCCGCCGGCCGCACCGCCGGCCGCACCGCCCCCGGCCTGACGGCCGACGCCCTCGGGACGGGCCTTCACCCGCGGGCCGGCGGGCCCCACGCCGAACAGTGGTTCGGCGCCGTGTGGCAGTGGACGGCGAGCCCGTACACGCCCTACCCGGGGTTCCGCCCCGCC
>DATFOS010000162.1:0-8904 GCA_035265325.1 Acidimicrobiales bacterium
GTGTCCGACAACACCGAGAGCATGCGCACGGCGTTCACCGTGAGCGTCGACGCCCGCCACGGCACCTCGACCGGCATCTCCGCCTACGACCGGGCCGCCACGATCCAGGCGCTGGTCGAACCGGGCACCCGGCCCGCCGACCTGCTCCGTCCCGGCCACATCTTCCCGCTGGCGGGGCGCGAGGGCGGCGTCCTCAAGCGAGCCGGCCACACCGAGGCCGCGCTCGACCTGGCCCGCCTGGCGGGCATGTACCCCGCAGGTGTGCTGTGCGAGGTCGTCAACGAGAAGAAGGACGACATGGCGCGGGTGCCCGAGCTCGAGCGGTTCGCCGACGACCACGACCTGCTGCTGATCTCGATCGCCGACCTGGTCCGCTACCGGCGGCAGAACGAGAAGCTGGTCCGGCGCATCACCGAGGCCCGCCTGCCCACGCAGTGGGGCGACTTCACCTGCTACGCCTACGAGTCCGTCCTCGACGGCACCGAGCACCTGGCGTTCGTGAAGGGCGCCGTGCAGGGCGAGGAGGACGTGCTGGTCCGGGTCCACTCCGAATGCCTGACCGGCGACGTGTTCTCGTCGCTGCGCTGCGACTGCGGCCCCCAGCTGGCCGAGGCCATGCGGCTCGTCGCCGAGGCCGGCCTGGGCGTGGTCGTCTACCTGCGGGGCCACGAGGGTCGCGGCATCGGCCTCGGCCACAAGCTGCGGGCCTACCAGCTGCAGGACCAGGGCCACGACACCGTCGACGCCAACCTCGCCCTCGGCCTCCCGGTCGACAGCCGCGAGTACGGCATCGG
The DNA here is from genome assembly GCA_035265325.1 of Acidimicrobiales bacterium. GTDB lineage: Bacteria > Actinomycetota > Acidimicrobiia > Acidimicrobiales > VFJN01 > DATCLS01. The sequence goes on from DATFOS010000162.1 coordinate 795, forward strand.
GTCGCAGATCCTCGTCGACCTGGGCATCACCACCATGCGGCTGATGACCAACAACCCGTCGAAGTACGGCGGCCTCGAGGGCTTCGGCCTCGGGATCACCGAACGCGTTCCGCTGCTCACCGCGCCCAACCCCGAGAACATCGCCTACCTGCGCACCAAGCGCGAGCGCATGGGCCACCTGCTCGAGGGCCTCGACGACGTCCTGTAGGCGCCGGCCCGCCACGGGGCCGTGTTGTAGACAGTCCGGGTGATCTCTCCGAGGAGGCGGACGGGTGGCCGGTGAGCAGGCGCGGGCGGGCGTGCCCGCGGGCCTCGACGGCAAGGGGCTGCGCATCGGGCTGGTCCGGTCGCGCTGGAACGCGCCGATCGTCGACCGGCTGGAGGAGGGCGTACGCCGCGGGCTCGCCGCCCTCGGGGTGACGCCCGACGACCTGGTCGTGGCGTCGGTGCCGGGATCGTTCGAGATCCCGTTCGCGGCCCGGGCGCTGGCACAGTCGGGCCGGGTCGACGCCGTGATCTGCATCGGCGCCGTCATCCGGGGCGAGACCACCCACTACGACATCGTGGCGGCGGAGTGTGCCCGCGGCGTCCAGGAGGTGCAGCTCGCGACGGCCGTCCCCGTGGCGTTCGGCGTGCTGACCACCGAGGACGAGGACCAGGCCCTGGCCCGGTCCCAGGGGCCCGGCGGCCACAACGTGGGTGAGGAGTCCGCCGCCGTCGCCATCGAGATGGCCCGCCTCGCCGAGGCCTGGCGCCCGGCGTGACCGGCGGCGGCCCCGGGCTGGGCGTCCGGGCCGAGCGCAACCGGACGGCCGCCGGGACGTCGTGGCGCCCTGGCGGTCCGTCGGGCCCAGGGTTCACCTGCGGTTCGGGACGCGGTCGCCGGTGCGTCGGACGCGGGCCCCGTCGCTGACGCAGACTCTCGCCCATGGACCGACGTGGTTTCCTCACGCTCGCCGGCGGTGGGGCGGCGACCCTGGCGCTGGCCGACGCGCTGGCCCCCGCTGCCGCCCTGGCGGCCGACGGCCGTCGCGCCCGGGCCGCCGCCCGCGCCACCCGGGTCCCACCCGGCCCGTTCACGCTGGGCGTCGCCTCCGGTGACCCGCTGCCCGACGGCGTCGTCCTGTGGACGCGCCTCGCCCCCACGCCCCTCGACCCCGGCGGCGGCATGCCGGACGCGCCGGTCCCCGTCGCCTACGAGGTGGCGGCGGACGAGCGGTTCCGCCGAATCGTGCGCCGGGGGTCCGCCCTGGCCCGCCCGGCGGGGGCCCACACGGTCCACGCCGACGTGCGGGGCCTGCGCCCGGGCGCCACGTACTGGTACCGCTTCCGGGCCGGCGGCGAGCTGAGCCCGACCGGGCGCGCCCGCACCGCCCCGGCGGCCGGGGCACGCGTCCGCCGTGCCCGCTTCGCCACGGCCAGCTGCCAGAACTACCAGGACGGCTACTACACGGCCCACCAGGCCCTCGCCGGCGAGGACCTCGACTTCGTCGTCTTCCTGGGCGACTACATCTACGAGGGCCGGCCCAACCCGGCGGCACTGCGGAGCCACGACGGCGTGGCGGAGCCGCTCACGCTCGACGAATACCGCTCCCGCCACGCGCTCTACCGCAGCGACCCCGACCTCCAGGCGGCCCACGCCGCGTTCCCCTGGGTGGTGACGCTCGACGACCACGAGGTCGACAACAACTGGGCGGACGACATCCCCCAGGACCCGGGGCTGCAGTCCCCGGAGGCCTTCCGCGCCCGGCGCATCGCCGCCTTCCAGGCCTACTGGGAGCACATGCCGCTCCGACGGGCGCAGGCGCCGCGCGGGCCCGACATGACCCTGTACCGGCGCCTCGGCTGGGGAGACCTGCTCCAACTCGACGTGCTCGACACCCGCCAGTACCGCAGCGACCAGCCCACGAGCCTTGCGGGCGCGGAAGACCCGGCCAGCACCATGCTCGGCGCCGAGCAGGAGGCCTGGCTCGACCGGGGCCTGGCCGGCTCGTCCGCCCGGTGGAACGCCCTGGCCCAGCAGACGATGGTGGCCCAGAACGACCGGCTGGCCGGCCCGGCCGAGGTGTTCGACCTCGACAACTGGGACGGTTACCGGGCCGCCCGCCGGCGCCTCCTCGACTCGCTCGACCGGGTGCGGAACCCGGTCGTGCTCACGGGCGACCGGCACGCCACCTGGGTCTGCGACCTGCGGCGCGACTTCGGCGACCCGGCGTCGCCGGTGGTGGGCGCCGAGCTCACCGGCACGTCGATCACCTCCGGTAGCGACCCGGACGTGGTCGCCTTCCACGCCCAGTACGACCCGGTCATGGCCGAGAGCCCGCACTGGAAGTTCATCGACAACCAGCGCGGTTACGTGGTCTGCGACCTCGACCGGGAGCGCTGGCGGTCGGACCTGCGGGTCGTGAGCACGGTCCGCTCGCCGACGGCGACGGTGTCCACGTACGCCACGTTCGTGACCGAGGACGGCGTGCGCGGCGTGGCGGTCGCGTCCGCCCCCACCGAGCCCGTCGTCCCGGCCGCCCCGCCGGCCCCGGCCGAGGCCGTCAGCCCGCAGCGCTGAGCACGGCGCCGGCCACCGGCAGCGACACGCACGAGAGCAGCGTCGGCGGCGGCGTTCACGGCCGCGTCAGTGAGGAGGCGTGTGGATACCGTGTTTCGGCCCCGACGGGTGGACCCCTACGCTGGTCGGTCGTGCTGAAGCTCGTCCTCCCCAAGGGCTCGCTCGAGAAGGCGACCCTCGACCTGTTCGAGGCCGCCGACCTGACGGTGTCCCGGTCCTCGTCCGTCGGGTACAAGGCGTCCATCGACGACCCCCGTGTGGACGAGGTCCGCATCCTGCGCCCGCAGGAAATCCCCGCGTATGTGGCCGACGGCCTCTTCGACCTGGGCATCACCGGGCGGGACTGGGTCGAGGAGACGGGCGCCGACGTCATCTCGCTCGGCGAGATGCGCTACTCCAAGGCGACGAGCCGGCCCGTCCGCATCATCGTTGCGGTCGCCGGCGACAGCCGGGTCGACCGGGTCGAGGACCTGCCGCAGGGCGTGCGGGTCTCGTCCGAGTACCCCGAGCTGACCCGGCGGTTCTTCGCCAAGAGGGGCATCGAGGCCGACATCCGGCTCAGCTACGGCGCCACCGAGGCGAAGGTGCCCGACATCGTCGACTGCATCGTCGACATCACCGAGACCGGCCGGGCCATCAGGGCGGCGGGGCTCAAGATCATCGGCGAGATCCTCCGCAGCTACACCGAGCTCGTGGCCAACCCGCTCGCCTACGCCGACCCCGAGAAGCGCCGGGCGATGGAGCAGGTCAAGGTCCTCCTCGACGGCGTCCTCGCCGCCCGGGGCAAGGTGCTCGTCAAGCTCAACGTCGGGCGCGACGACCTCGCCGCCGTGACCGCCCTGCTGCCGTCGATGAAGGCGCCGACGGTCTCCGAGCTGGCCGGCGACGGCGGCTACGCCGTCGAGACCGTGGTGGCCCGGTCCGAGATCAACGTGCTGATCCCGGCGCTCAAGGAGGCCGGGGCGGCCGACATCATCGAGCTGCCCCTCTCCAAGATCGTCCCCTGAGCCGGGCGGCCGGGATGCGCCCGTTCGCCCGCGGCGCGGGAGCCGTCGAGGACTTCGACGACCCCCGCGGGCTCGGAACGATCCGCGACGACGACGGCGACGAGCTGCCGTTCCACTGCACCGCCATCGCGGACGGCACCCGCACGATCGAGGTCGGCCGCCGGGTGACGTTCGCCGTCGTCGCCGGCCGCCGGGGCCGCTGGGAGGCGACCGACGTCACGGCCGACCTCACGTCGGCGTGAGGCCCATCGTCGTCACGACGTAGGCGGTCCAGGCCGCGTCCACGGTGGGCCCGGTCCTGAGTGTGGGACGCCGGGCGTGCGTCGACGCGCCCCGGGCCGCGTGATGGGGCGCGCCCACGTCGGTCAGGGGACGCCGGTGACCTCGCCCATGATCGCCTGGGCGTAGCGCTTGCCGCCCTCGGGCGTGAGGTGGATGCCGTCGTCCTCGCGCAGCGTGACCATGTCGTCCGACCCGCACGGCTCGTCGGCCTCGCAGGGCAGTTCCCGGTGGTACTGGCGGTCGGGCCCGAGCTGGTCGAAAGTCTCGATCACCCCGATGGACGGGTGCTCCACCGAGAAGCGGTTGTACATGTCGCGCATGGCGGCGGCCCTGGCCTCGAAGGCCGGCTCCTGGATCGGGGGAGGGGCCACCACGTAGAGGTCGGTGCCCGCAGCGCGGTACAGCTCCAGTACCCACTCGAGGTCGGTCCGGTAGATCTCGGCCACCTGCTCCCCCGTGCGCTGGAGCTGCTGGGGGTTGATGCAGTCGTCCATGTCGTTGCCGGCGAACGACAGGACGAGCCGCTGCGGCTCGCGCGCGGCCAGCTCCTCCAGCTGCCCGCGCCAGAGGCAGATCGAGGTGCCGCCGAACGCGTACACCTCGGCGCGCATGTCCAGGTCGTCCGCCAGTGCGAGCAACTGGTCACCGGACTGCTCGGCGAACGAGTCGCCCACCACCACCACGTCGAGAAGGTCGGAGGGGCCGTCACCGCGGCTGATGGCCACGACGGCGATGGCGAAGAGCAGGACGGCGAGTAACCCCGTGCGGTCGGTGCCGTTCACCCGTGACCCTCCCGCCCGTCGCCTCCCCCGGCGACGACCATTGCGGGCCGCTCAGCCGTCGGCGGCGTCGCCGCCGGCCGCGCCGCCAGCGGACGTGCCCCGGGCCACCTCGACGTAGGCGAGGCGGAGCTGGTCGAGGGCCTGGCGTAGCGGCGACTCGGCGGGGCCGAGCCGGCTGCCCAACGTCTCGACGACGGCGCCCAGCGCGTCGATGGCGATCTGGGCATCCGCCAGCCGGGGCTCGGGCTGGGAGAGGTGGAGGGCGGCGAGCTCGTAGAACTGCAGTGCCTGCTGGCCCACCACCGGGCCGGCCGGCGCGGACAGGAGCTGTCGGCGCGCGTCCTCGACCTGGCTGGCCATGGCGTCGAGCTGGGCACGCTCCTCGGGCGAGAGCTCGGCCAGCTCCTCCTCGGTGATCCCGGCCGCCGCCGCGGCGGCGGCCGCACCGCCGCCCGCGCCCGGCGGCGCCTGGCGCGGCGTCCCCGCCGGCTGCCGCGGCGGGGTGGACGACCGGCCCGGCCGGTCGACAGGATGCTCACCCGACGGTGTCCAGAGGCTCATCTCGCTCCCGTGCGCTCGTGCCCGCCACGTGACGATGTGACGGCGTCACCGTGTCGGGCCGCCCACCTTAACGGCCGCTCCGGACGCGCTCGTGTTCTGCTCATCGCCCTGGTACTCTCGGCCGGACAAATGAGGGAAGTGGGCACCGCCCCCGCAGGTTCGCCTCGGGAGCACGCCCCACCCGGCCACCAGCGGTGCGCCGGGTCGATTTTCGCCAGGCCCCGTTTCGGGGCCCTGATCGCGGACGTCGGCTTCCCGGCGTCCGCCTCGTCGTTTTTGCGGCTTCGTGCGGGCGTCGTCCCAGGAAACCATGCGTACGGAGGTTCTGCGCATCGATGAGGAGTGACTGGCGATAGCCACGCCGGCGAGCAACGAGCCCCGGATCAACGACCGCATACGGGCCCGCGAGGTCCGTCTGGTCGGTCCGGACGGTCAACAGATCGGCATCCGGCCACTGCCGGAAGCCTTGACCATCGCCCGCGACGCGGACTTGGACCTGGTGGAGGTGGCCGCGCAGGCCAACCCACCTGTCTGCCGGATCATGGATTACGGCAAGTACAAGTACGAGGCGGCGCAGAAGGCCAAGGAGTCGCGGCGGAAGACCAGCAGCGTCTCCATCAAGGAGATGAAGTACCGGCCGAAGATCTCCAAGGGCGACTTCGACACCAAGACCCGCAAGGTCGAGAAGTTCCTGGAGGAGGGCCACAAGGTTAAGGTCACGCTGACCTTCCGGGGGCGGGAGATGAACCACCCCGAACTCGGGCAGCGCATCCTCGACCAGGTGGTCGACTCGGTGTCCGAGATCGGACGGGTCGAGATCTTCCCCCGCCGGGACGGCCGGAACATGACCATGGTCCTCGCCCCCGATCGCAAGGCACAGGCCGCAAGCGAGCGGGCACGCCGACAGGCCGCCGAGGCGGACTCGGGCGAGCAGCCCGCCGCCGCCACCACGCCGACCACACCGTCAACACCAGATGCCAACGGCGACCAGGCTCCGGCCCGGCCCGCAGCGCAGGCCCCGGCCGCTCCCGCCAACGGCGGGAGCCCGGCCCCGGCCGGCGCCGCCTCCCCCGGGCGCCCGCAGCCGAGCCGTCCCCCCCAGGGTGGGCGGCCGGCGCAGCCCGGCCCGGCCACCCGGCCGGCCGAGCGGACCTGACGCCAGCCCGGCTTCACGTCGAAGCACTGCGACGACGGCGGCGGGCCCGGAGCGGGCCCGCCGCCGAGTCACGACCGAGGTACCCCCATGCCCAAGATGAAGACGCACAGAGGTGCGAAGAAGCGGTTCAAGGTGACGGGCACCGGCAAGATCCGCCGGCGCCAGATCAACCTGAACCACATCCTCGAGAAGAAGCCGCCGAAGCGGAAGCGCCGCCTCGGCAACGACACCGACCTGGCCCCGGGCGACGAGGCGCGCATCAAGCGGATGCTGGGCCGCTAGGCCTGCCTCCGTACGTGCCCACCTCCCCCTGATCGACGAAAGGAGTCCCCATGGCCAGGGTCAAGCGATCCGTCCATGCGAAGAAGAAGCGTCGGGTGACGCTCGAGCGCGCGAAGGGCTACTACGGCAACAAGAGCCGGTCCTACCGCGCCGCCAACGAGCAGGTGATGCACAGCCTGCAGTACGCCTTCCGCGACCGCCGGGCCCGCAAGGGCGATTTCCGGCGCCTGTGGATCCAGCGCATCAACGCCGGCTGCCGCCAGAACGGCATCTCCTACAGCCGCTTCATCGCCGGGCTGCGCGAGGCCGGCGTCGAGGTCGACCGCAAGGTCCTCGCCGACCTGGCCGTCGCCGAGCCGGCCGCCTTCGCCACGCTGTGCGAGACCGCCGGCAAGGCGCTCGACGACGCCGCCACGGCGTCCGCCTGACCGGGCTCCCCGCCCGGCCGACGCGCCATGGGCACCGTGCCGGCCTCCGAGGCCATCGGGGCCCGGCACCCCAGCATCCGACGACTGCGGCGCCTGACGCGGCGCCGCAGCTCGCGTAGCGACGAGGGCCTCTTCGTGCTCGACGGGCCGGTCCTCGTCGCCGAGGCGCTCGACGCCGGCGTGGCGGTCGACGAGGTCGTCGCCGAGCCGGGCGCGCCCGCCGACCTGCTCGCCCGGGCCGCCGGCGCCGGCGCCACCGTGCACACGGCGCCGCCCGGCACGCTCGCCGGCGCCACCGACACGACGACGCCCCAGCCCGTGGCCGCGGTGGCACGCCTGTCCGATGCCTCCCTCGAGGACGCGCTCGGCGCTGCCGGGCCGCTGGCGTTGGTCCTGGTCGGCGTGACCGACCCCGGCAACGCCGGGACCCTGCTCCGCTCCGCCGAGGCGGCCGGCGCCGGCGCGGTCGTGTTCGCCGACGACTCGGTCGACCCCTACGGCCCCAAGTGCGTGCGGGCCTCGGCCGGCTCGCTGTTCCGCCTCGCCGTCGTGCGGGCGGCCCGATCCGCCGACGTGCTCGCCGCCTGCCGGGCGGCCGGTGCCCACACGTTCGCCACCGTGGCCCACGGGCCGGCGCCCGCCTACGACGCCGTCGACCTCGCCGGCGCGGCCGCGACCGCGGTCGTCGTGCTCGGCAGCGAGGCCCACGGCCTCCCGCCGGAGGTGAGCACCGCGGTCGACACCGCGGTCACGATCCCCATGGCCGGTCGCACAGAGTCGCTCAACGTGGCGATGGCGGGCACGGTCGTCTGCTTCGAGGCGCTGCGCCAGCGACGGGCCGGCGCGACCAGCGTCCCCCCGGCTCCCGGCGCCTCGCCGCGCCTCCCGACCGACTGGACGGGCCAGCCCGCCTAGCGCCATCTTGGCCGGCTGGACCTCCCGGACCCACACCGGAACGACGACATGACCGACGACATCTCCTCCACGATCTCCGGCATCGAGGACGCTGCCCGTGAGCGCGTGGCGGGGGCGGCGACGCTCGACGAGCT
>DATFOS010000163.1:0-14762 GCA_035265325.1 Acidimicrobiales bacterium
GCGGGCGGTCGGCCGGGTCCGGGCCGACGAGCTGCTGGAGCGGTTCGCGCTCACCGGCGCGGCGGACCGTCCCGCCAAGACCTACTCGGGCGGGATGCGGCGGCGGCTCGACCTGGCGGCGGCGCTGGTGCACCGGCCGCCGGTCCTCGTCCTCGACGAGCCGACGACCGGCCTCGACCCGCGAAGCCGCAACGACCTGTGGGACGTCCTCGGCGAACTGGTGGCGGGCGGCACCACCGTGCTGCTCACGACCCAGTACCTGGAGGAGGCCGACCGCCTCGCCGACCGCATCGTGGTGGTCGACTCGGGCCGGGTGATCGCCGAGGGCACGGCAGCCGAACTCAAGTCCCGCGTGGGACGGACCGAGGTCGAGGTCACCATGCGGGACCCCCGGTCCGCTCGGCGGGCGTCCGAGGTCCTGGGGGCGGTCGGGGCGGTGGCGCCGACTCCGGAGGGGTACGGGGTGTTGGTCCAGGTGGCCGATCGGGGGCCGGCTGTCGTGGCGGTGGCCCGTGCGCTCGACGCCGCCGGCGTCGTCCCTCAGGCCCTGGCCGTGCACGAGCCGACGCTCGACAGCGTGTTCCTGCAGCTGACCGTCCGGCCGGCGGACGAGCCCGCCGTCGACGTCGACGACGAGGAGGCGGCGTGATGGCCGTGACCACCTTCCCCCTGGTTGCCGACGTACCGGAGCCGTCCGGGCTCGTGCGGCTCCGCCAGGCGTTCGGCGACGGGATGGCCGTCGCCGGGCGGAACCTGCGGGCGATGTCCCGTACCCCCGAGGTCCTGGTCTTCGGGTCGATCCAGCCTGTCGTGATGATCCTCACGTTCCGGTACGTGTTCAGCGGGAACCTGCGGGCGCCCGGCGTCGACTACGTGGACTTCCTCATGCCGGGCATCTGGGTCCAGGCCGCCGTGTTCGGGACCATGAACACGGCCGTGGGCCTCGCCGAGGACATGCGGCGGGGGCTGATCGAGCGGTTCCGCTCCCTCCCGATGGCCCGGTCGGCCGTGCTGGTCGGGCGAACGGTCGCCGACCTGGGCCGCAACATCACGGTCGTCGCCCTGATGGTGGTGGTCGGCTTCGCCGTGGGGTTCCGGGCGGGCGCCGGCCCGCTGCGGTTCCTCGCCGCCCTGCTGATGCTGCTCGCCTTCGCTTTCGCCGTGTCTTGGGTGTTCGCCACCGTGGCGATGAGCGTGCGGAACGTCGAGGCGGTGTCATCGGCAGTGTTCCCGCCCATGTCGCTGCTGGTGTTCAGCTCCTCGGCGTTCGTGCCGGTGGAGTCCATGCCGTCGTGGCTCCAGGGCTGGGCGGCCCACCAGCCGGTCACCGCGGCGATCGACGCGATCCGGGCGCTGGCCATCGGCGGCCCCGCCGGCGGCCCGATGCTGAAGGCGCTCGCGTGGACGGCCGGACTGCTCCTGGTCTTCGTCCCGCTGGCGGTCCGGGCCTACCGCCGCCGGGCGTGATCGACCACCCGACGTAGCATCGCCCGGTGGACGGACACGCAGACACCGCCGAGCCCGATGTCGTGGTCATCGGCGCCGGGATCCTGGGGCTGGCGACGGCCCGCGAGCTGATGGTGCGGCGTCCGGGCCTGACGGTCACGGTCCTCGAGAAGGAGGACGGCCCCGCCCGGCACCAGACCGGGCGCAACAGCGGCGTTGTGCACGCCGGGCTCTACTACACGCCCGGGTCGCTCAAGGCCCGGCTGTGCACCGAGGGCCGGGTCCTGCTGCACGAGTTCTGCGAGAAGCACCAGGTCACCTACGACGAGTGCGGCAAGCTCGTGGTGGCGCTGGACGAGTCCGAACTCCCGGGCCTGGCCGAGATCCACCGTCGGGCGGTCGCCAACGGCGTGCCGGACGTCGAGGTGCGCGAGGGTCCGGCCCTGCGCGAGGTCGAGCCCCACGTGGCCGGCATCGAGGCCGTGTGGTCGCCCCGCACCGCCATCGTGGACTTCCCCGGCGTGTGCCGCGCGCTGCTCGCCGAGGTCGAGGCCGGCGGCGGCACCCTGCGCACCGGGGTCGAGGTCGTCGGCATCGCCGAGCGGGCCGGGGCGGTCGAGCTGACGCTGGCGGCCGGCGGTCCCGGAAAGGACGACGACCGCGAGACCCTCCGGGCCGGGGCGCTCGTGATCTGCGCCGGCCTCCACGGCGACCGCCTGGCCCGGCTGGCCGGCGGGGCCGACACGCCCCGCATCGTCCCGTTCCGGGGCGAGTACTACGCCCTCGCCCCCGAGCAGCGGCACCTGGTGAACGGGCTCGTGTACCCGGTGCCCGACCCCCGGTACCCGTTCCTCGGCATCCACCTCACCAGGCACGTGGACGGCGAGGTCCTCGTGGGGCCGAACGCGGTGCTCGCCCTGGCCCGCGAGGGCTACCGCTGGCGGGACGTGAAGGGCAAGGACCTGTGGGCGACCCTGTCCTACAAGGGGTTCTGGCAGCTGGCGAAGGGCAACTGGCGGTCCGGGGCGGAGGAGATGTACCGCTCGATGAGCCGGCGGGCGTTCGTGGCCGAGGCCCAGCGCTACGTCCCGGCCCTGCAGGCGTCGCACGTGACCCGGGCGCGCGCCGGCGTCCGGGCCCAGGCGCTGGGACCGGACGGGGCGCTGGTCGACGACTTCGTGATCGAGCAGTCGGGCCGCGTCCTGGCGGTCCGCAACGCGCCGTCACCGGCGGCCACGTCGTCGCTCGCCATCGCCGCCCACGTGGGCGGCCTCGTCCCCGCCCTGGCGTAGGGCCGCCGTCGGCAGGCCGGGCGCCCGGCCCGCCTCGGCGGCTAGCTCGTGCCCGCCACCTCGTCCCGCAGCGAGCGCTTGAGGACCTTGCCGGCGGCGTTGCGGGGCAGCGGCGCCTCCGCCAGCAGCCACCGCCTCGGGACCTTGAACCCGGCCAGCCGCGTGCCCACGAACGCCTGGAGGTCGTCGGCCGTCACGGCGGCGCCCGGCTTGGGGACGACGGCGGCCGCCACCTCCTCGCCCAGGCGCTCGTGGGGAACCCCGAACACGGCCGCCTCGTGGACGCCCGGGTGCTCGTACAGGGCGGACTCCACCTCGCCGCAGTACACGTTCTCCCCGCCCCGCAGGATGATGTCCTTCAGGCGGTCCTGGACGTAGACGAAGCCCTCCTCGTCGATCCGCCCCAGGTCACCGGTCCGCAGCCAGCCGTCGACGATCGTCTCGGCGGTGGCGTCGGGCCGGTTCCAGTAGCCGCGGATGAGGTGCGGGCCGCCGAACCAGATCTCGCCCACCCCGCCCGGCGGGAGGGCGTTGCCGTCCTCGTCCCGCACCTCGATCTGCAGGATCGGCGTGCCCCGCCCCGTGGACGTCGGCTTGCGGACGAAGTCGTCGCCCGAGTGGCCGGGCCCGTAGGCGTTGGTCTCCGTCATGCCGTAGTCGATGGAGGGGCGGCCGCGACTGAACGTCTTCTCGACCCGGGCCACCATCTGCGGCGGCATCGGCGCCCCGCCGCCGCCCACGGCCGTCAGGCTCGACGTGTCGAACTCGTGGAAGCGGGGCGACGCGAGCATGTCCCAGCTCTGGGTGGGCACGCCGACGAACGAGGTGACCCGCTCGCGCTCGATCAGCTCCAGCGCCCGGACCGGGTCCCACCGGTACATGATCACGAGCTTCACGCCGGAGGAGAAACATCCCAGCATCACGGGGATCAGGCCCGTGACGTGGAACAACGGCACCACGAGGATGAGGACGGGGGTGGCGGCGGGTGCGGCCGCGACCGCCTCGGCGGCGGCCTCCGGCGACGTGGCGGCCTCGACGGAGGGCGCCTGGCGGGCGCGCTCGATGGCGGTCCGGCAGCCGAAGCCCATGAGGGACTGGACGACGGCCCGGTGGGTCGACACCGCGCCCTTGGGCCGGCCCGTGGTGCCGGACGTGTAGAGGATCGTGGCGTCGTCGTCGGGGCCCGGCGCCTGGTCGGGGAGGGGCTCGCCCAGCGGGACGACGTCCTCCCAGCGTTCGACGCCGGCCGGCGGCTCGTCGTCGCCCCAGCGCACCGCCACGAGGCGGATGCCCCGCCGCTGGCAGCTGTCGAGCCCCCGCTCGACGCGCTCTCGGTCGGCGATCACGACCGTCGGGGTGCTGTCGCCGAGGGCGAAGTCCAGTTCGTCGGTGGTCCACCACGCGTTGACGGCCACGGCGATGGCCCCGACGGACGTGATGGCGGCGAAGCTCACGATCCACTCGGGGTAGTTCCGCATGGCGATCGCCACCCGGTCGCCGACCCGCACCCCGTGGTCGTGGACGAGCAGGTGCCCGAGCGCGTCGACCTGGCGCATGACCTCGTCGAACGACCAGCGCTCGTCCTCGTACACGAGGAAGTCGCGGTCGCCTCGCGTCCGGTCGGTGGCGAAGACCTCGCGCAGGGTCGGCGGCGCATGGCGGAACACCGTGACCCCCCGGCCGCCGATCTCCACCCGGTCGGTCTCGAACCGCTGCCCCGGTGCGGTGACCGCCGCGGTGGCCTGCTCGTAGCTGATCGTCACTCGGCTCGTCCCCTCCGTCGTGCCGTCTGGTGCCCCGGCGGTTCCGGTCGCCGGCCAGAGACCTCGTGGTGTCGTCGTCCGGCCGTTCAGCCGGACGGCGTGTCCCTCACGTCCCGAACGCCTCGCCGTCGACCCGGTCGAGCGTGGCGAAGTCGGCGACGGGCGTCCGCCGGAGCCGGCGCGGGGCCGTGACCGGGTGGCCCAGGGCGACCACCGCGGCGACGGCGAGGCCATCGGGCGCCCCGACCAGCGCTTTCACGTCCGCCTCACCGCGGGTCGCCATGGTCGTGATCACCCCGCCGAGCCCCTCGGTGCGGGCGGCCAGCAGGATGCTCCAGGCGAACGGGTAGACCGACGCCCCGCCGGCGAACGTGTAGCGGTCGAGGTCGCGGTCCACCGCCGCCAGCGCCCCGAGGTCGGCGAGGATCACCAGCAGGACCGGCACCTCGTCGAGGTGCTCGGCGAACCCGCCGGGGCCCGCCTCCGCCGCCTTGCGCACGGCGTCGGCCCCGGCGAGCGCCTCCCACTCGGCGGTGCGGTCGCTGAGCGGCGACCAGGGCGTGAGCCCGGCCCCGGCCAACGCCAGGTAGTCGTACCAGCCGTCGAGGTAGAGGTCCCGAAGCTGCCGGCGGGTCTCGGAGTCCTTCAGGACCACGACCCGCCAGCCCTGGCGGTTGCCCCCGCTCGGGGCGAACCGGGCGGTGTCGAGAATGCGGGCGACGGTCGCGTCGTCCACCGGCTCGGGCGTGAACTCCCGGACCGACCCCGTCGTGCGCAGGGCCTCGATCAGGTCCACGGACGCCCCCGCCGCGGCCGGGCGACGACCGGGGGCCGTGGGTGAACCGCGTTCATCTTGCGTAGTCAATCAGCTGCGGGGCCCACCGTGAAGCTCTCGAGGTCGGCCTGCCCGCCGGTGACCACCCGGTCGATGATCGGCTGGCGGAGCCCGTGCTTGGTCTGCGCATACGGGCGGGGGGCGTAGGCGCCGAGGCGGCGGGCCTCGGCGATGGCCTCGGCCTCGACGGTGTCGGCGGGGACGACGGTGTCGACGTAGCCGATGGCGGCGGCCTCGGCGGGGGCGTAGGTGCGGGCGCCGAGGGTGGCCTGGGTGAGGTGGCGGCGGTCGAGGCGGTCGGCGGCGAGCTCGCGGGCGAAGAGCGGCAGGGGCATGCCGATGGAGGTCTCGTTGAGGCCGATCTTGGTCGGGAGGTCGGCGGCGATGCGGACGTCGCAGGCGAGCACCAGGAGCGCCCCGGCGGCGAGGGCGTGGCCGGTGACGGCGGCGACGACCGGTTGGGGATGCATGAAGACGCGCATGATGAGCTCGCCGCCGGCGGCGAGGAGCTTGCGGGCGGCGTCCGGGCCCGAGGTCATGATCGACAGGTCGAAGCCGGCGGAGAAGCGGCCGGGGCGCCCGACGATGCAGACGGACCGGGCCTCCAGTTCGGCCCGATCGAGGGCGGTGCCGAGCGCCTCGATCGAGGTCGGTGACAGCACGTTGGCCTTGCCGTCGTCGAACCGCAGGACGGCCACCCCGTCCTCGATCGTGGTGGACACCGGGGCGTGGTCGTCGGCCATGCCGGCCGACGCTAAGCCCGCTCGTCCATACTCGCCAGATTCACCGCGCCGTGGGCGCCCCCGGGGTCCCTGGTCGGCCCGCTGGCGGTGCCGCTGGCCCGTTGCGGGGGCAGCAGGTCGGGTGGGGGTCCGCCTTGACTGTCACAGGCCACAACTACCGTTCGGGCCATGGACAGCGCAGTCCCTCACGCGGGGAACACCGCCGGAGCGCCGGGCCTGTCCCCCATCGTCGGGCGGGTCATCGGTACCGAGCCCGCGACCCCGCTCGAGTTCTGGGTGGGGGTCGCCCCGGGCTCGTTCCTCCAGCTCGACGACGTCGTGGTCGTCGACCGCGCCCTGCCCGACGGCTCGCGCGTCCGCATCTCGGGCGTGGTGTCGCAGGTCCGGGCGCTGCACGAGGGTGCACGGCTCGACTCCGACGTCTTCCTCGTCGCCGACGGCGTGCTGCCGGCCCAGGTAAGCGAGGCCGCTTTCGTCCAGGCCATGCGGTTCGAGCCCGAGGTCTTCGTGCCGCCGCTGCCGGGGCAGGAGGTCCGCAAGGCCCAGGGCGCCGAGCGCGACGAGGCGCTGCTGTTCGACCAGATGCGCAGCCGGCTGCCCGCCGGCCTGTCCCGCGACGACGAGCCCTTCTACCTCAACCTCGAGTTCCTCGACGGCACCCGGGGCGCCCACGTCAACATCAGCGGCGTGTCCGGCGTCGCCACCAAGACGTCGTACGCCTCGTTCCTGCTCTACTCGATGTTCCACTCGGGCGTGCTCGGGCCCGAGGCCGCCAACACCAAGGCGCTGATCTTCAACGTGAAGGGCGAGGACCTGCTCTTCCTCGACCATCCAAACACCGAGCTGCGCGACGACGCGCCGGCCCGTTACGCCCGGCTGGGGCTGCCGGCGGGCCCGTTCGGGTCGGTGGCCTTCTTCGCCCCGCCGGTGCGCGACGACCCCAACGCCAGCCCCGACGTCGCCTCCCGGCCGCGCGACGTCACGTCCTTCTTCTGGACCCTGCGCCAGTTCTGCGACGACGAGCTGCTGCCGTTCCTGTTCGCCGACGCGCAGGACGACCGGCAGCAGTACACGATGGTCGTCCACAACGTGACGGCCCGGCTCAAGCACGAGGCCAAGCCGCTCGACGACGGCATGGTCGAGGTCGACGGCATCGTCCTGCGAACGTTCGACGACCTGGTCGAGCTGATCGGCGACAAGGTCGACATCGACGGGCCCGACCAGTGGGGTGGCCGGGCCATCGGCGCCGGCACGATCAACGCCTTCCTGCGCCGGCTGCACGGCGCCCGCCCCCACCTGCGCACGCTCATCCGGGCCGACGTGCCCCGGCCCGAGTCCCACCAGGTCGACTTCGACCGGGCACAGGTGACGGTCGTCGACCTCCACAACCTCAACGACCGGGCCAAGCGCTTCGTGGTCGGCGTCGTGCTGGGCCAGGCCTTCAGTCGGAAGGAGCGGTCGGGCCAGTCCCGCCCGCTGCAGTTCGTCGTGCTCGACGAGCTCAACAAGTACGCCCCGCGCGAGGGCTCCTCGCCCATCAAGGAGATCCTGCTCGACGTGGCCGAGCGCGGGCGCTCGCTGGGCATCATCCTCGTCGGCGCCCAGCAGACCGCGAGCGAGGTCGAGCGGCGCATCGTGGCCAACTCGGCGATCCGCGTGGTCGGCCGGCTCGACTCGGCCGAGGCCACCCGGGGCGAGTACGGCTTCCTGCCCCCCGTCCAGCGGCAGCGGGCGACGATCGTCAAGCCCGGCACGATGCTGGTCAACCAGCCCGAGCTGCCGATCCCGATCGTCGTGCAGTTCCCGTTCCCGTCCTGGGCCACGCGAGCCAGTGAGGCCGCGACCGGCCTGGCCGGCTCGGGCTCGGCGTCGTCCCCCGCGAACGCGGCCGCCGCAGGCGGCGCCTCCCCCAACGGTAACGGGCACGCCCCCGAGCCGGCCGACGACCCGTTCGCCGGGTTCCCGGGGTAGGGCCGATGAAGCTGCTCCACACCTCCGACTGGCACGTGGGCAAGGCCGTGCGGGGCCGCTCGCGGGCGGCCGAGCACGAGGCCGTGCTCGCCGAGATCGCCGGCATCGCCGAGGCCGAGTCGGTCGACCTCGTGGTCGTCGCCGGCGACCTCTTCGACACCGCCACCCCCACTGCCGAGGCCGAGCGCATCGTCTACAAGGCGCTGCTCGACCTCGCCGCCGGCGGCCGCCCGGTCGTCGTTCTCGCCGGCAACCACGACTCGGCCCAGCGGCTCGCCGCCGTGGCGCCCCTGTCGTCGGCGAGCGGCATCCACGTCGCGTCGTCCATCCGCCCGCCGGGCGACGGTGGCGTGCTCGAGGTCGTGGCCGACGGGCACCGCACGCTCGTCGCCCTCGTGCCGTTCCCGTCGCAGCGCTACGTCGTCACCGCCGACCACCTGCTGGCCGGCGACGCCGCCGACGCCAACCAGGCCTACCGCGACCGGGTCGCGCGGATCGTGGCCGCCCTGGCGTCCGACTTCGGGGGCGACACGGTCAACCTTGTCGCCGCCCACCTCACGGTCATGGGCGGCGAGCTCGGCGGCGGCGAGCGCGGCGCCCACACGGTCTTCGACTACTGGGTGCCGGCCGTGGCCTTCCCGTCGACGGCGCAGTACGTAGCGCTGGGCCACCTCCACCGCGCCCAGCAGCTGCCCGGCCCGGCCCCACTGCACTACTGCGGCTCGCCGCTCCAGCTCGACTTCGGCGAGTCGGCCAACGACCCGCAGGTCAACGTGGTCGAGGCCCGCCCCGGGCTGCCGGCCCGGGTGCGGCCCGTGCGGCTGTCGGCGGGCCGCCGCCTGCGCGCCCTGCGGGGGACGCTGGCCCAGGTGCTCGAGCGGGCCGCCGACCCGGCGCTGGGCGACGCCCACCTGCGCATCGTCCTCGACGAGCCCCCGCGGGCCGGCCTGGCCGACGAGGTGCGCGAGCAGGTGCCGAACGCCGTCGAGGTGGTCCTGGCGGCCCGGGAGCGCGAGCGCACGGCCCGCCGGTCCGACCCCGACCGCCTGCGCCGCACGCCCCACGACCTCTTCGCCGAGTACCTGGCCGAGCACGAGGCCGACGATCCCCGGGTCCTCACCCTCTTCGACGCCCTGGTCGACGACGCCATCTCGCCGGACGAGCCCCTGGCGGCGTCGGCCGGGTCGTCGTCCGGTCCTGCCGGTGGGTCGTCCGCCGGTCCGGCCGGTCGGCTGTCGCCCGTCGCCGCTCCGGCCGGTCGGCTGTCGCCCGTGTCGCCGGCGCCGTCGGGCGACGCGGCCGACGGAGGCGCGGCGGCCGACGACGACGCCGACGGCGGCCTCGCCGCGGTCGGCGGGAATGCGACCGACGCGAATGAGGGGCGTCCCGTCCTGCGGTTGATCCGGGGCGACGCCCCCGCACCCGGCCCCGCGAAGGAGCCGGTGCCGTGAGGCCCGTCCGGCTCGAGGTCGAGGGCTTCACCGCGTTCCGCGGGCCGACGACCGTCGACTTCGGCGACATCGAGCTGTTCGCTCTGGTCGGCCCCACCGGCGCCGGCAAGACCAGCGTGATCGACGCCCTGACGTTCGCCCTGTACGGCAGCATCCCCCGGCTCGACGACCGCCGGGCCGTGGCGCCGGTCATCAGCCAGAACCTCAACGAGGCGCGGGTCCGGCTCGACTTCACGATCGACGGCGTCCCCCACACGGCGGTGCGGGTCGTGCGGGCGACGAAGTCCGGCGCCACGACCAAGGAGGCCCGGCTCGAGCGCCGGGGCGAGGTGCTGGCGGGCACGGCCGACGAGGTCACGAACGTCGTCACCGAGCTCCTCGGCCTGACCTTCGAGCACTTCATCACGTGCGTCTCGCTCCCGCAGGGCCAGTTCGCCCGGTTCCTGCACGACAAGCCCCGCAGCCGGCAGGACCTGCTGGTCCGCCTGCTCGACCTGGGCCTCTACGACATGGTGGCCAGCGCCGCGCGCCAGCGCGGAACGCTGGCCCGCAACCGGGCCGACGTCGTCAACGGCCAGCTGGGCCGGCTCCCCGGCGCCACGCACGAGGCCCGCGCCGAGGCCGCGGAGCGGGTGCGGGTGCTGACCGCCCTCGGCGAGCGCCTCCAGTTCGAGAAGCCGATGCTCGACGAGCTGGTCACCCGGGCCGTCGAGGCGGACGAGAAGGCCGAGGCCCTCGCCGACCAGTCCGCCTTGCTGGCCTCGCTGGCCGCCCCGGCCGGCGTCGACGAGCTGGCGGCGGCACTGGTCGAGGCCGACGACGCCCGGCGCCAGGCCGCCGAACTCGACGACGAGGCGGCGGCCACCGTGTCCGCCGCCGAGGAGCGTCTGGCGTCGTTGCCCGACCGCCCGCTGCTCGACGCCCTGCTGACCGACCACGGCCGCCGCGACGAGCTGGTGACCAGCGTGGCGCGGGGCGAGGGCGCCGAGGCGACGGCGGCCGAGCGGTCCGCCGAGGCCGCCGAGCGCGAGGGCGCCGCCCGCGAGGCCGAGGCCGAGCACCGGGCCGTGCTCGAGCGCATCCGGGTCGAGCTGCGGGCGCAGGCGCTGGTCCCCGAGCTGGTCGTGGGCGAGCCGTGCCCTGTCTGCCGGCGGGACGTCGTGGCGCTCCCGGGCGGCCACCACCCGCCCGACCTGGCCGCGGCCGAGCAGGCGCTGTCCGCCGCCTCCGCCGCGCTCGCCACCGCCACCCGCGACCTCACCGACGCCCGCACCCACCAGGCCCGGGTCGAGGCCAAGCTCGCCACCATCCGCACCGAGCTCACCGAGGTCGAGTTCCGCCTCGAGTCCCGCTCGGTCGCCCTCCACCCCTTCCTCGCCCTGGCGTCTGTCGCCGGCCAAGCCCCTGCCCCGGCCGCCGGCGGCGCCATCGCCCCGGCGACGAGGTCCGCCGCGAACCTCGCCACCCACGACCCCGGTGCGCTCGGGTCGTCGCCCGCTGACGAGACCCCGGCCAACGGTCGGCCGTCGGCGCCGGACATCGTCGTCCCAGGCCCGGCCGACCACGTCGACAGCGCATCGGACATGGCTGGTGCGGCGGGAGCGACGCCAGACACCGACGAGGACCACGACGCCGCCGGGAAGCATCCGGGACGGCCCGGCGACGCGACCGCGGCCACCGACGAGGCGGTCGGTGCCGACGCCGGCGCAGCCCGGCGCTCGTCCGGTCGGCGCCGCGTCGCCGTGGCGCCCGCCATCGACCAGGGCATGTTGTTCCTCCCCGGTCCCGGCGACGACGGCGCCGGCGGGGCGAGCGGCGGCGACGACGCGGCGCCGGCCGCCGCCGTCGCTGACGCGGCCGCTGCCGGCGTCCCGCTCGGCACACCGTCCGCTCCCGCCCCAGCCGACGTGGTGAACGAGCCCCCGGTCGGCACGGCCGAGGTCCTCATGGCCGCGGTGGCTCCCGCACCGGCGGCACCCCGGGACGGCGACGTCACGGCCGAGCTGCCGAGGCGGTGGGTCGAGGTCGAGGTGGTCGAGCGGCAGCTGGTCCTGGTGGTCGACGCCGAGGAGGCTCTCGCCAAGGCCCGCCGGGCCGAGCGGGAGGCTCGCCGGGTGCGGTCCGACGCCGAGAGGCGTCATGCCGGGCTCGTCGACGCCGAGCGCGAGGCGCGCCGCCGGTTCGACGGCGCCCGCGACACCGTGGCGACGCTCGGCCCGCCGGCCGCCGAGCGGCGCGACCTCGCCGCCGACTGGCGTGACTTGTTGGCATGGGCGGCGGAGCGCCGGCCCGACCTGGACGCCGAGTCCGACGGCCACCGTGAGGCGGCGGCCGCAGCCCGGGCCGAAGCCACCACCCAGTTGGGCCGGGTCGTCACCGCCTGCCATGAGGCGGGGGTGGACGCGGCCTCCGCCGGTGGGTGGCCCGGCGAGGCCGTCGCCGCCGCCCGGGCGCGGGCCGACGAGGCCGTCCACGCGATCGACGGCCAGATCGCCGAGGCCGAGCGCCTGCGCGCCGAGGCCCACGCCGCCACCGAGGACCAGCGCGTCGCCGACGCGCTGGCCGGCCACCTCGCCGCCAACCGCTTCGAGAAGTGGCTGCTCGACGAGGCGGTCCACCAGCTCGTGGCCGGCGCCACCGAACTCCTCGCCGAGCTGAGCGGCGGGGCCTACGCCCTCGACGTCGACCGGAAGACGGGCGGCTTCCTGGTCATCGACCACACGAACGCCTCCCAGCCCCGGCCGGCCCGCACGCTGTCCGGCGGCGAGACGTTCCTCGCATCCCTCGCCCTGGCCCTGGCGCTGGCCGATCAGGTCGCCGGGCTGGCCGCCGGTGGCGCGGCCCGGCTGGAGGCGCTGTTCCTCGACGAGGGCTTCGGCACGCTCGACGCCGAGACGCTCGACGTCGTGGCGGCCGCCCTCGACGAGCTGGGCGCCCGGGGCCGCATGGTGGGCGTGGTCACCCACGTCCGCGAGCTGGCCGAGCGGCTCCCGGTCCGCTTCGAGGTCCGCAAGGTCGGCGGCGCCGCCACCGTCTCCCGCGTCGACGCATGACCCGCCCGCCGGCCCGCCATCCCGACGGCGGCCAGCACCCTTGCCGGCGCGATCCACGCCGATCCCTCCGCCCGGCAGGACAAGGCAGCGTCGGTGCTCCGCCCTCGTTGGCGTGTCCCCGCCATCTCGTGACCGGAGCTGGCCGGCTCGACGGGGACGGGTGCGGCGCGATCTCGTCCGGCGGTCGGGGTCCGCGTGTCGTCGGGCTCGGCGCGGGACGATGGTCGTGAGCCACCGCGACCCTTACCGCCGGCCGCGGGGGCCACGCCGTCGCGACGCGTGGCGGCCGGGCGAGGAGGTCCGGGGATGAGGTTCGCCGTGGAGACGTGGGCGCCCGATTACGGGGCGCCTGTCGGTGACGCCGTGCTCGAGGACTCCACCGCCACCGTCGACCTGTCGCCCGAGATGGACGCCGACGCCTGGGTCCCGATCACACCGCTGGTGCCGGCGGCGACCACGGTGTCCTTCGTCGACGGTGTCCAGCGGATCGACGCCCGCGTCTGGGTCACCGACGACGAGGGCGTCAGCCACCAGGGCGTGTGCGCCAGCTGGGCGGCCGGCGTGGTTCGTTGCAACGGGCGGGCCGAGGTGATCAGCGCCGAGGTGCGGCGCGGCGTGCTGTGCAGCGGCCTGTCCGGCGGCGTCATCGACACGCGGTTCGGCGGTTACCGGGCCTATCCAGTCCCGGAGTCGGGCGGTGACCCCATCGGCCAGGCGCTCGGCCGCCAGCGGGGCGACCTGGAGGGCCGGGTCGCCGTCGAGTCCCGCCGGGCCGCCACGGTCGCCGACCGCGACCTCGCCACTCTGGCCGTCGGCGTCGGGCCCGGCGGCACCGGCCAGACGCGCTCCGCTGCTGCCGGCCGGGACGATGCCGGCCCGATGGCCTGCCCGCCCGCCGGTGCCGACGAGTACGAGGGCGGTCCCGAAACGCAGCGTGCCGACGTCCGATCGGGCACGAGGCGCCCGGCCACCGACGGCCGCCCGGCCACCGACGGCCGTGCCGGCGCCGGCGGCGACGAGCACTGCGCGAATGCGGGCGATCCCGACGGCTGGCCGGCCTCGTACGACGACCCCGATGCGTGGCCGGCGTCCTACGACGGTCCTGACGCCTGGCCCGGCTCGCTCGGTGACGGCGGTGACGGCGGTGTCGGCGTGCACGCCGACGGGTCGCGAGGCGCCACCGTCCCCGCCGTGCCCGCCGCCGAGCTGGTCCGGCCCCGCCTGCTGGCGACCGGTGCGCCGGCCGACGACGAACTGCTCGTGGTGGACGGGCCGCTGGGCGACCGGCGCCACATCGGCGGCGCCGTCGGGTACGTGAAGGCCCACCACGTGTCGTACCTGTCCCCGGCGCAGCAGGTGGTCGTCGGGGCGCTCGCCCCCGGCCAGCGGACGCCGCTGTTCGCCGTGGGCGCCCACCGCTTCCGCTGGTCCTGGTACCTGCGGCTGCCCGGCCCGGCCACGCATCCGTGGTGGGGCATCGTCCGCTGCGAGGCCTCCGGCGAGCTGAGCCGCGACGCCGCCGTGGCCGTCGCCGACCGGGTGGCGGCCACGCTGCCCCGCTTCGCCAGCCAGCCCCACAACGACGCCCGCGCCCCGCAGAACCTGCACCCGATCGCCGGCCTCGAACGCGAGCTGCGGCGCCGCCTGGGCGACCCGCTCCTACTCGAGCGGGCGCTCCGCCGGGCCGCCGCCAGTTCGTCCTGAGCGGCCGGGACTCAGGCGTCGGTCGGCGCCATGTGGGCGAAGGGCTGGTAGGTGCCGAAGGTCCAGAAGTTCCCCTCGGGGTCGCGCACGGTGTAGTCGCGGGCGCCGTACGGCGTGTCCCGCAGGCCGAGGACGACGTCGACGCCCGTCGCCTCCGCCCGGGCGAAGTGGGCGTCGGGATCGTCGACGACCACGCAGACGCCCGACCGACCCCAGTCGAACGGCGAGTCGGGGTCGGACGGGGTCGAGGCCACCATCACGAGCCCGTTGCCCAGCCGCAGCTCGGCGTGGGCCACCTGGCCGTCCTCACGGGGGACGACCTGCACGACCTCGAACCCGAACGCCGTCACCAGGTAGTCGATGGCGGCACGGGCGTCGGAGTACATCAGCCCGGGGAACACGGTGGGTGGGGTGGGTTCAGCCATGCCGCCAGACTGCGCCGCCACCGCCACCGGCGTCTTGAACGGAACGGAGCCCGGACGCCCCCGGGCACCCGGGCTCAGG
>DATFOS010000164.1:0-33825 GCA_035265325.1 Acidimicrobiales bacterium
CTGCCCGCCGACGCCGGTAGCTCACGCCCGCCCCGACGAACCGGAAGCCGGTGGTGCGGGACGGGCTCCATGGCGACGTACGCCGTCCGCTCACCGCCGCCAACCCGCGCCCGCACGCATCCCGCCACAGGACCGCACGCATCGAGGACCTGCGACCCGTTTCGCCGACGGCGGCCACCGCGAGTCGCGGCACCGAGCACATGGCGGAGAGCGCCCCGGGGGCAGAGGGCCTCGCGCGGCGGTCACCGCCGGCCCTGCGGAGGCAGCAACCACACGGAGGTCGTGAGTCGCCATGGAGCCCGTGGAGGACCCACCGGCCAGCCCCCGCGGGTCCGGAGGCGAAGACCCGACGGACCGCCGTTTCGCCTTCCCGCCGAAGGCGGCCACCTCCTCCGGGGACCGCGAACTAACCGCCCGTCTGGAAAACCACCCTCAGCGCCGCCGGCTCCTCGATGCACCGGCCGGCACCCAGCACCACCGCCTCCAGCGCCGACTCGACCAGGTGGACGTCGATCTCGGTGTCGTGGGCGAGGCGCTGGTGGAGCCCAGCGAGCATGCCGCCACCGCCCACCAGGTGCATGCCCTGCGTGATGAGGTCGTGGGCCAGCTCGGGCGGGGCCTTGCCCAGGCAGCTGATGACCGAGTCGATGATCTCGGTGACGACCTCGTCGACCGCGTCGCGGATCTCGGCCGGCGTGAGGATCACGGTCTTCGGCAGCCCGGTGGAGAGGTCGCGGCCCCGCACCTCGGCCTTGAGCTCGTCGCGCACGGGCCAGGCGGAGCCGATGGCGACCTTGATCTCCTCGGCGGTCCGCTCGCCGACGGCGATGCCGTACTCGCGGCGGACGTAGGACTGGATGGCGGCGTCGATGTCGAAGCTGCCCACACGTACGGCGTCGGAGGCGACCACGCCTCCCAGCGAGATCAGCGCCGTCTCGGACGTGCCGCCGCCGATGTCGATGACCATGTTGGCCGTCGGCTCGTGGATCGGCAGCCCGCACCCGATCGCCGCCGCCATCGGCTGCTCGATGAGGAACGCCTCGGCGGCCCCGGCCCGGCGGGCTGCCTCGGCCACCGCCCGGCGCTCGACCTCGGTGATGGCCGAGGGGACGCACACGACGACCCGCGGCCGCCCGAAGCGGCCGACGCGGACCCGGTGCAACAGCAGCCGGATCATCCGCTGGGTGACGTCGAAGTCGGTGATGGCCCCCTGGCGCAGGGGGCGCTCGGCGACGATGTCGCTGGGCGTCCGCCCGATCATCTGCCAGGCGTCGTGGCCCATCGCCAGCACCTCGCGGGTGCGGGTGTTGAGCGCGATGACGGTGGGCTCGTTGACGACGATGCCGCGCCCGCGCTCGTAGACGAGCGTGTTGGCGGTGCCGAGGTCGATGGCGAGGTCGCGTGCCACCGATCAGGGCTTCCAGATCTCGCGCCGGCCCTCGGGCCGCGGGGCGAGGGCGCGCATCTCCTTGCGGAAGTCGTCGATGCCGGATTCGACCGACGACGGTGTTCGGTTGCGGACGTAGGCCACGGCGGAGCCGAGGCAGGCGATCGAGAAGGCGATCAGGAGGAACACGACAGCGCTCATGGCTCACTGGTTCCGTTCGTGGCGTCGACGATGTGTTGTGCGTCCAGCCCCCAGCTCTCGCCGCCGTCCCAGGCTTCCCGCTTCCAGATGGGGACGGTGCGCTTGAGCGTGTCGATGCAGAACCGGGCGCCGGCGAAGGCCTCGTCGCGGTGAGGCGCCGACACGGCGACCACCACCGCACTCTCGCCGACGGACAGGGTGCCGGTGCGGTGCAGCAGGCAGATGCGACCGATCACCGGCCACCTCTTGCGGGCCTCTTCGGCGATCGCGTCCAGTCGGGGCAGGGCCTGGGCCTCGTAGGCCTCGTAGGTGAGGCTGTGGACACCCGGGCGCCCCTCGGCGTGGTCACGGGCGGTGCCGGTGAAGGTCACCACACCGCCGCAGTCGGGCCGGATCGCCCACGCCGAAGCCTCGGCCGTGGGCAAGGGTGCAGCGGACAGGCACACCCACGTGTCGCCCGCAGCCGGGGGCGCGAGAGTGGCATGGCTGTCCATCCGCCACATGGTACGCGCCCCCACCTCTTCCGAGTACCACGGCCTGCGGTGAACGAACCGCCCGATCTGGGACGGGATCTCCCTGGTCGTGGCGGGTGCCCGGCGCCGGGCCGCGGACCGTTCGACGCGCCTCACCGTTATCCTCCGGCGCAGTGTCGTTCGACGATGACGCCGACGACGATCCGCCGCAGTACGGCCCCGTGCCGCATCCCGACGACAGGCTCTGGCGCCACCCCTCCGAGGTGGGCGCCGGCTGCCGCCTGCCGGGGGCGCGATCGTTCACGCCTGCGCCCCACCTCGGGGGCCGGTCGGGTCGCGTCCGTGGGGGCCGCCCCCGGACGTGGACCGTGGTCGGCGCCTGCATGGGAGCGGCCGGTGCGGTGGCGCTGGGCCTGGGCGTGGGCGTCGCCGGGGTCGCCGACACGGCGACCCCCGCGCCCGACTCGACGACCGTGCCCGGCCAGGTGCCGCAGGCCACCGCCCCGCCCCTCGACGACGCCACGCTCGCCGCCGCCCGCGAGGCCATCGCCCCGAGCGTGGTGGCGCTGGGCGACGCCACGGCCGCGCCGACGTCGGACCAGTCCGGCGGGCCCGGCGTCGGCACGTCCGGCGGGTCCGGCGGGTCCGGCGTGATCGTCCGCCCGGAGGGCATCGTCGTGACCAGCACCGCGCTCGCGGCGGCCCCCGTCCTGAGCGTCCGCCTGGGCGACGGGCGGACGGTGGGCGCCACGCTCGTCGGGTCGGACCAGCTCACCGGGGTGGCGGTCCTCGACCTGGACGGCGACGGCTACCCGTACGCCGACCTGGCGCAGACGCCCCCCGTCGCGGCGCCCGACCCGCTGGCTCCCGGGACGCCCGCCGTCACGGTCGCCGCCCCGCCGCCGCCCTCGGTGCCGGCCGACGACGACGTCCCCCGCCCCGGGCGGACGAACCTGCGCGCCGCCCTCGCCTCCGCCACCAGCCCGTCGGCCCACGCCGGGCAGGCCCGGGGCGCCGAGCGGATCGTGCGCGACGACGGCGCCGTCCTCGAGGGCGTGGTCGCCGTCGGCGGGATCGTCGCCCCCGCCACGCTGGGCGGGCCGGTCGTGACCGACGCCGGAACGCTGGCCGGGGTCACGACCGTGGTCCAGGACGAGGCCCTCGCCTACGCCACGCCCGTCGACGTGGTCGGCAAGGTGGTCGACGACGTCCTGGCCGACGGCCGCGTCCACCACGCCTGGCTCGGCGTCGAGGGCATCGACACCGCGCCCGACCAGTCCGACCGCACCGACCAGGCCTTCGGGCTGCTGGGCGACGACCCCGGCATCGTGCTGACGGGGGTCTCGCCGGCCGGGCCGGGGGCCGCGGCCGGGCTCCGGGCGGACGACGTCGTGCTGGCCATCGGCGGCCGGCCCGTCCAGCGGATGCCCGAGTTCGTCCGCTGGCTGCGCTCGTGGTCGCCGGGCGAGACGGCCGAGCTCACGATCGAACGCGACGGCGTCCGCTCGATGATGCTCGTCTCGCTGGCCGAGCTCCCGACGTAGGCCGGCGCCGCTCAGGCCCGGCGGCGGAGCAGGCGGCGCGTGATCAGCACCGTGGCCGTCGTGACGGCGGCCAGGGCCGCCGCCGAGCCGCCGAGGAGCAGCTCCTGGCGACGCTTCGGGCTCATCGTGGCGATGGGGCCGGCCTCGTGGGCCTCGACGCACGCCTCCTCGTTGGTGGAGGTGGCGCGCCAGCCGGCGGCGGTGAGGCGGTCGTTGGCCACGACCCACGGATGCAGCGTGTAGGGCATGACCTCGGGCGGCGTCGGGCCGATGCCCCAGCGGAAGCCCCAGCTCACGATCCGGCGGGCGGCCCGTTCGGGCAGGCGGACCTTGGGCGGGGCCCCCGTGAGCGACCGCACCTCGTGCGCCGGGATCGACCCGTCCGGCGCCACGCTGAACGCCCCGTCCAGCCGGGACCGCCACGCCAGGTCGACGGCGGCGGCCAGGTCGTCGACGTGGACGAACTGGACCGGCGGCTCCTCCGTCCCCTCCGGGACGGCGGGCGACGGCTTGAGCGCCCGGACCAGCCAGGCCGCGTCGTCGGCGCCGGCCACCCGCACGGGGCGCAGCACGCTGACGGTCGAGCCGGGATGGTCGTCGCGCCACTCGGAGGCCAGGCGCTCGATCTCGGCCCGCTCGGCGGCGAACGTGAAGCCGGGGTTGGGCTTCAACGGTGCCTCCTCGGTCAGCGGGATCGGGTTGTTGGGCCACGCCCCGTACACCGCCGCCGAGGACACCACGACGACGTGGCCGACCCCGGCGCTGCCGGCGGCGTCGAGCGCCCGCCGGGTCACGTCGACGTCGCCCGTGGCGGCCTGCGGGCCGGCGGGCTCGGTCGCCGCCAGGTGGACCAGCGTGTCGGCCCCCTCGAGGAGGGGCTTGAGGTCGTCGGTGGTCACGTCGAGCCGCTCGACCTCGACGCCCGCGGGCGTACCGGGCAGGGCGCAGTCGGCCACCGCCACGACGGTGATGCCCATGGCGCCGGAGGTCCCGTTGGGGCCCGCGGCCGCCAGGGCGACCACCCGCTCGGCGAGTGGTGCATCGGCCCCGGTCACGACGACTCTCCCCATGGACACCACCTTGCCAGAGCGACGCCGGGGTAAACCGCTCCGCCTACGCGGTCACCCAACGTTCACCCAGGTTCCCGCCCCTGCTGACCCAGGCCTGACACGGACCGCAGCGCCGCCAACGCGGTCTCGGGGCGCGGGGGTAGCGTGCCCTTGTGAGCGACTCCGGGCCTTCCAACCCGTTCGAGGGCTTCCCGCTCTTCGGCGACCTGTCCAAGCTGTTCGGCGCCGGAGGCATGGGTGGGGGCGGCCCGTGGGAGACGGCCCGGACGCTGGCGCTCAACGTCGCCACCGAGGGCACGAGCGAGCCCAACGTCGACCCGATCGAGCGGATGAAGCTGGAGCAGCTGGCCCGCGTGGCCGAGCTGCAGGTGGCCCACGTCACCGGCCTGTCGACGACCCACACCGGCAAGGGGCTCACGGTCCTGCCCGTCACCCGGGGCCACTGGGCCCGGCGCACGCTCGACGACTACCGGCCGCTGCTCGAGAAGCTCGCCACCTCGCTGGGCACGCCCGCGCTGGGCGACGTCGGCGACGAGCTGGCCGATCCCGACGACCCCCCGGGCCCCGAGGACCAGCTGGCCGCCATGCTCGGCCCGATGCTGGCCGCCATGCAGCCGATGATGGTGGCGATGACCGCCGGCTCGATGGTCGGCCACCTGGCCCGGCGGTCGGTGGGGCAGTACGACCTGCCGATCCCGCGGCCGAAGTCCGACGAGCTGATGATCGTCGTGCCGAACCTCGAGGCGTTCGGCCGCGAGTGGAGCCTCCCCGACGACGACCTCCGGCTGTGGATCTGCCTGCACGAGATCGCCTACCACACGGTCCTCGGCGTGCCGCACGTGCGGGCCCGGATCGAGTCGCTGCTCACCAAGTACACGACCAGCTTCCGCAACGACCCGCGGGCGCTCGAGGAGCAGCTGGGCGACATCGACCTCGGCGGCGGGCCCGACATGATGCGCGACATCCAGCGCATCCTCGGCGAGCCGGGGGCGCTGCTCGGGGCGATCCAGTCCGACGAGCAGCGGGCGCTGCTGCCCCAGCTCCACGCCGCGCTGGCGATGATCGCCGGCGTGGTCGACCACGTGATGGACGAGGTCGGCCACAAGCTCATCGGCAGCTACGGCATGCTCACCGAGGCGCTGCGGCGCCGGCGGGTCGAGACGGCCGAGTCCGACCGCTTCGTCGAGCGGCTGCTCGGCGTCGAGATGACCCAGTCCGTCTACGACCGGGGCAGCACGTTCGTGGGCGGCGTCATCGAGCGGGCGGGCGAGGACGGCCTGGCCCGCCTGTGGGAGAGCGAGCGCATGCTCCCGAGCCCGCCCGAGATCGACGCCCCGGGCCTCTGGCTCGCCCGCATCGACCTCCCCACCGACGACTGACCCGTCGCCGGACGAGTTCGTCTCCAGCCAACAGCACGACGGCCGACCGCCTCAGTGGAGGTGGGTCGGGTCGACGACGATGCCGTCCGCGCTGCGGCGGGGTGGTGGGGGCGGCGGCGGCGGTGGGGGTGGCGGCGGAGGGGGCGGGAGCGGCAGGTCGCGGTCGAAGTCGAGCGGCGAGCCGCCGGCGGCCGGGGCGTCGAGGGGCGAGGCGGGCCGGGCGGGCTCGTCGTCGGCGACGCCCGGGGCGTCGGGGCCGAGGCGGCGCCGGCGCAGGGCGGCCGGGACGGGGACGGGCATCGTGAGCCGGCGGCGCCGGGAGGGCGCCCGGCCCGAGGCGACCGCCCGCAGGCTCACCACGTAGGACGACACGGCGAACCCCGCGGCCACGGCGATGAGCAGGAAGCCGATGCGGGCCGGGATCGGCGCCACCACCGGGATGAGGGCGCCCAGGACCCACAGCAACTGGAACCGGGTCTCGAACTTGGCGAACGACCTGCCGCGGTTGGCGTCGGGGGCGTCGCGCTGGACGATGGCGTCGAACGCCAGCTTGGACCCGCTGGCGGCGAGACCGATCGCGGCGGCCATGACCGCGGCCGACAGCAGCCCGCCGGCGTAGGCGCTCAGCAGGCCGACGACCACGGTGGCGGCGAGCATGACCTGGATGATGCGCTCCTCGACCATGCCGGACTTCCGCAGCGCCGGCGCCACCAGCGACCCGCCCAGCGAGCCGAGGCCGCTGGCGGCGAGCGCCACGCCAAACTGCCACGTCGCGGCGCCGTCGCTCCGCAGTTGGAAGGCGATGACGAACGTGAGGAAGCCGACGATCGCCCGCAGCAGGCCCATGGCCGAGGCGGCGTAGAGGATGCCGCTGCTGCGCAGCTCCTCGCGCTCCTGGTCGGTCGTCGGGTCCTCGGCGATGCGGGTGGCGGGGATGCGGGTGGCGAAGCCGGCGGCCAGGGCGAACACGACGGCGGCCAGCACCAGCACGCCCTCGCTGTCGAACAAGAGGGCGGCGAGGCCGCCGGGGACGACGGCGACGAAGCCCATGATCCCGGACAGGAACGACAGCCGCGAGTTGGCCTCGACCAGCTCGCCGTCGGAGTGCACGACGGTCGGCACGATGGCCGACTTGGCCACGTGGTACGCCTTCGACAGCACGAGCACGGCGAACGTCTCGGGGAACAGCAGCAGGCTGTCGAGGTGCCCGACCATGAGCAGGCACAGGACGACGCGGCCCGCGTTGGCGCCGATGACGATCCACCGGCGGCCGCCCCGGGCCCGGTCGAGGGCCGGGCCGATCAGCGGCGCCACGACCGCGAACGGCGCCATCGTGACCAGCAGGTAGAGGGCGACCCGGCTGCGGGCGGCGTCCGGGTCGATCGAGAAGAACAGCGACCCGGCCAGGGCCAGGGCGATCAGCGTGTCGCCGGCGACCGCGGCGGCGTGGGTGCGGGCCAAGCGCGTGAACGGCGAGACGACGAACGCCTCGGCGCCCACGCCGCGGAGCCGTCGGGTGGGCCGTGACTCCATCGGCTTCCAGCCCTCGGGCCCGTCATCCGACACCTCCGCAACGCTAACGCAGGGGTGTGACGGAACCGGGCCGCTCCCGCCGTTTACCCCCAGGTAGCCGGCACGCTCCGTGCCGGCCGGGGCGTCAGGGCCGCGGGATCTCGTACTTGTAGCCGAGTCCCCGGATCGTGACGATGCGCGTGGGCAGCGACGGGTCCTTCTCGACCTTGGCGCGCAGCCGTTTGATGTGGACGTCGAGCGTCTTCGTGTCGCCCACGTAGTCGGTGCCCCACACCCGGTCGATGAGCGTGTCGCGTGGCAGGACGCGGCCGGCGTTGGCCAGCAGGATCTCGAGGAGCTCGAACTCCTTGAGCGGCAGACGGACCGGCTCGCCGCGCACCTCGACCTCGTGCCGCTCGGCGTCGAGCCGCACGTCGCCGACCTCCAGCGCCTCACCGGTCGCCGTGCGGGCCGACGGCTCGGCGGGCCGCCGCCGCAGGACCGCCCGCATGCGGGCCACCAGCTCCCGGAGCCGGTAGGGCTTGGTCACGTAGTCGTCGGCGCCCACCTCGAGCCCGACGACCGTGTCGATCTCGGACCCCTTGGCCGTGACCATGATGATCGGCACCGACGACCTGCGCCGCAGCTCGCGGCACACGTCGACGCCGGACACCTTCGGCAGCATCACGTCGAGCAGCACCAGGTCGGGCCGGACGGCGTCGAAGACGTCGAGCGCCTCGGCGCCGTCCTGCGCCACCTGGACGCGGAACCCCTCGCGGCGCAGGCCGACGGTGAGCGCCTCGACGAAGCTGTCCTCGTCCTCGACGACGAGAACCGTCGCCTCGGGGTTGGTCACGTGCCCTCCAGGGGTGCTGCGGACGAACGGGCGGGGGCCGGCTCCGCGGACGGGGCCGGCGCCGGGGGCGGCTGGGCGGACGTGGCCGGCGCCGGGGGCGCCTGGACCGCCGGCGCCGGCCTCCGGGCGGGGGCGGGGTGCTCCGGCCCGGCCGGCAGGCGCAGGGTGAACGTGGACCCGACGCCCTCCCGCGACTCGACCCGCACCTCGCCCCGGTGGTTCGAGGCGACGTGGCGCACGATGGCCAGGCCGAGGCCCGTCCCGCCGGTCTCGCGGCTGCGCGCCCGGTCGACCCGGTAGAAGCGCTCGAAGATGCGTTCGAGGTCGCGCCGCGGGATGCCGATGCCCCGGTCCCGCACGACGATGTCGACCCAGGCGCCGTCGGTCCGGGCCAGCACCGTCACCGTGCTGCCGGACTCGCTGTACTTCACGGCGTTGTCGATCAGGTTGGCGACGGCGGACACCAGCTGGCGCCGCTCGCCGAGAACGGTGAGCCCCGCCGGCACGTCGACGTCCTCGATGGCGATGCCCTGCTGCTCGGCGGCGGTCCGGGCCCGCTCGGCGGCGTCGGCGGTGACGCCGGCGACCTCGACCTCGTCGTCGCGCAGCCCCTCGGACGAGGCCTCCAGCCGGGACAGCTCGAGCAGGTCGTCGACGGTCCGCCCGACCCGGAACGCCTCGGTGGCGAGGCGGGTGGCCAGCCGGCGGACGACCTCGGGGTCGGGCTCGTCCAGCAGCGTCTCGGCCAGCAGGGCGAGCGCCCCGATCGGGGTCTTGAGCTCGTGGCTGACGTTGGCGACGAAGTCGCGCCGCACGTTCTCCAGGTGGCGCCGCTCGGACGTGTCCTCGACGACGACAAGAGCGCCCGAGGGGCGGGACGGGTCCTCGAGCGGCACCGCCCGGATGGACAGGACCCGCCGGGGCGGGCCGAACAGCTCCAGCTCGCGGGTGGCGACGCGCCCCCGGAGGGCGTCGCGGGCGAGCGCGGAGATGGCCTCCTCCACCAGGGCGTCGCTGTGGCGGGCGGCCAGGAACGAGGCGGCCGGGTCGTTGCGGTAGGTGACGTGGCCCCGCTCGTCGTAGAGGACCACCCCGTGGCCGATGGCGCCGAGGGCCCAGGACAGGCGGTCCTCCGTGCGGGCGCCGCGGCGGTGCGAGGCGACGGCCTCGGCCACGGTCTCCTCCAGGCGGTCGAGCGCCCCGTCGAGCCCGCCGGGCCGGTCGTCGGCGACCTCGTGGAGCCTGGGCGTCGCCGGGTGCGTCCCCGCGAGGGCGTCGGCGGCGGCGCGCACGCGGGCGGTCGCGGTCCGCTGGGCGACGAGCAGGCCCACGGCCCACGCCAGGGCCGCCGCCAGAGCGAGCGCCAGCCCCACGGTCACCACGGCGCGCCCCGGGTCACGTCGCCCCCGGGCCTCCGGGCACCGCGGCGAGGGCGCCGGTCACGTCGACGGCCTCGTCGAGGTCGATGCCGCGCAGAGGCGTGATCGACACGAACCCCTCGCTCACCAGGGCCGTGTCGGACCCCTCGGGCATCGTCTCGCCGGTGGGGCGGAGCTGGAGCTGCAGGCCGCGGCCGTCGCGCGTGGCCTCGTCGACCACGCCGGTGCGGACCGTGCCGAACGGCGCCAGGCGGCCGAGCCGCACGCCGGCCAGCTCGTCGAGCGGCCGGTTCGGCACGTTGACGTTGAGGACCGTCCCCTTGGGCTGGCCCGCCACCCAGTCGACGAACGAGGTGGCCACGGTGGCGGCGGTCTGCCACAGCGCCCCGGCGAGCGGGTCGTCCGGGCCCGTCTGCGGGCCGGGCACGACCTCGGCGGTGACGTCGTCACCGTCGGCCGTCGGGCCGGTGATGGACCGAGCCGTGGCCGGGGCCGCGCCGCCCCGTCCCGCCGCCTCATGGAACACGAGGGAGGCCACGTCCAGGCTGACCGCGATGCCGCTGGCGCCGAAGTTGGCGGCCGTGAGGGCGGCGCCGACGGTGCCGGAGTGGAGGACCGCCCGGCCGGTGTTGGCGCCCGAGTTGATGCCGGAGACGATCAGGTCCGGCGGGTCGCCGAACCCGCCGAGGCGCCCGGCCAGGACGCACAGCCCGGGCGGCCCGCCGACCGCCCACACCGGCACGTCCTCGAGCCCCTCGACGTCGACAGCGGTGACGGGCAGCGCCTGGTCGAGGCGCATGTGGCCGAGGGCGGCCGAAGCACCGCTGCGCTCGCCGTCGGGCGCCGCCACGACGATGTCGTAGCCGGCGTCCACCAGCGTGCGGGCGAGCACGTGGAGGCCGGTGGCGGCGACGCCGTCGTCGTTGGTGACCAGGATCTTCACGAGGCGTCCTCCGGGGACGGGGCGTCTGTCACCGCGTTCCTACCCGGCGGCGGGGCCGGATGCGACGTCACCGCACCTCGGCGGCGAGATGCTCGGGCTCGCCGGTGATGAGGTAGCGCAGCCGGGCTCCGATGATCGTGGCGTGATCGGCGATGCGGTCGGCGGCGTGGCCCGCGGCGTAGAGCGCCATGGCGAGGGCGATGGCGTCGGGGCCCTGGAACCGCTGCATCTCGGCCACCAGGCGCTCGTGGTACGAGGCGAACGTCGGCCGGCCGGTGGCCAGGCGGGTGGCGAGCGCCAGGTCCTGGGCGGACCAGGCCCGCAGCGCCGTGCGGTACAGCTCGACGGCCTCGTCGGCCAGCGTGAGCACGATGTCCCACGCCGGGCCGGTGGCCTCGAGCTGCGCAAGGGGCGGCGCCACCTTGATGGCCCGCAGCGCCAGGTCGCCGATGCGCTCGAACTCGCCCAGGATGCGCACCGACGACAGCACGAAGCGCAGGTCGGAGGCCATGGGCGCCTCGCGGTTGAGCAGCGAGTAGCACCGCTCGAGCAGCGAGACGTGCATGGCGTCGATCTCGTCGTCGGCCAGGAGGGACTGGTCGACGAGGGCATCGGTCGGGCCGTGCCGCAGCACCTGCCGCATCCGCTCGAGGTTCTGGTCGACCCGGATGCCCATGAGCTCGATCTGCAGGCGAAGCTGGTCGAGCTCGTCGTGGAAAGCGGTGCGGAGCGGCGTGGGCATGGGGTCGCTTCCCACTAGTCCCTGCCCGTCATCCGAACCGACCGGTGATGTAGTTCTCGGTCCGCTCGTCGGACGGGTTCGAGAAGATCGTCTCGGTGCGGTCGAACTCCACGAGCACGCCGGTGCGCCGGTCGGACTCGGGGTTCACGTCGGTGGAGTAGAACGCCGTGGCGTCGGACACGCGGGCCGCCTGCTGCATGTTGTGCGTGACGATCACGATGGTGAACTCGGTCTTGATCTCCTGCATCAGGTCCTCGATCCGGGCGGTGGCGATCGGGTCAAGCGCCGAGCAGGGCTCGTCCATGAGGAGGACCTCGGGCTTCGTCGCCACGGCCCGGGCGATGCAGAGCCGCTGCTGCTGGCCGCCGGACAGGCCCATCGCGGATTCCTTCAGCCGGTCCTTGACCTCGTCCCACAGGGCGGCCTTGGTCAGGGACTCCTCGACGACCGTGTCGAGCTGCGCCTTCTTCCGGGTGCCGAACAGGCGGGGCCCGTAGGCGACGTTGTCGAAGATCGACTTGGGGAACGGGTTCGGCTTCTGGAACACCATGCCGATCCGCCGGCGGACCTCGACCGGGTCGACCTTCGGGCCGTACAGCGGCACGCCGTGGTAGTTGAGCGTGCCCTCCGGCCGGGCGCCGGGGATGAGGTCGTTCATGCGGTCGAAGCAGCGCAGGACCGTCGTCTTGCCGCAACCCGACGGGCCGATGAACGCGGTGATCTCGTGCTGGCGGATGTCCAGGGTGACCTCGCGGACCGCCCGGAAGGTGCCGTAGTACACGCTCAGGTCGCGCACCTCGAACACGACCGGCAGCGCTGCGGCGTCGACCGGGCCCGGGGCGGCGCTGGGGGCGGCGAGGGGCTCGGGCGCCGGTGCCGTGGTCCGTGGAGCGATCGTGCGGCCCGCGGTGGGTGTGGCGGTGGGCTCGGTCATGCCGACCTCTTCTTCTCGAAACGGTTCCGGAGCACGATGGCGATCGAGTTGAGGACCAGGACGAACACCAGCATCGTGATGATGGTGGCGGCCGACAGGTTCACGCGGAACTCCTCGTCCGGGAGCTTCGACCAGGTGGAGACGATCGTCGGCAGGGCGGTGAAACGGGACGTGAGGTTCTCGATGTCGATCAGGCTGCCGGCGCTGAGGCCCGGCGAGCGGCCCAGCAGGCCGGTGGCCGCCCCGACCACGATGAGCGGCGCGGCCTCGCCGACCGCCCGCGCGATCGAGAGCAGGGCCCCGGTCAGGATGCCGGGGGCGGCGTACGGCAGCACCTGCGAGCGGATGACCTCCCACTTGGTGGCGCCGACCCCGTAGGCGCCCTCGCGCAGGGCGACGGGCACGGCCCGGATGGCCTCCTGCGTCGTGATGATCACGACGGGGAGGACCAGCACCGCGATCGTCACGCCGGCGGCGGCCAGCGTCCGCCGGTTGACGCCCTCGTTGCCGCTGAAGCCGTTGAGGGCCTCGACGAAGATGGCCAGGCCGAGGAGGCCGTAGACGATCGAGGGGACGCCGGCCAGGTTGCGGATGTTGAGGCCGATGAACGAGGTCAGCCGGTTCAGCGGGGCGTATTCCTCGAGGTAGATCGCCGCGCCGATGCCGAGCGGCAGGGCCAGGACGACCACGGACATGGCAATCCAGAATGAGCCGATGATCCCCTGCGCGACACCGGCGCGGGCGGGAGACGAGGCCAGGCCGGTGTCCAGGAAGTCGGCGCCCCGGTCGCCGAACACCGTGAGCCCGTTGCCGAGCACCTGGTAGACGAGGAGGCCGAGGACGGCGAGCGAGAGCAGCAGGCAGGCGATGAGCGCGGTCTCGAACACCCGCCCACCGGCGTCGCTGCGGCGGCCCGTGATCGCCCGCTCGACGCGGGCCCGGACGGTGGCCTCGCTGGCGGAACCGATGGTCGTGAGTGCCATGGGTGGTCCCCGGTCTCAGTAGGCCTGGCGCACGCGGCGCACGAAGCCGTTGCCGATGACGTTGAGCAGCAGGGTGACGGCGAACAGGGCGATCCCCACGAAGTAGAGGCTCGGGACGGCCAGTCCGGCGCCGCGCACGCTGTCGCTGCCGGTGGCCAGCGACGCCATGGCCGCCGTCATGGTCAGGCTGGAGTCGAGCGGGCTGGTCGTGAACTGCGCCGTGGCGGCGGCGCCGCCGGCGATGAACACGACCATCGTCTCGCCGATGGCTCGGGAGACGGCGAGGATCATGGCCGCCACCAGGCCGGACACCGCGGCCGGCAGGACGACCCGGAGCGTCGTGCTCATGCGCCGGGCGCCCATCCCGGCCGACGCCTGCCGCAGGCTGTCGGGGACGGCCCGCATGGCGTCCTCGGACACCGAGGCCACGAGCGGGATCGTCAGGATCCCGACGCCGATGCCGGCGGTCAGCATGCTGCCGCCGCGGCCGTGCTCCTCGCCGAAGAAGGTCCCCACGACGTTGGGGGCGATCCAGGTGAGGGCGAAGAAGCCGAGGACGACCGACGGCACGCCGGCCAGCACCTCGAGGATCGGCTTGAGCGTCGCCCGCACCCGGGGCCGGGCGTACTCCGACAGGTAGATGGCGGCACCCAGGCCCAGCGGGGTGGCGACGACCATGGCCACCGCCGTGACGACCAGGCTGCCGGCCAGCAGCGTGGAGATGCTGAAGGCGTTCTGGCGGGGGTTCCACGAGTCGCTGCCGAACACCGTCGACCACTCGACGTCGGAGAAGAACTCCCAGCCGTTGCTGAACAGCGAGTACAGGATGAGGCCGCTGATCAGCAGCGACGCCGCGGCAGCGGTGAAGAACAGGCCGCCCATCACGCGCTCCTTGCGGTGGCGCCGCGGGTCACCCGACAGGTTCAGCGGAGCGTCGGGGGTCGGCGGGGTGATGGTCGCCACGTCTCACGCCTCCCGGATGGAGTCGGGCAGGGACGCCGGCCGGGGCCGGGCCATGACGGCCCGGCCCCGAGACGGCCGCGGTTCCTGGACAGGACCGCTCGGTGTGGCTGAGGAGGTCAGCGACCCTCCCAGCCCGTGATGACCTCGGAGACCTGCTCGTCGGGGAGCGCCACGTAGCCCGCGCCCTCGACGAATTCGGCCAGGTTCTCCAGGTAGAAGTCGACGAACGGCACGACGGCGCCGTTCTCCTCGGCCGCCGCGCTGCTCACGTAGATGAACAGCGGCCGGGACAGCGGGTAGGTGCCGTCGGCGATCGTCTCCGCGCTCGGCTCGACGCAGTCGCTGTCGGGCTCGGCCGCCACGGGGACCTCGGTGACGCCCTCACCGGCCTGCTCGGCATAGGCGAAGCCGACCCAGCCCAGCGAGGTGTCGGACGACTCGATGTTCTGGATGATCACGTTGTCGTCGGGCGAGGCGTCGTAGTCGGGCCGGGTCGCCTCGGCCTCGTCCTCCGGGACGCCGCGCTCCTCGGCGATCGGCGTGAGCACCACCTCGACGAACGAGTCGTACGTGCCGGACTCGGTGCCCGGGCCCGTCAGGTCGAGCGTGGCATCGGGGAACTCGGTGCTCGAGCCCAGCTCGCTGGCGATCGGCTCGGCGTCGGCCCAAGTGGAGAAGCCCTCCGACTCGGGCCCGATCAGGGCGTAGAGGTCGGCGAAGCTCAGGCACTCCACCGAGTTGTTGGGATTGGTCATGACGGCCATGCCGTCGTTTGCCACCTGGAGCTCGACGTACTCGACGCCATTCTCCTCGCAGAGGGCGGCCTCCTCGTCGTCGATGGGCCGCGAGGCGTCGGAGATGTCGGTCTCGCCGTTGCAGAAGAGCTCGAAGCCGTCGCCGGTCCCGGGCCCGTCGACGTTGACGGTGGCGTCGCCGTTCTCGGCCATGAAGGCCTCGCCGGCCGCCGTGCTGATCGGGAGCACGGTCGACGAGCCGGACACGTTCACCTCTCCGGAGGCGGCGCCGGCCTCCCCGGATGCGTCGCCGGTGTCCGACGCCGTGTCGTCGTCATCGCCACCACACGCCGCGGCCACCAGGCCGAGGGACAGGACGATCGACAGACAGGCCAGGCGGCGCTGTGTCTTGGACTGCACTGGATGCCTCCTTGGGCGACTCCGCCCCGGTCAGCGCTCGGGATCCGATAGCGCTTGTTGTCCGAGCCCGACGGTAGGGAGGGCAGGTGAACGCCCAGAGGGGCCGTCGGTGAACCAGGGGTGAACGGCTCCGGAACGTTGGGGGCGAGCCGCGAGCCCTCTGTAAAACGGTTGCGTTCTACAGCGATACGTATACGTTGCACAGCTATGTCCGAGCTCTACGAAGACCCCGACGTCCACCGGCGTCGCTGGCTGCTGCTGGCCGTGATGTGCCTCAGCCTCGTCCTCGTCGTCATGAGCGTGTCGTCGCTCAACGTGGCGGCCCCCCGTCTCCAGCAGGACCTCGACGCCTCGTCGACCGCCCTGCACTGGATCATCGACTCCTACGCCCTCGTCTTCGCCGGCCTACTCCTCGCGGCGGGCGCGCTGGGCGACCGCTTCGGACGCAAGGGAGCCCTGCTCAGCGGGCTCGCCGTGTTCGGGGTCGGCCTGCTGGTCGCCGGTCTGGGCTCCTCGCCGGCCCAGGTCATCGCGGGCCGGGGGATCATGGGCGTCGGCTCGGCGTTCGTGATGCCGGCCACGCTGTCCCTGATCACGGCCATCTTCCCGCCCGAGGAGCGGGGCAAGGCGATCGCCACCTGGGCCGGGTTCGCCGGCGCCGGGGCCGCCATCGGCCCGATCGTGGCCGGCCTGCTGCTCGAGTGGTTCTGGTGGGGCTCGGCCGTGCTGGTGAACCTGCCCGTGGTCGCCGTGGCGCTCGTGGCCGTGGCGATCTGGGCGCCCCGCTCGCGGGACCGCCACGCCACCCCGCTCGACCCGGCCGGCTCGGGCCTGGCGCTGGTCGGGATGGTCGCCCTGCTGTTCGGCATCATCGAGGGCGCCGAACGGGGGTGGACCGACACCCTCGTGCTCGGGTCGTTCCTGCTCGCCGCGCTCGTGGGTTCCGGGTTCGTGGCGTGGGAGTCCCGCGCCGCCCACCCGATGCTGCCGCTGGGCCTGTTCCGGGACCGCCGCTTCAGCGTGGCGAGCGCCGCCATCACGCTCACGTTCTTCGCGCTGTTCGGCCTGTTCTTCCTGTCCACGCTCTACACCCAGTACGTGCTGGGGTACTCGCCGCTCGAGGCCGGCCTCGCCAGCCTGCCGTCGGCCGTGGCCATGATCCTCGTGTCGCCCCGCAGCGCTGGCCTGGGCCAGCGGTTCGGGCCCGGGCCGGTGATCGCCGGCGGGTTCGTGGCGCTGGGCGCCTCGCTGGCCGTGTTCACCACCCTGGGGACCGACTCGCCCTACCCCGTGCTCGCCCTGGCCTTCGGGCTGATGGGCGCGGGGCTCGGCGCGGCCGCCGCCCCGGCGACGGGCCTGCTCATGTCGGCGGTCCCGATGGACAAGGCCGGCGTGGGCTCGGCGGTCAACGACACGACCCGCGAGTTCGGCGGCGCCCTCGGCATCGCCGTGTTCGGGACGATCGCCGGCTCGGCCTACCGCTCCGGCTTCGGCGAGGCCGGGTCGCAGGCCGTGGTCGACGCCGGGCTCGGCGACGGGGCGGCCGAGGCGGCCCACGAGTCGATCGGCGGGGCGTGGGGCGTTTCCCAAGGCCTGCCGGGCGGGGGCGACGTGCTGGCCCGGGCCCAGGACGCCTTCGTCGACGCCTTCCGCCTCACCAACTCGATCACGCTGGTGGTAGCCATCCTGGCCGGTGCCTTCGTGTGGAGGGCCCTGCACCCCCGCCGCGCCGACGCCGACGAGCCCGTGGTCGAGCCGATCCTCGAGCCGGACGCCGAGCCGGCCCTCGCCTACGCCATGGACGACGGCTGAGCGGGCGCGCGGATGGGCACGGTTGCTTTCTCGGGCGCTGGCGCCCCCGAGCGGTCGAACGACGCTGTATCTCCGCTCTTGGCGCCTTCGGCGCCCGGGCCGCTGGGCCAGGGCTGCGCCCATCGGTGCAGCCTCTGGGCGGGCGAGCGAGCGATGAGGTGAGGACGAAGGCAAGATGGACGGCGTGCCTGTGAGCGACGAGATCGACCCCCGGATCGAGCGCTCGCGCCACCACGTCCTCATCGCCACCGTCGACCTGCTGCGCGAGGTCGGCTACAGCCGGCTGACGATCGAGGCGGTCGCCGCCCGCTCCGGCGTGGCCAAGAGCACGATCTATCGGCACTGGCCCGGCAAGGTCGAGCTGGTCACCGACGCATTCACGACGCTGCAGCGCCGCGACGCCGAGCCGCCACCCGGTCCCGTGCGGGACCGGGTGGCGGCCGTCCTCACCGGCATGGTCGAGTCCCTCACCGCCCCGGCCCACCTGGCCTGCGTGATGCCCGCGCTGATCGACGCCGCCGAGCACAGCCCCGAGATGGCGATGCTGAGCGGGCGCCTGGCGGAGGAGAGCGCGGTGCCGTTGCGGAAGGTCCTCGACGACGCCGTCGAGACCGGCGAACTGCCACCCGACACCGACACCGGCCTGCTGGCGGACTCGCTGGTCGGCCCGATCGTGCTGTGCCGCCTGTTCCACCGGCGGCCGGTCACGGCCGACGAGGTGCCGACGCTCGTGGAGCAGACGCTCCCCCACGTCGGCCCGGTCCCCACTCGCTCGCCGGCCTGACCGCGGCACGCCTGGACGGCCGGCGCCCGCGGGCGGGCCGCAGGCGGCGTCAGCCGCTGTCGCGGCGAGCGAGGGAGGCGGCGAGGCCGGCGAGCAACTCGCGGTCGTGGTCGTACGTGAGCAGCCGGTCGGCGTCGGCGACCGTGGCCCAGCGCCGCCGGTCCACCTCGTCGCCCGGCTGCCACGTGCCCACGCGGGCCACGTGCATGACCCAGTAGCGGACCTCCTTGAGCCGGCCCTGGCGGTCGCGGTAGCGAACCGACTCGACCTCCTCGCCCAGCTCGCAGACCAGGCCGGTCTCCTCCTCGACCTCGCGCACGGCGGCCTGCTCGGGGGTCTCGCCCTTGTCGAGCTTGCCCTTGGGGAACGACCAGTCGTCCTGCCGGGGCCGGTGGATGATCACGACCTCGATCGTCGGCTCGGGCACGCCGTCGGCGCCAGGGACCATGCCGTGGCGCCACACGAGGCCGCCCGCGGCCCGTACCTCGGGCGTGCCGGACTGCTCGGTGCCGCTGCGACCCACGGCCCACGGTCTACCCGGCCGGCGCCGCTCTACCCCGCCGGACCGGCCTCGCGCACCACCTCGAGCAATCGGTCGTCGGGCAGCCGGCGGCCCCGCAGCTCGGCCACCCGGTCGAGTTCGCGCTCGAGCTGGCGCCGGCGGGGGCCGGTCAGCTCGTCCCACCCGCGGCGGACCCCGTCGAGCCCGCGGCCCACCTTGTCCATGGCGTCGACGAAGCGCGCCCACTGCGCCTCGAACGACCCGAGGAGCTGCAGGATCTCGTCGGACCGGGCCTGGAGCTGGGCCTGCTCGACCGCCTGGCGCACCACGGCCAGCACCGAGAACAGCGTGCACGGCGAGCACAGGACGACCTTCTGCCGGAGCGCCACCTCGATCAGCTCGCGGTCGTGGGTGTGCACGAAGGCGTAGACCGACTCGTTGGGGATGAACAGCAGCACCTCGTCGAGCGTGCGGTCGGGGTCGACGTAGGCGCGGCCCGACAGCTCGCGCACGCGCGCCCGCACGTCGCGCACGAAGGCGAGCTTGTAGCGCTCGCGGTCGCCGTCGCCGTCGGCCTCGAGGTGCCGCAGGTAGTTGTCGAGCGGGAACTTCACGTCCATGTGGAGGACCCGGCCGCCCGGCAGGGGGAACGTGAAGTCGGGGACGGTGCCCGCCGCCGTCACGGCCTGCTTGCGGTAGTTGACGCCCTCGACCAGGCCGGCCGCCCGTAATACGTCGTCGGCCATGCGCTCGCCCCACTGGCCCCGCGCCTGCGGGCTGGCCAGCGCCCGGTGGAGGGCGTGCGTGGTGTCGGCCAGCCGAACGCCCAGCTCGGCCACCTCGCGTAGCCGGCCCTCGACGCGCCCCTGCTGCTCGGCCCGGTCGACCTCGAGCTCGTGGACCAGGTCGGCCACGCGCGCCAGGTCGTGGCGCAGCTCGCCGATCGACCGCTCGACCCCGTCGGCGGGCGGCAGAGCCGGCGGGACGGGCGCCGCCCGCGCCGCCATGCGGGCGACGAGGAGCCCCACACCGATGCCGACCGCGATCACGGCGATGACGAAGACGGCTGCGTCCATGCGGCGACCCTACGGAGGGCGTGTGACAGGGAAGCCGGACCGCAACAGATGGTCCGTCCGTGGAACCGTTCGGTCGTCGGACCATCCGGATACGATCCATCTCATGACCACAGCCGCCGCCCCGTCGACGGTCGACCTGCTGTTCCTCCTCAACCAGGCCAGCCACGCCCTTCAGACCCACCTCACGGCCGCCCTCGCCGAGGAGGAGGTCACGCCGCGCGACCACTGCGTCCTGGCGAAGGCGATGCTCGGCGAGTACACGCAGGGCCAACTGGCGGCGATGGCCGCCCTCGACAAGACGACGATGGTCGTGACGCTCGACCACCTCGAGAAGGCCGGCCTGGCCGAGCGCCGGCCGTCGAGCACCGACCGCCGGGCCCGCATCGTGGCGGTCACCGACAAGGGCCGCGCCCTGGTCGAGCGGACCCAGGGCATCGTCGACGGCACGTTCGACGAGACGCTCGCCCACCTGCCGGAGGAGGAGCGGGGCGCCTTCGTCGACGCCCTGATGCGCCTGGTGGAGGGCCCGCTGGCCGCCCCCAGCCACACGGCCCGCCCGGTGCGGCGCCGCGCCCAGCGCTGACGTAGGGCCAGGCCGGAAGGGAACTTCCCGAGAAAGATCGTCTACTTCGGAACTATCCGCTA
The DNA here is from genome assembly GCA_035265325.1 of Acidimicrobiales bacterium. Taxonomy (GTDB): domain Bacteria; phylum Actinomycetota; class Acidimicrobiia; order Acidimicrobiales; family VFJN01; genus DATCLS01. The sequence continues at coordinate 20,340 of DATFOS010000164.1, forward strand.
CGGTCACTCCTGTGAACGACGCAGGAGTGCCCGCCATGCCGAGTCCGCGGTCGGACGCCGTCCCACCGGCCCCCCACCCTCTCGCCCTCGCCGTCCTCTGCGCCGCCGCGCTGATGATGATCCTGGACGAGACGATCGTGAACGTGGCCCTCTCGTCCATCCAGGACGACCTGGGCTTCTCCTCCTCCGGCCTGGCCTGGGTCGTAAACGCCTACATCGTCGCCTTCGGCGGGATGCTGCTCCTGGCCGGCCGGCTCGGCGACCTGGTCGGCCGCCGCCGGGTGTTCCAGGCCGGCCTGGCCCTGTTCGTGGTGGCCTCGCTGGTGTGCGGGCTGGCCACCGCGCCGGTCGTGCTGGTCGTGGCCCGGTTCGTGCAGGGTGTCGGCGCCGCCCTCACCTCGGCGGTGACGCTGGGGATGGTCGTGACCACCTTCTCCGAGCCCCGGGCGCAGGCCCGGGCGATCGGCGCCTTCAGCTTCTCCCAGGCCGCCGGCGGGTCGATCGGCCTGGTCCTCGGCGGCCTTCTCACCCAGGCCACGTCGTGGCACTGGGTCTTCTTCGTCAACGTGCCGATCGGCCTGGCGGCCGCCGTCCTTGCCCAGCGGGTCCTTCCCGACCAGGCGGGCATTGGCCTGCGGCGCGGGGCCGACGCCCTGGGCGGCGTGCTCGTCACGGCCGGCCTGATGCTGGCCGTGGCCACGATCGTCGGCGCCCACGAGCGGGGCTGGGCCGACGCCGTCACCGTGGGCGGGGGCCTGTTGGCGCTGGCGTTGATCGGCGGCTTCGTCGCCCGCCAGGCCACGGCCACCCGGCCGCTCCTGCCCCTGCGGCTGCTCCGGTCCGGGCTGCTGGCACGGGCCAACCTGGTGTTCTTCCTCCTGGTCGGCGGCATCTTCGGCTTCCAGTTCGTGACCGCCCTCTACCTCCAGCGGGTGCTGGGCTACGGGCCGGCCGAGGTCGGCGTCGCCATGGTCCCCGTGGCCATCGGCATCGGCGTGCTGTCGTTGGGGGTCGCCCCCAAGCTGCTCGGCCGGGTCGGGCCCCGGCCGGCACTGCTGGGCGGCATGGCGCTGGTGGCGCTCGGCCTGGCCCTGCTCGCCCGGCTGCCCGCCGACGGCGGCTACGCCACCGACATCCTCCCGGCGCTGCTGCCGCTCGGCGTCGGCTTCGGCGTCGCCATGCCGGCCATCGCCACGTTGGCCATGAGCGGTGCCTCGGGGGAGGACTCGGGCGTAGCGTCCGGCATCTTCGCCACGACGCAGCAGGTCAGCGCCGCGCTCGGCCTCGCCGTGGTGTCGATGCTGGCCGCCTCGCGCACCGAGGCCCTGCTGGCCGCCGGCCGCGACGAGGCCGCCGCCCTCACCGCCGGCTACCGCCTCGCCTACGCCGTCGGCGCCGGGCTGGTGCTCGCGGCGCTGGCCACGGCGGCGGTCCTCCTCCGCCCCGCGCGGGCGGGCGGTCCCGCCCCGGCGGCAGACGGCGGGCCGCAGCCGACGACCGCCGCGACGGAGCCGGCGACCGCCGCGGCAGAGCCGGCGAGCCCGACGGCGGAGCCCGAGCCGGAGCCCCGGGTCAGTGCGTCGTCAGCCGCTGCAGCCGCTGGACCGTGAGCTCCTGGAGGCGCACGTGGGTCTCGAGCGCCCCACCCCGCGGGACACGCTCCCAGCGCCCGTCCGGGTGCAGATGCCAGGCGAGCACGTCGTCGGCCAGCTCGACCTCGAGGACCTCCCACAGGCGGGCGGTCAGCTCGGGGTCGACCACCGGGACGAGGGTCTCGACCCGCCGGTCGAGATTGCGGGGCATGAGGTCGGCCGACCCGATGAGGTAGCGGGGCTCGCCCTCCCCGGAGCCGTTGGCGAAGTAGTAGATCCGGGAGTGCTCGAGGTAGCGACCGACGATCGAGCGGACCCGGATGTTCTCGGAGCGGCCCGCCACGCCCGGCACCAGGCAGCACATGCCCCGCACGAGCAGGTCGACCTCGACCCCGGCCTGCGAGGCGGCGTACAGCTCGTCGATGATGGCGGCGTCGACGAGGCTGTTCATCTTCATGATGATGCGGCCCCGGCCCGGACCGGCCTCCGCCTCCCGCCGGATGAGCTCGGTCATCCCGGCCCGCAGCCCCCGGGGCGCCACCATCAGCTTCCGGTAGGTGACGTTGCGGCCGTAGCCGGTGAGCTCGTTGAACAGTTGGGTCAGGTCGCTGCCGACCTCGGGATCGGCGGTGATCAGGCCCAGGTCCTCGTAGAGGCGGGCGGTCTTGGAGTTGTAGTTGCCGGTGCCGAGGTGGCAGTAGCGGCGCAGGCCGTCGGGCTCGTCGCGCACCACGAGCAGCGACTTCGAGTGGACCTTCAGCCCCACCAGCCCGTACGCCACGTGGACGCCCGCGGTCTCCAGCGCCTTCGCCCACTCGACGTTGGCGCTCTCGTCGAAGCGGGCCTTGATCTCGACGATGGCCGCCACCTGCTTGCCCCGCTCGGCCGCCCGGATGAGGTGCCGGATGATCGGGCTGTCGCTGGCCGTGCGGTACAGCGTGATCTTGATGGCCAGGACGCCGGGGTCGACAGCGGCCTGGCGCACGAACTCCTCGACCGAGGTCCGGAAGCTCTCGTACGGGTGGTGGAGCAGCAGGTCGCCGCGGCGGGCGGCGCCGAAGATGTCAGCCCGCTCGTCCTCGTCGAGGCCCAGGCGGGCCGGCGTGACGCGGGTGTAGGGCGGGTCCTTGAGGTCGGGCCGGTCGAGGCCGTGGACCGCCCACAGGCCGCCGAGGTCGAGCGGCGCGACGTGGACGTAGACGTCGTCGTCCTCGACGTCGAGCTCGCGCTGGAGCAGGTTGCGGACCTCGGGCGACGTGCCGGCGTCGAGCTCGAGGCGCACGGCCCGCCCGAACCTCCGGCGCCGCAGCTCGATCTCGACCGCGGCCAGGAGGTCGTCGGCCTCCTCCTCCTCGACGGTGAGGTCGGCGTTCCGGGTGACCCGGAACGCGTGGTGTTGCTCGATCGCCATGCCGGGGAACAGCTGGTCCAGGTGGGCGGCGATGACCTGCTCGAGCGGGATGAACCTCTCGCCGTCGGGCAGGACCACGAACCGGGGCAGGATGTCCGGCACCTTGACCCGGGCGAAGCGCTGCTCGTTGAGTACCGGGTCGCGCACGACCACGGCCAGGTTCAGCGACAGGCTGGAGATGTAGGGGAACGGGTGGCCGGGGTCGACGGCCAGCGGCGTGAGGACCGGGAAGATGCGGTCCTCGAACGCCTCGACCAGGAATTTCTCGTCATCCTCGTCGAGCTCGTTCCAGGAGGAGAGCTTGATGCCGGCCTCGGCCAGCGCCGGGGCGACCCGCTCGAGGAAGTCGGACTGCAGCCGCGGGACGGCGACGTTGAGCCGCTGGCGGATCTCGGCCAGCTGCCGGGCCGGCGTCAGCCCGTCGGGGCTGGTGGCGGTGAGGCCGGCGGCCACCTGGTCCTTGAGGCCGGCCACCCGCACCTGGAAGAACTCGTCGAGGTTCTGGGCGAAGATCGCCAGGAACTTGGCCCGCTCCAGCAAGGGGATCCGCTCGTCCTCGGCGAGCGCCAGCACGCGCTCGTTGAAATCGATCCACGAGAGCTCGCGGTTGAGGTACCGCGGGACTTCGCCGTCGGCGCGCATCGGCTCGACGAGAGTGACCACGTCGGCGAGATCGTCCACGCCGGTCAGGGTATCGACGGGTCGCCATCCCCGCCTGGCCCGTCGGTGACGACGCGATGACCACCGGCCGGGGCGAGCGGCCGGGGACTCAGTGCTCGTCAGTCCTCGTCGTAGCCGAGGTCCCACTCCAGCAGGATGTGCTCGCGCTCGGCGTCGCGCACCACCCGCTCGCGGTTGCGGCGGAACTGGGGGTCGTGCGGCGGGAGCAGCACGAGGCGGGCCGCGACGCGGGACCGGAAGTCGTCGATCATCTGCCGGTCGCCGAAGTCGGACTGCACCTCCCAGTGGGGCGCCACCGGGCCCAGGTACACGACGCGTGCGTGGGCGCGGGGCGGCTCGGTGACGGTCTCGACGTCGGACATGGCGAGCAAGGGTAGCGGGGCCCGGCCTAACCCCCCGCCAGCTCGACCGTGATCGTGGCCTGCTCGCCGTCGCGCTCGACGGTCAGGGCGACCTCGTCGCCCGGCTCGTGGGCGGCGATCGCCTCCACCAGCTGATTGGAGGTGGAGATCGGCTCGTCGTCCAGTCCGAGGATGACGTCGCCCGGCTCGACGCCGGCCGCCTCGGCCCCACCCCCCTCGAGGACGTCGATCACGAAGGCACCGCCCGTCGCCACGATGCCCAGGCCGGCCCGGGTCTGCTCGGCCACCGACGCGAGGTCGCGGGTGCTCACGCCCAGGATCGGCCGGCTGCCGGAGGTCGTCGCCCCGCCGCCCTGGCTCAGGTCCTCGATGATGGGGCGCGCCGAGTCGATGTCGATGGCGAAGCCGAGGTTCTGCGTGTCCTCGAGGATCGCCGTGTTGATGCCGATGACCTCGCCTGCGGCGTCCACGAGCGGCCCGCCCGAGTTGCCCACGTTGATGGCGGCGTCGGTCTGGATGAGACCGGTCAGCGATCCCTCGGGCGAGGTGATCGTGCGGTCGGTGGCCGAGACGATCCCCGTCGTGACCGAGGGCCGCCCGCCGAGGTTGAGGGCGTTGCCGATGGCGATGACGGGCTCGCCGACCTGCAGGTCGGAGGAGGACCCCAGCGTGGCGGCGCTCAGCTCGCCGGCGCCCTCGACCTGGATGACCGCGAGGTCGGCGTCCGGTGCGCTGCCGACGACCGAGGCCGGGTGGGACGAGCCGTCGAACAGGCGGACCGAGATGTCCTCGGAGCCGGCGATGACGTGGGCGTTCGTGAGCACGAGCCCCTCGGCGGACAGGACGACGCCCGTCCCGGCCCCCTCGAACACGCTGCCCTGGGCGTAGCCGCTGGTCTCGATCGTCACGACCGCGTCCTGCACCTCGTCGAGGACGGCCTGGATGTCGGCGGTGTCGCCGCCCCCCGAGATGTCGGTGCGCCCCTCCGCGGCGTCGTCGTCGTCACCGGCGAGGGCGAGGGCCGTGACACCGGCGGCCACGAGCGCCCCCACCAGGGCGGCGGCCACGACGGCGAGCCACGTCCCGGGCCGGCCGGCGGGGCGTCCGCCGACGGAGGGACCGGGGGCGCCGAGGGCGCCGGGGGTGCCGCCCGCCTGGGCGCCGCCCCGATAGCCGGGAGCGCCCGAGGACATCCCGTTGGGCGCGCCCGGCGGTGGCCCGCCGTAGCCCGGGGCGGGGCGACCCGGGCCCGCCGGCGGGGGTGGGGCGCCCCCGGGGACCGCGGGGAGCTGCCCCGTGGCGGGCGGTGCGGTGCCGGTCGGCGGCCCCTGCGGGCGCGCCCGGCGGCCGGCGAGGCCCGGCGCGCCCCACGGGGGCGTCGGGCGGACGGCCGTGTCGTCGCCCCCCTCGGGCGGGCCGGACGGCGCCGACCCGGGACCGTCGGGGCCCTCCGGCCGGCGGCGGGAGCCGGGCGACGGCGGGGGCGGCGGCGGCAGGCGCTGGCCGGTCGGTGGGGCCGACGCCGGGGGCGGCGGGGCCGGGCGATCGCTCGCGGCATCGGCGTTCACGTGCCCCATGGATACCGGATCGGCGGGCCCGGGACCGCCTCGGCCGAATTACTCAGCGCGAAGATCGATGATTCTTGGAACTGAACGGTGTCCAAGGACGTGTAGATGGGCAACCCCCGAGGTCTCTGGAGGACCTATGGACACCGAGTGGATGGCCGTCGGCAACTGTGCCCACGAATCGCCCGCGACGTTCTTCCCGAGCGACGGCGTGGGCGTCGAGGTCGCCCGGCGGATCTGCGCCAGCTGCCCGGTCAAGGAGGCGTGCCTCGAGCACGCCCTGGCCAACCGCATCGACCACGGCGTGTGGGGCGGTGCCTCCGAACGTGAGCGGCGTCGCATCCTGAAGAGGCGCCGGCTGGCCAGCCTGGCGGGTGCCGGCCGCGGCTGAACGGCCCCACCATCGAGCGAGCGAGTAGGCGGGCTGCGTGGGCGGCGCAGCAGCTGAGGGAAGCAATCGGCGGAAAGGCGTGCGGCGGCACGGCGGAACGGCGGCCTGACAGGAACTCCGACAGGAGGTCCCCGTTCCCCCGCCCCGCGCGCCTTCCGGCGCGCCCGGGCGGCGCGGCGTCAGCCGCCGACGGCGTGGAGCAGGCCCGACACGGCGTCGCCCACGCGATCACCGAGGCGGTCGAGCAGCGACTCGCGGTCGTCGTCCCTGTCGGCGGGACGGGGACGCTGCAGCCCGGCGGGCGTGCCGCCCCCGGGTGACGTGCGGTCGATCGTGGTGCCCAGCCCGGCGTCGAACCGGCGCCCCTCGGACGTCAGGGCCATCTCGGGACGGTCGGGGCCCCGCTCGCCGCCGGGGACCGGCGTGGCGGCCAGGCCCACGACCACGGCGAGGCTGGCGGCGACGAGCGCCAGCGCGACGCCGCGGCGGCTCGCCCGCTGACGGGCGCGGACGATGCCGGTGACGAGGCCGGTGGGGGCGGCGACGGGCGGCAGCGACCGCAGGACGCACCGGGCGCCGGCCAGCTCCTCGAGCTCGGTGCGGCAGTCGGCGCAGGACGCCACGTGGTGCTCGACGCGTGCCGCCTCGTCAGGCGTCAGCTCGCCGTCGAGGTGGGCGGACAGCAGGTCGCCGGGGTGCTCGCCCCCGGGCCCGGCCGGCTCGAGCGGGTCGACGGTGCTCACGCCAGCGCCGTCCGCAACAGGGCGCGCCCCCGGTGGATGCGGCTGCGGACCGTGCCCACGGGCACGCCCAGGTCGTCCGCGATCTCCTCGTAGCGCAGGCCGACGATGTCGCACAGGACGACCGTGGCCCGGTACTCGGCGGGCAGGGCTTGCAGTGCGCCCGTCACGTCGTCGGACAGCACGTCGGCGGCCAGCGCCTCGTCGACGGACGGCGAGCTCGGCACCACCTGGTCGGGGTCGTCGGGGAGCGCGACGACCGGCCGACGACGGCGGCGACGCACGTCGTCGAGGAACGCGTTCGTGGTGATGCGCCCCAACCAGGCCTCGATCGAGCCCGGGCGGTAGGTAGCCAAGCCGCGCTGCACCCGCAGGAGCACCTCCTGGACCAAGTCCTGTGCGTCGTGATGGTCACCGGTCAGGCGATAGGCCACCGTGTAGACGAAGTCGCCGTGGCGGCGCGCGACCTCGCCCCACGAAGGGACATCGTCGACCGGTGCGTCGCCGCCCCGGCGGAGGGACGTGCGGCGCACCCTCACAACGCCGGCGAGGCGGCGTGAGTTCCCGCGAGTTCCGTGTGGGTCAGCTGCTGGCGGGCTTGCCGTCGTCTTCGTCGCTCTTCGACCCCTGGTCCAGTCCGCGCTTGAACTCGTTCTGCGCCTGCCCCATCGATCGGGCGAGCTTGGGGAGCTTCGCTCCTCCGAAGAGCACGAGGACCACCAGGAGGACGATCAACAGTTCTGGGGCTCCGAGGTTCACGTGGCAACACTACCGTCGCGTTCCCGCACAGTCGCCAGCGATCATCTCGATGATTCCCCTGGTACCGCCAGCGTTCATCCGGGAGCAACTCGTGCTCGAGTGCGTCGTCAACGTCAGCGAGGGCCGACGGCCGGAGGTCGTGGCCGCCCTCGCCGGCGCTGCGGGTGACGACCTGCTGGACGTCCACACCGACCCCGACCACAACCGGTCGGTCCTCACGCTGGTGGGCGAGGATGCCCCACGGGCGGTCGCCCGGGCCGCCGTCGAGCGCCTGGATCTGCGGGAACACGACGGCGTCCACCCCCGGCTCGGCGTCGTGGACGTCGTCCCGTTCGTCCCGCTCGACGACCGGACGATGGCCGACGCCCGGACCGCCCGGGACAACTTCGCCGCCTGGCTGGCGGGCGAGCTGGGGGTGCCGTCGTTCGCTTACGGGCCCGAGCGGACGCTGCCGGAGGTCCGCCGCCGGGCGTTTCGCGACCTGGCCCCGGACGCGGGGCCGCCGGTGCCGCACCCGACGGCCGGTGCCGCCGCCGTCGGATGCCGGCCGGTCCTCGTGGCGTGGAACGTGTGGCTCACCGAGCCCGACGTGGCGCTCGCCCGACGGGTGGCGGCCGCGGTGCGGGGGCCGCACCTCCGGGCGCTCGGCCTCCCCGTCGCCGGCGGCGCTCAGGTCTCGATGAACCTCCTCTCACCCGACGTCGTGGGCCCGGCCGAGGCCTGGGACCGTGTCGCCGCCCTCGCTCCCGTCGATCGGGCCGAGCTGGTGGGGCTCGTGCCCGGGTCGGTCCTCGCACGCATCGACCCCGCCCGCTGGGGCCGCCTCGACCTGGCCGAGGAACGCACGATCGACCATCGCCTCGCCGCCCGCCGTCGCCGCCTCACCCCGTCCTCGCACGAGTCGTAGGAATCGTAGGAGGAGGTGCCCGACACCCCGCCGGCGCCCGTCGTCGGCGGCGGGAGGGACTGCGGAGAGGTGCTGGTGGCCTCGGCGCCCGTCAGGCCGAGGCGGAGGCCGCGGCGGCGGCCTGACGCGCCAGGGCGCGCTGGCGGCGGATGCGGCGCCTCTCGCGCTCGCTCATGCCGCCCCAGATACCGAACTTCTCACCGTTGACCAGCGCGTACTCGAGGCACTGGTCGCGGACGACACAGCCCCGGCACACCTCCTTGGCCTCTCGCGTGGAGGCGCCCCGCTCGGGAAAGAACAGATCGGGGTCGACACCGAGGCAGTTCGCGTAGTCCTGCCAGGACCGGTCGTCGGGACTCGTGGCCATGGGGAGACTCATGCGGCCCCCTTCCCGTTTCTCGTGGTGGACAGTGGCCCGACGGGTGCAGCTCACAAGGCTCCACCACTTGGTGCCACGCTTGTAATTACATTGGTGTGATCCTCCTCCACGTACGGGCATTATGCAAGAGCCTGTGCGGCCGGTTCGTCGTTCCCGGGTAGACACGGGGCCGTGGAGGCCACCGCGTACCGGGGCGACATCACGGCCCTCGAGGTCGACGCCATCGTCAACGCCGCCAACGCGTCCCTGCTGGGCGGGGGTGGGGTCGACGGGGCCATCCACCGGGCCGCCGGCCCCGGGCTCCTCGAGGAGTGCCGCTCGCTGGGCGGGTGCCGCACCGGCGACGCCAAGGCGACCGGCGGCCACCGCCTGCCGGCCCGCTGGGTGATCCACACCGTCGGGCCCGTGTGGCACGGCGGGCGCGACGGCGAGCCCGAGCTGCTCGCCTCGTGCTACCGGCGCTCGCTGGAGGTGGCCGACGAGCTGGGCGCCCGCTCCGTCGCCTTCCCCGCCATCTCCACTGGCGTCTACGGCTACCCGCGTGCGGCCGCGGCGGACATCGCGGTCGCCACGGTGTGCGGCGCCACCACGCTCGTGGAGCGGGTCCTGTTCGTCGCGTTCGACGGCGAGACCCACGAGCTCTACGTGTCCCGCCTCGACGGCTGAGGGCACACGCCCGGCGCGCGAACCCGAGGTCAAGGGGTCGCGACGATGACCATTGGGTAGCCTGCAGACCGGCCGCTGGGGGCGGCCGCTCACCAGGGGAACCGATGACCAGCATGGGGGCAACCGAACCGGCGGCGCGCGCCGCCACCGCGTCGTCACCCCCGGCCGCGCCGGGCGGCCTCGGGCCGTCGCCGGTCTCGCCTGCGAGCGGCGTGCCGGCCGCCGTCGTCCCCGGCGTCGGCCCCGACGCCGAGGCGAGCGCGGCCCCCCGGCGGTTCGGGCACCGGCCCGAGCTGGACGGGTTGCGGGGCCTGGCGGTCCTCGTCGTGGTCCTGCACCACGTGGGGGTGCTCATGTGGCCGGGCCACCCCGAGTGGTTCTTCCGCGGCGGCCAGGTCGGGGTCGACCTGTTCTTCGCGCTCAGCGGCTTCCTCATCACCGCCCTGCTGCTCACCGAGCACCGGCGCCGCGGCAGGATCCGGGTGGGGGACTTCCTCAGACGCCGGCTGTTGCGGCTGTGGCCCGCCCTGGTGGTGCTGCAGGTCGGCATGCTCGCCGCCTCCGTCGCCACCGACCGCTACCCGCCCGGCGAGGTGCTCTCGAGCGCCCTGCGGGTGCTGACGTTCTCGACCAACGCCGACCCCGCCGATGTCCTCATCGAGGTGGGCCACACGTGGTCGTTGAGCGTCGAGGCGCACTTCTACGTGCTGTGGTGCATCGCGGTCGCCGTGGTCCTGGCCACCGCCCGGCGGCCCTACCCCGTACTCGCCGGCCTCGCCGCCCTCGGCGTGGCGGCGCCCGCGATCGCCCGGGCGCTGGCCTTCTCCGACGACGGCGGCGTCACCGCCTTCGACCTGTACGTGGGCTCGCCGTACCGGCTCGACGGGCCGCTGGTCGGGGCACTGTTCGGCGTGGCGTGGTCGGCGGGCTGGCTCGACCGCATCCCGGCCCGGTGGGCCGCCCGGGCCATCCCGGTGGCGTTGCTCGGCCTGGCCTGGCTGGTGGTCGGGACGCACCCGCTGTCGCCGATCCTCTTCCAGGGCCTCTTCACGGGGGCCGCCGCCCTCGGCGCCGTGGTGGTGGTCGGCGTCCTGTGCGGGGGCCGGACTCTCGCAGGCCGGTTGCTGGGCTCCCGGCCGCTCGCCATGATCGGGGCCATCTCGTACTCGGTGTACCTGTGGCACCTGCCGGTGATCATGTTCCTCGCCCGGAACACCACGGACTGGGACCAGTCGCTCCAGATCACCCTCGCCATCGCCGTGTCGTTCGCCCTCGGGGTGCTCTCGTACCGGTACGTCGAGCGGCCGTTCCTCCGGCGCAAGGCCGGGGCGCGCGCCGATGGGTAGGCCGGGCACGCTCACGCGGGCCGATGCGGGCGGGCCCGAACCGACCGGCTCCCCCGACGACGGCAAGGATGCGGCGCCGACCGGTGGGGGCGACGAGGCCGCCGAGCGGGCGGCCTCCCTCGACGGGCTGACCTGGGCGGAGCGCAGCCGCCTGCGACGGGCCTGGGCGCTGACCACCCTGGGCGTCCTCGTCCTCTACGCCTGGGTGCTCACGGCCGGGAGGTGGGACTTCCTCCAGCGCCGGTACTTCGACGACTTCTTCGACGTGCAGGCGCGCGCGCTGTTCCACGGGCGCCTCGACGTCCCGCCGGAGGTCGTCGGGTTCGAGGGCTTCCTCATCGGCGGGAAGACCTACATCTACTTCGGGCCGGTCCCGGCGTTACTGCGGATGCCGGTCCTGTTGGTCACCGACCGCCTCGACGGCCGGCTCACGACGATCTCGATGCTCGTGGCGCTGACCGTGCTGTCGTGGGGCGCGTTCCGCCTGACCTGCGCCCTGCGCCCGCTGGTGCGCGACCGGGCGCCTCTCGGCAAACGCGAGCCACTGGCGGCGGCGGCGCTGGCGGCCGCCCTGCTCACCGGCCCGCCGTTTTTCCTCGCCGCCGAGGCCGTCGTGTACCACGAGGCCACGCTGTGGGGCCTGGCGCTCACGGCGATCGCCCTCGACGCCGTCGTGCGTTGGGCACAACGGCCGACCGGGTGGCGCCTGGCCGGCGCCGTGACCTGGACGAGCGTCGCCCTGCTGACCCGCCAGAGCCTGGGCCTGGCGCCGCTGACGGCGCTCGGCCTCGTATGCCTCGTGTTCCTGTGGCGCGACGCCCGCGCCAAGGACGGGCCCTGGTGGCGGCGGTTCGACCGCCAGGCCGTGGTCGTCCTCGGCGTGGCGCTGGCCGTGCCGCTGGTCCTCACGGTCTTCGTCAACTACGCGAAGTTCCGCACCACGCTGACCCCGCCGTCCTCGGCGCACGTGCAGTCGATCCTGTTCGCCGAGCGCCGGGAGATGCTGGAGGAGAACGGCGGCTCGCTGTTCGGCGTGCAGTTCCTACCGTCGACGACCTGGCAGTACGTCCGGCCCGACGGCATCGACGTCCGGCGGGACTTCCCGTGGATCGACTTCCCCCGCTTCGGTCCCTCCCAGGTCACGGACGCCTCCTTCGACAACCTGGACTGGACGTCCAGCATCCCGGCCTCCGCCCCGGCGCTCACGGTCCTGGCCGTCGTCGCCGTCGTCGCCGCCGTGCGGTCCTGGCGCCGCCGGCGGAGGGGGACCGCCACCGGCCCACCGTGGCAGCCGTGGGTGATGGCGCTCGGCCTCGGGACGGTCGCCGGCGGGCTCGGGGTCCTCGGCCTGGGCTACATCGCCAACCGCTACCTCAACGACCTCGTGCCGGCCGTGTTCGTGCCCGCCGTCGTCGGCTTCCACGTGGCCGTGGCCTCGGCGCTGCGGTGGGGCAGGCCGCTCCGGGCGCTGGCCGTCGCGGCCACCGCGCTCCTCCTCCTCGTGGGGTTGACCATCAACCTGGCGCTGGCGCTCTCCTACCAGCGGGAACGGGGCCCGGTGGTCCCCGAGGAGTGGCGGGCCGAGTGGGTCGGCTGGCGGGTGAACCTGCCGGGGGCCTGGAGCCCCTACCTGGTGGACGAGACGTGGCGGGCCATGCCCCGGGACCGGGACGTGTTCGACGGCCGCCTGGCGATCATCGGCCAGTGCTCGGGCCTGTACCTGCACCGCAACGACGACTGGATCGGCGTGGAGCGCGGCCCGGACGTGGGCGTCTACGACATCGTCGTCGACCTCGACGACCTGCCGGAGGACGGCAGCCGCGTCCCGCTTCTCACGCTCGGCCGGCGGGAGACCTCGATCGTCGGCATCGTCCGGGTCGACGAGGACCGCGTCCGGGTCGACGTGGCGGCCCCGCCCAACGCCGGCGGGCTGTGGCGCCGCGGTCCGCCGGTCGAGCTGTCCGGCGAGGTCACGATCCGGGTGGACGCCGACCCGCGCCAGGCCCCCTTTGCCGTCACCCACGAGCGGACGGCGCTCAACTGGGCGCCCTTCGCCAACGACGAAGCCAAGGACCTGCTCGGCGCCGCCCCGCCCGGCCGCGGCGTGGCCATGCGCTTCCCGGGCCGCCTGCGGGTCGAGACGCCGGACATGTCGGTGTGCTGGGACGCCCTCGACACGGTCCGCTACGACCGGCGGGGCGACCCCATCGTCGACGGCTAGCGGCGGCTGAGCGGGACCAGCTGGTAGAGCAGCTGGTAGGCGAACAGGCTCGGGCGGGCCCGGAGGGCGGCGGCGTCGGCCCGGCGCAGCACTTTGCGCACCCCGCTCTCGGCGACCGGCTCGTCGCCGGCGCCCCGCTCGACGACCTCGAGCGGCAGCCCGGTCACGCCCTTGCGGGCCACCCGCCAGCCCCGTTCCTGCGCCAGGCGCTCGAAGCTGCGGTGGGTGAAGAACCGCAGGTGGGTGTTGTCGAGGATGCCCCGGCGGTCGTAGTCGAAGCGGCCGGCCATGACCCGCAGACGCGGGTACCAGTGGGCGAAGTTGGGGATCGAGGCCACGACGACGCCGCCCGGCGCCAGGAGCCCGTGGAGCTGGTCGAGGATGTCCTCCGGCCGGCGCACGTGCTCGATGACGTCGGCGGCCACCACCACGTCGAACGGCCCCTCGGACTCGACCTCGAGCGGGA
>DATFOS010000165.1:0-4109 GCA_035265325.1 Acidimicrobiales bacterium
CTCGCCCTCGCGGATGAGGCCGAGGAGGATGTGCTCGGTGCCGATGTAGTTGTGGCCCAGCTGCAGCGCCTCACGCAGCGACAGCTCGAGGACCTTCTTGGCCCTCGGCGTGAACGGGATGTGCCCAGAGGGCGACGAGCCACCCTGGCCGATGATCTCCTCGACCTGCTGGCGCACGGCCTCGAGGCTGATGCCCAGCGACTCGAGCGCCTTGGCCGCGACACCCTCGCCCTCGTGGATCAAGCCCAGGAGGATGTGTTCGGTGCCGATGTAGTTGTGGTTGAGGAGCCGGGCTTCTTCCTGGGCCAAGACGACCACTCGGCGAGCCCGGTCGGTGAACCGTTCGAACAAGACGTGCCTCCCGCCAGTCGGGGGATCCGTGGGGAAACTCTACAGCCCGTCGGCGCTGACGACGCCGGCCCCGCGGCATCGACCCCCTTCGTAACCGGATCGCGCGACCCCCCGCACCGGGCGTGGTCATTCGCCGTTCGGGGCCGTTCGGCCTCGTGCGGTTTCGGGCCGACCGGCGGGTCACCTACCGTGGCGCGGTGGTTGTCCCCCATCCACTGCTCGACTTGCCGGGCGTCCCCGCCCTGCGTGAGCGGGTCGAGAAGCGCTTGCTGGCGGCCGTCGAGTCCGACGACCCGACCATGACCGAGATGGCCTCGCACCTGGTCAAGGCCGGTGGCAAGCGCCTGCGCCCCGTGCTGGCCGCGCTCGCGTCGGCCACGGGCCCGGGGGTCGCCGGGTCGGAGACGGCCGGCGGTGGCCGCGGCGCTGCCGGCCGCGACGTGGGCGACGTCGGCGAGACCGTGTCGGACGACGCGGTGACCGGCGGCGTCGCCTGCGAGCTGGTCCACGTCGGCTCCCTCCACCACGACGACGTGATCGACGAGGCGTCCACTCGCCACGGAGTCGAGAGCGTCAACACGCGCTGGGGCAACCTGCGGGCGATCCTGTCGGGCGACTTCCTCCTGGCCCGGGCGTCGGAGCTGGCGGCGTCGCTGGGCACCGAGGTCGCCACCCTGCTGGCGGCCACCATCGGCCGCCTGTGCGAGGGCGAGGTCCGGGAGCTGCAGTTCGCGTACCAGGTCGACCGCGCCGAGGCCGATTACGTCGCCGCCATCGAGGGCAAGACGGCCGCGCTGTACTCGACGGCGTGCCGCATCGGCGGTCTCGTCGCCGGGTTCCCCCGCCCCCATGTCGACGCCCTCACGGGCTTCGGGCTGCACTACGGCATGGCGTTCCAGGTGGTCGACGACGTGCTCGATGTCGTGGCCACGGCCGACGAGCTGGGCAAGCCCGCCGGCCACGACATGGCCGAGGGCATCTACAACCTGCCGGTGCTCCGGACGATGCCGGGCCCCGACGGCGACGAGCTGCGCGGGCTCCTCGGGGCGCCGCTCGACCCCGAGCCGCAGGCCCGGGCGCTGGCGCTGGTCCGGCGAGGCGACGGCGTGGCCCAGTCGATCGCCGAGGCCCGCCGCTACGTCGATGCCGCCGACCACGCCCTGGACCCCTTGCCGCCGTCGCCGGCCCGCGACGCTCTCGGCGCCGCTGCTCGCCACCTCCTCGCGGGCGTCACCCCGTAGTTGCGCCGGCAACCGTGGACGGGTCGTGGTTGCCGAGCAACCCGAACCCGTCCACACAACCCGTGCGAGGATCAGATCGATGCCCGCCGAGCGACGCGACGCCGGGGTCGACTACGAGACCGCGGCGGCCGACTACGACCGCACACGTGGGCACGCCGTGGTGCTCGGGGCGTGGCAGCAACCCGTCGGGCGGGCCCTGGCGACGCTGCCCCCCGGGCCCGCGCTCGACCTCGGCGCCGGATCGGGGCTCTGGTCGGCGTCGATCGCCCGCTGGACCGGCCGCCCGGTCGTGGCGCTCGAGCCGTCCGCCGGCATGCGGGCCCAGGCGCGGCGCACCGGCCGCGACCCGCGCGTCCACCAGGTCGGTGGTGTCGGGGGAGCGCTGCCGCTGCGCACGGGATCGGTTGCCGCCGCCTGGCTGTCGACGGTCATCCACCACGTCGGCGACGTCGCTCGTTGC
This sequence comes from Acidimicrobiales bacterium, assembly GCA_035265325.1. Classification (GTDB taxonomy): domain Bacteria; phylum Actinomycetota; class Acidimicrobiia; order Acidimicrobiales; family VFJN01; genus DATCLS01. The sequence goes on from DATFOS010000165.1 coordinate 2,053, forward strand.
GCCGGCGAGCTTCGCCGAGCCATGGCCGCGGGCGCACCCGTGCTGATCCGCAGCGGCTTCCGCGGCCGGCTCGACGGCATCGGCCTGTTCCGCTTCTTTCCTGCGGCGCGGCGAGCGGGCGACCGTTTTCCGACGGTCGAGTCCGTGAAGGCCGCCTTCGAGGGCGCCGGGTTCGCCCTCGAGGGACTCACCCGAGTCGAAGAGCCCGCGACCCTCGACCTCCGGGGCTGGCGGGACCGGCTCCCCGCCCAGCGCCGAGCCGACACTGTGCTCGTCGGGCTGACCGACGCCGAGTTCGCCGCAGGGATGCACCGGCTCGACGAGGCGATCGCCGACGATGAGTCGCCGGCGCCCGTCGGCCTCGACCTGCTGTGGTTCCGGTGACGGGAACTCGGGTGACTGGCCGGGACGGCCGTCGATAGCGTCGGTGGCGATGCCGATCACCCCCGACACCAAGGACTGGACCTGGGTGCTCGAGCGACCATGCCCCGAGTGCGGGTTCAATGCGCAGGGCTTCCCGCGGGAGCAGGTCGGGCAGATGGTGCGGGACAACGCCGCAGCCTGGCAGCCCATCCTCGCCCGGCCCGACGGCCTGACCAGCCGCCCCACCGACGACCGGTGGTCGGCGCTCGAGTACGCCTGCCACGTGCGGGACGTCTACCGCCTCTACGACGAACGGCTGACCATGATGCTCACCCAGGACGGCCCCGACTTCCCCAACTGGGACCAGGACGCGGCCGCGGTCGACGACCGCTACAACGAGCAGGATCCCGCCCAGGTGGCTGCCGACATCGCCAGCAACGCCGCCCGGATCGCCGACCGGTTCGACTCCGTGTCGGGGGACGCCTGGCGGCGCACGGGCAACCGCAGCGACGGCGCCCGCTTCACGGTCGAGTCGTTTGCCCGCTACCTCATCCACGACCCCGTGCACCATCTCGACGACGTGGCGCGGGGATTCGAGACCATCGCGGCTACCTGACGGACGAGACCGGCGAGACGGCGGCAATGGGCGATCTCGACAACGACACGGCGGTCACACCGTCGGGCGACCCCCACGGCTCCGGCGGCGAGCAGCGGTTCGCGGGGAACCTCAGCGACGACTGGGCCATCTGGGGTCCGAACGGGGGCTACGTGGCCGCGGTGGCGCTGCGGGCTGCCGGCGCCGCGACCGGCCGGACCCTCCCGGCCAGCATCGTCGCCCACTTCCTGAGCGTGGCGGGGTTCGACGAGGTCGAGTTGACGGTCACCGAGCTGCGGCGGTCACGCCTCGCGACGTCGTCGCGGGTGACCCTGCACCAGGGCGACCGACCGATCCTCGAGGCGCTCGTGTGGGGCATCGATCCGGGCGGCCCCGAGCTGGCCCACGAGATTCCGACGATGCCCGACGTGCCGCCGCCCGAGCAGGTCCCGACGTTCGAGGAGCGCATGGCGCTGGTCGACGAGCCGCCGACCCGGCCACCGTTCCGCTTCTGGGACAACCTCGACCAGCGCCCGCTCCAGTGGCGCGACACCTGGCCGCCCGCCGGTCCGGGCGAGCCCGAAGGGCGCTGGTGGTTCCGCTTCCGCCCGACCGCGACGTTCGACGACCCGTGGGCCGACGCCTGCCGGCTGCTGGTCTGCGTCGACACGATGGGCTGGCCCGCCGCCGTCCAAGCGCACGCTCACATCGACCCGCTGCCGGTGATCGCGCCCACGATCGACTTGTCGGCTCGCTTCCACCGGCCGGCATCGAGCGAGGAGTGGCTGTTGTGCGAGGCCGTCTCGCCGGTGGCGACCGGAGGCCTGGTGTCGGCCAGCGCCCGGGTGTGGAGCACGGCCGGTGCGCTGCTGTCCTCGGGTGGGCAGACGCTCCTGTGCCGGAACGTGCCGGCCCCGCCGTAGCGGGCCGCCGCAGCCGCCGGGCGTCGGGTGACGTCCGCCGTCGGGCGCGGGCGGGACCCGGTCCTAGGCTGGCCCCGTGGCTGGTCCCGCGACCCATCCCTCGATCGCCCCGCTGCCGACCCGGCAGCCCGCCCGGCCGAGCACCGACGTCGCCCTGGACGAGCGGACCGACGAAG